>JBBAWV010000064.1:0-25684 GCA_040396995.1 Nodosilinea sp. | reverse complement strand
GACACGCCCCGATTTACCCAGGCTTCGTGGTATTCGGGGTTGATTTCTAGGGCTTTATCAAAGGCGGTGATCGCATCTTCCCGCCGCTTCAGACGACTGAGCACCATACCCCGGTTCAGCCACACTTTGGGGTCTTCGGGGGTGATGTCGGCCAGTTTTTCAAACACCACTAGGGCATCTTCGGGGCGGCGCAGTTCTCGTAATAGCAAGCCTTTTTGGTACAGGGCGAGGTGATGGCGGGGGCTGATGGTGAGCAGTCGATCTAGGGAAGTCACCGCCGCTTCGAGCTGTTCTAGGGCTTGTTGGGCCTTGGCGCGGTTTAGCCAGGTATTGACGTTGTTGGGCTGAATTTCCAGGGCTTTGTCGTACTCACCCAGGGCCAGATCATAGTCCTCGGCTTCCAGATATCGATCCCCGGCCTGGATGTATTCCTCGGCGGTGAGGAACAGTTCGGGACGGTTCAGTTCTAGGCGGGTGATCTTGTCGGTAACGACCTCGAACTGCTGGCGGGTTTCGCTCATGAACACGTCCGAGATGTACTGGGGCGTGACTTCCGCGAGGCGATCTAGAATGTCGGACTTCTGTCGCATCGCTTCGGCTTGGATGGCCTCTAGTCGTGCTTTATAGCTTTGCTGGAGCAGGGCCAGATCCCCCAGGGCTACCTCGCGGCCAGCCTCCACATCGGCCTGCAGTTGGGTAAGGCGGTCGCCCATGTCGGCCATTAGCGCCTCTAGCCGCGCCCGTACTTGATCTTGGCGTTCGGCGGTGGCGGATTCCAAATTGGCTAGGTCTTCGCTGAGGCGACGGTCGAAGGTGTCGATCTTATCCAGCACTCGGTCGCGCTTGGTGAAGATCATCTCCCGCGCCTGGGTGAGCTGGTCGGTAAAGGCCGCTTCCATGGCCCGCAGGCCGTCGAGGGACTGCATTTGCTGTTCGCCCACCTGCTCTTGCAGCACCCGCACCTGTTGGCTGAAGGCGGCGGCGGTGGCTTCTAGGTCGCTGAGGATGGTGCTTTTCTGAATTTCCGACTCCGTGGCCATCTGGGCAAGCTGGGCCTGGAGGCGCTGGGCCATGTCCTGAAATTCGTCGAGGGTGCCTCGCTGGCGGCTGTCTACCTCGGTGCGGGTGGTGGCAAAGCGGTCGAGGGCATCGTCGGCGGCGCGGCGCAGATCAAACAATAGGGCTTCCTGGCGCTGCTCGATGTCGCTGCGGAGGCCGGAAAACTGGCCCAAAAATTCGTCCGCCGAACGCCGCAGGTCTTGCAAAATGCGGCTGCGTTGCCCTTCCACTTCCGTCCGCAGGTTAGCAAAGCGCTGGGTAAATTCGTCGATGGAGTTTTGGATGTTCTGAATCGCCAAATCTCGATGGCCAAAGGCGCTCACCTGCAATTCGCCCAATTGGCGGCTGATTTCCTGCTCCTGGGTTTGCAGCCGCCCTAAGCCCTCCCGTTTCAAGGCATCCAGGGACTCGGCAATTTCGGTGGTCTGCTGATTCACCTGCTCGCTGGCCTGATTGGTGAGCTGCTGCCGCAACTCTGCCAAAGCCGTCATCACCCGATCCCGCTCTTCCTGGACGGTGGTGGTCATGGCCGTTATCCGATCTGCCAGACTGGCTTCGCTATTGGCCAGCTTTTGCAGCACCGCATCCTGCTGCACCTCCACATCGCCGCGCAGACGGTTTACGTCCCGCAAAAAGCCCGTCTGGTTTTCCTCCATCACCCGAAACACGGCATCCCGCTGCATTTGGGTTTCTTTTCGTAGGGTGGTGACTTGGTCTTCGGCAGTCTGGCGCAGGCTGACTAGGCGACCGACGAAATCTGCCTCGGTGGATTCCAGCTTCACCTGAAGCTCTGCCAGGGTGGATTGCCAATCGTTGAGGGTACGGGCTTTAAACTCGGCCAGATCGTCCACAATGCGGTTGAGCACCTGCTTTTTGGTCAGGGCTTCTTCCTGGAAGCGGTCGGTGCGGCTGGTGATAGAAGCGGCCTGTTCCTCGGCCTGGTTGAGGATGTAATCTAAATCGCGGGTGGCCGACTGGATGCGGGTTTCGAGGTCGGTAATTTCGTTAATTTGCTTACGGACGATACCGGAGACTTCCTGAATCACCGAACGCCGCATCAGCCAGAGCATGGCCACACCCAGGCCCAGCAGCAGCACCAGCGTTCCCAGCAGCACCATGAATAGGGTGGTTGCCCGTCGAAAGGCCAAATCCGCCTCCCGCTGCAACTGCTCAATTTCCGACGTACTGGCCTGGGCGAGTAAAATCTCATTCCCCGCCGTGGTGGTCTGGGCCGTCAGCACCTTGTCCACCGCCAGGGTATCCACCGTCGCCAAAGCCCCAGCCCTGGGAATCCCCACCGCAACACCGCCGCTCAGCAACGCCAGCGACAACAGCAACAGGGGACGGGGCAGGGGGGAAAGGGAACGCGAGATCGGCCTCATCAGGGATAGTCCTAGGTGCGGGCTAGACGGCAAACCCGTTGAATAT
The DNA here is from genome assembly GCA_040396995.1 of Nodosilinea sp. Classification (GTDB taxonomy): domain Bacteria; phylum Cyanobacteriota; class Cyanobacteriia; order Phormidesmidales; family Phormidesmidaceae; genus Nodosilinea. The sequence continues at coordinate 23,197 of JBBAWV010000064.1, read as the reverse complement.
GCTTAGGATAACTGATAGCCTGACGGCCTGACACAAGCATCCTTAGTGGATCACCCAGCCCCCTTACCCCGCTGAATCGAGGCCGATGGGAGTGGTCGAGCAAGGATCACGACGTAACCCCATCCCCCCGACGAGGTAATTGCCTGTACCTTCGCGCAATCCTCCGCGCAATTCCCAGAGCGATGGTGTGACCCAAGTCCTCTAAACCCGATGCACATGGTAGGTCGGAAATGACCCATAGTGCTTGGCCCACAGTACTTGGCCCACATAGTCGCAGGTGAAGGACTGCACGTTTTCGGAGGCGGCTATGGCGGCAAAGGCTTGGCTGGCATAGACCCGACCGGGGGGGGTAATCGGTTCGATGCGGGCCGCATGGTTAACGTGGTTGCCGATGTAGTTCACTTGCCCAGTAATGGGATCCACGTTGCGGTACACCGGGCCAGCGTGAAGGGCAATGCGCAGGTTCATCTCCGGCGGCAGGTGGTACTGCTCCCAGCGGGTGGTTTGCATTAGGTCGCAGAGGGCGAGGGCAAAGTTACCCGCCTGCTCCACGGCGGCAAAGACATAGTAGAGGGCATCGCCCCAGGTATTTTTCATTAGGGGCAGGGCGTTCATTTGCTCGGAAAGCTGGGCAATGGCCCCCAAAAATCGCTGGGAAAACTGCAAGATCTGGTCTTCCTGCAAATCGGTGAAATGCACCACATCGGCAAACAACAGGGCACAAATATCCCGCTGGGCCTCGGTCGGGAGTGGATCGAAGATGAGGCTGGGGGCACTCTTTAGCCGCTCCTGGCGCAGGTGGGCCAAATCGGGACAGTGCTGGGCCAGCAGGGGTTCTAGATCGACCATGTCCACATGGTCGTTCCACTGCCGCCAGTAGGACACCGTATGGGCGGTGCCGCCGTGGCCATCCCCCGGTTGGCCATCCCACACCGCCAGGGGCACGAGGGTGGTTTGTAACTGCTGGGCGCGGATACTGGCCAGTCCGTGTAGCAGACGGTTGGAATATTCGTAGGAAATGGCATCGTCCTTGGGCTTGTGGTCGGAGGCGATGATCACCTCCCGCGCATGGGATAGCACCCGGTTGAACCGAGCCAGCCAGTCCTCCGTGGCCTCATCGGAGGGCTGATCCTGCACCGCATCGGCCACAAATTGTTCCTGGTTGTAGGGCAGCACAATATTCAGTTCACCGCCCAAATCCAAGAGCGCCTCTAGAAAGAGAATGTCGCTGCCAGACGCCGCCGAGGCAAAGCCCACGTAGGTGCCCAGGGCTTTCAACCGCTGGTGGATGGCGTTGTAGACGGGTTGCTCTAGCGCCGCCGGAAACCGGGGAATGGGGCGATTGGGCTGATCCACCCGATGGCCGCAAAACACCGCCACCCGAGGTAGGGAAAACCACTGGTTCAGGGTTTCCACATCCTGCTGAAAGTGGCGCATGAGCAGGGCCGCATTGCGATAGCTCGAACTCAGATCACCGTAGCGGTTGGCCCCCAGTTTCGCCGCTTGGGTATAGTACTGAGCCGCTGCCTCCCAGTGGTTGAGAATTAACTCCGCCTCCCCCAGGGTGGCCAGCACCCAATAGGTATCCTGGGCCTGGGCCATCTCATCGGCTAGGGCCGCAAGGCTCTCCTGGCGCACCTCCGCTGCTAGGGTTTGGGCCAGGGGCAAATCCTCCGCCATCACCGCCATGGTGGCGGCATTAATGCCCGTCCAAATGCTGCGGCTGTGGTGATAGGCTTCCAGGTATTGTTGAAAGGCCAGGGTGAGATGGTGCGCCCGTTGGTCTGGGTCGTGGGCCTGTTTCCACAAATCCTTGTGGGTGCGGGCATAGAGGCCGAGGGTTTGTTCGTCCCGCTGGCCCGTGTGGATGAGTTCCGCCAGCAGTTGATTGGCTGCTTGGGTGGCTCCACTGCGGGCTAAGGCCAGGGCCAAAAGCTGCTGTAATCGCAGGGAGTCGGGCCAACGGTGGAGCCCTGCCATCAGCACATCGTAGGCCAGGATGGGCTGGCCCTGCTGGAGCAACATATCCCCTAGAGCCTGGTGGAGGTCAGGGGTGGTGGGTTGCAGACTGATTAACTCGTTGCGCAACGCCACGAGGGAGGCCAGCCGAATATTGGCCGGACTATTCTCCCCGGCCAGTTGGGGCACCTGCAAAGGAGAGATGGGGGTGGTATTGGCCCCTGGTTCTGGGGCGGCATTGACGGAATAGCTGTCTAGCCGATAGCCCATGGCCAGCACCAGCTTGAAATTATCGAGAAACGTCCGCCGCTTATTGGCCTTCACCTCCTCTGGCAGCGCCTCGAAGGGCATGAGGTGGGGATGGGTTTGCCGCACCGGATCAAACCGAGCGCCTTGCTTCCAACCGAGTTGCAACAGCGCATTGCCCCAACGACCATGGTCTTGCTGGGCTAGCACATCCGCCAACTGTAAATATTCTGGCGACAGCACCACGGATGAAGTATCAAGCAGTCCTGAGAAGTATTCCACGGAAGAATGACCGACGAGGGGATATAAATAGCGCCAACCAAACCAGATGGCTCTAGATTAACAGGGGGCTTGCCCCGGCAGGATAGGCCCGCCCAAGAGTAAAGCACCCTCGCCCGATCCTCTCCGGACAGGCCCTAGCCGAGAGGCGGTCTTATGATCATGACGATAATCATGAATCATGGTTGCACACCACAAGGGTTACCCGCTACTAGGTAGGTCTCCTCGCCCACGCCTACCGGGGCCAGCCAGCCAAATTTAAGATGAGTCGGTGAGATTAGTCGGTGAGTAGCTGCCCCCGATAGCCCGTGACAATGCGGCTCCCATCTTTGAAAATGTGCACCTCTAGCTGATCGCTGGCCCAGGTAATGGCATTTTCTAGGGCGGGGTTAAAAATGTGAACCCGCTGATTCCGAGACGACACGGGGGAATTGGACGAGGTCACCGCCTGGGATTCGACAAACGGCCCATCAATCAGGATATCCAGGTGATCCAACAATGCCTGGGCACCGGGAGGGGCATCCGCAGAGCGCAATTTTTCTAGGGTAAAGCCCGTAAAGGACATCACCGTTAACCCCTCGGCCTTCACCCGTGCCGCCAGTTGAGCCAAGGCGGTCGCCTGCCAAAAGGGCTCGCCCCCGGAAAAGGTCACCCCCTGGTTGTTGGGGTTGGCCAAAATGCGCTGGGCCAAATCTTCGACGGTGACGAGTTGATTTTCCTCAAAAGCCCAACTGGCCGGATTAAAACAGCCCGGACAATGCAGCAAACAGCCCTGCACCCACACCACTGCCCGACAACCGGGGCCATTCACCTCCGATTCGTTGACGTAGCCCATGATATTCAACTGTCCGGCAGGAATGTGGCTAAGCGCCGATGGGGGAGCGGGATGGGCCATGGCGAAAATGGGGTGATGATGGGGTGACGAATGGGGGAAGCGTAGGGGAAGCCGGGGGAAGTCGGGGAAGTCGGGGGAAGCGGGGGGAAGTCGGGGGCAGAGCCCTAGGGAATTGGGCTTGATTCTAGCGATCTGCACACTATATAGCCAAGGAGTGATTAAAAAGCTTAATGGTTTGGCCAGAAAGGTCGATGGATTGACCTAGGGCGGGCAGTGGTAGCCTAGGGGCAATGCGAGATGATGGGTCACCGATGATCGCCCCCTCCCCCAGCCCTTTCCCATGACCCCATCCTTACAACCCCTCACCCAGCACACCCTGACGGCAGAACCCATCACCGCTGCCGCCTTTGCCCCCTACGGCCAAGTGATTTTTCCCAGGGCCGATGCCGCCCCCTTTGGCCCCGACGATGCCCAATTAGCGCTAAACCAAGGCGTCCCACGCTTGTATCTGATGACGTTGCCCCAGGCTGGCACCCAGTTTCACCGCATTACTCGCCACCGTCGCTGCACGCAATGTCTGGGTGCCCTCGCCAATCAAGATTGGCTGATGGCGGTAGCCCCTCCCAGCGAGGCCGACCAGCCCGACCTCAATGCCCTCAGAGCCTTTCACATCCCCGGCCACTGCTTTATCAAACTAGCGGTGGGCACCTGGCACGCGGGCCCATACTTTACCCACCCCAGCGTCACCTTCTACAATTTGGAACTCAGTGATACCAACCTCACCGACCACCAAACCTGCAACCTGGCCCAAACCTTCGGCCTTAGCTTTACCTTCGCCCTCGCCTAGTCTTCCCCGATCAGCCGCCAGCGGATCGTTTGGGCGGTAGCGCTGTTGGCCTCTCCGATGCGCACCTGCACCGTTTCGCCCAGGATGGGGCCAAGGGCGGTGAGTAAGGCTCTGAGGTTGGGGGTGCTTTCGCCACTGTCTACATAGACCCGCTCCGAAAGCTGGTTGAGTCGCTTCCAGGCGGTGTAGAGCTTGGCGGCGGTTTGCTCAATCTGGGCGGCTTGGGCCACCATGTCGGCGGCGGAATTGAGACAGCCCACCCGCAGCGCCTCCTCTAGGGCTAGCTCTAGGTCAAAGTCGTCGGTTTCCAAAAGCTGCACCTGATTGGCCGACGCCAGATACTTTGACAAATACCGCGCCTCGGCGGTGACCTGCTTCAGGGTGTCGAGGTCGGGGTTGAGTTCGACCTCGGTTTTGAGGGTGGTTTGGTGGGTGGGTGGCAGTTTCTCCATCTCCTTCACCAGGGGGGCAATGTAGCGGCTGGGGATGGTGTTGTTGGCGGCTTTCTCCCGTAGGGTTTCGGGGATCAGGTCGGAGGTCATGGTGGCCCATTCGTTCGCCACCTGGCGCACTTCCCGACGGGTGATGTGATCCCCCTTGCGGGCCGAGTCGCTCACCAATTGCTGCACCTCTGGGGCGGCCTTGGCGGTTTCCACAAAGGCCCGCTTGCTGAACTGGTTCACCTCCTTGGGCGTGAGCATCCCCGACTCCAGCAGGTGATCGGCACTATCCGCCAGCTCAATCAGGTTGTAGGCGTAGCTTTTGGTGATTTCCCGCTCCTTCAACCAGTTGAGAAAGCCCGTGCCTCGGCCATCGCCGCCGCGCTTTTCCCGGTCGCGCACGGCCCGCAAAATACGGCCCCGCCAAATATCCGTTTGCAGGTCAAAACGGTCGCACACCTGCCATGCCGCCTCTACCTGCTGATTAAACTCATAGTCTGAGATGCGATCATCATTTGGATCGGGGAGTTCAAAGGCCAATTCCCCCATCTGCATCGCCGACTGAATTGCCTCAGAAGAATAGGGCGTTGACGCCGTCATACCGTTCTTACCACTTTGCACAGGCTGTTTATTCTCCCACGTCTTCTCCCACCCGTTCGATGCAGTTTGCTGGCGCACCTGCCGCCGGGGGTGATGGTTGTAGTATACGCCCCACCCTTGGGCTCAGCCCCTAGAGGAACGCTAAAGCCCCCCTAACGCATCACGGTCGATATCGGCCAAGCCCAGGGCGAGTCCGTGGGCGAGTCAGTATGATACGGGTATGCTGCTGCCGTTACCCGCCGCCACCATGCCTACCAATTCCACCACCGCCCTAGTGCTCCAAGCGCTCCAGTTTGCCGCCCACAAGCACCGAGACCAACGCCGCAAGGACGAAGCCCAATCTCCCTACGTGAATCACCTGATTACCGTGGCCAACCTGCTGGCTAACCCCGGAACCGTCACCGACCCCATTACCCTGATGGGCGGCATCCTCCACGACACCCTAGAAGACACCCAAACCACCCCCGAAGAACTAGATGCCGCATTTGGCCCAGCGGTGCGCCAAGTGGTGCAGGAGGTGACCGACGACAAAAGACTGCCCAAGGCCGAACGAAAGCGCTTACAGATCGAACACGCCCCCCACCTCTCTCACCATGCCCGCCAAATTAAACTGGCCGACAAGATTTCCAACGTGCAGGATGTCATCGCCTCGCCCCCCAAAGACTGGCCCCTAGAACGCCGCCAGGAATACCTCGCCTGGACAGAGCAAGTCGTCGCCGGATGCCGAGGCGTTAACCCTGCCCTCGAAGCCCTCTACGATCAAGCCCTCGCCGAAGGCTGGCAATCCCTCGGTCACCCCTAGCCCCTAACCGCTGTGCCTAACCCACCTAAAGCATTAGAGGCTAACGTAGGGTGCCTTCGCGAAGCAATGCACCAAGCCCACAAATGAAGAAACCCGCGATGGGTGGGGTATTGGGTGGCCGAGATGGCGGTGCATTGCGGCCAAGGAAGGGTATACCGAGGAGTCAAAGGATGGTGCCGCGAATGCACCCTACGGACTTTGGAGATGTGTCAGGCAATTAGGCACCCTACAGCGCCTTTTTACAAATCTTAGTCTCATATTGTTCTCGCAAATATATAAGATCAGCAGGTGGCCAGGCTTCTATTGCCATGTCAAACTTAAGCCCTAATTTTTCAATACTTGCAGCCACAGAGTCCAAAGTTTTCCTGCCTAAATTAGGCATCAAAACAAAATCTCGATATGGAACTGATATCAAATCACCGAGATAGATGATGTTGGCACGAACGAATGCATTATGAGCCCTAATCGGCATTTCAATTTCATGGATAGTCTTAAAAAGATGTATTGAATATCTAGCACCAGAACTGCTAAGCAAAAAATCTGAGGATAGATTATCCTCTTGTGTGAGCTGCTCTGCCATTGTTGTTACATCGTTGTCATTACTCTCGTTCTGCGTTGTCATTTGGCTCTCCTGCTTTTAGATTATCTATTGTTGGGTAAAGAAGGAGGTTTTAGACATAGCCCTCTTTCCCCTTAGATCTGTACATACGACTTTCATTGTACACGGCTCAAAATGTCTTGAGATTCAGTAAGCTGTTAGTCATCTAAAATACACTGACTAGATTGGCCTAAAAACCGGGTAGGGTGGGCAGGGCTTGGCCTTCAAAATTACGCAAAAACTCACTGCTGAGCTTTAGCGGCACATAGACTTCATCCAGATCGGGGTTCAAAATGCCAGAGGGCAGGGGAACTTCGCTATGGCTCACATAGGCCCGACAAGCGCTGGCCTGGGCTTTGAGATACTGACCTTCCGATCCCGAAAAGCGCCAACGGATAGCCCGATCAACCCGGTCTAGCAACGCCGCCAAGGCATCGGCATCCTGGGTGCCGCGATCTCCCGCAATTTCTCCCAACCGAGCCGTAAAGTTGCCCGTATACCTGGCCCAAACCGCTGTTACCACCATGACTGGAAGAGTGATGACGGTCATGACCCACTCTTGCTGAAGAAAGAAATGGACAAAAGCTCCACCACTACCCCCCAGGGGAATCCACTGGATCAGGGCATCCACAGCCTTTTGTACATAGCGGCGTTCGGGGCTGGAATTAGGATCAGGCGGCTGAGTCATGGGCGTGTAGCGGCGGCAGGTTGCCTTCTATTGTGGCCCACACTAGGAAAACGGTATCTTCGGTTCTATGACACCCAAGATTTCCACCTCCTCACTTCAGGACTATCGCGACACCCTGGCTGAGTCGGATGGGGCATGGCCTCACCTGCCAGGATGCCTAGCCTCGGCCTGCCATGTGGATGCGGTCGCTGAGTTGGCGCACGGTTTGGGCGAGGTCGAGGTCGCGTTTGATCTGGCTTTCCACCTTGGTGCAGCTATAGAGCACGGTGGTGTGGTCTTTGCCGCCAAATTCTTCGCCAATTTTGGGCAGGCTGAGGTCGGTGTGTTGGCGCATTAGGTACATGCCCATCTGGCGGGCTTGGCTAATTTCCCGCCGCCGAGAGGCCCCCTTCAGGTCTTCGATAGACACATTAAAATGTTCCGCTACGGTGGTTAAAACCGTTTGGGGTGAAGCCTCCATCTGCTCAGTGGGTGGGTTGAGGACGGCGGTGAGGTGTTCCACGGTCATCGGCAGGCCGGAGATGGAGGTGTAGGCGATGGCCCGAATTAGGGCACCCTCCAGTTCGCGGATGTTTGAGGTGTAGCTGGAGGCGATGTATTCGATGGCCTCGCGGGGCAGGTTCACTTGCTCGTACTCGGCTTTTTTCTGCAAAATGGCCACCCGTGTCTCAAAGTCGGGGGGTTGGATATCGGCAATCAGGCCCATGGAAAAACGGGAAATCAGCCGCTCTTGCAGCCGCACAATTTGATGGGGGGGCCGATCCGCCGCCAGCACAATTTGCTTACCTGCTTCGTGGAGGGTGTTGAAGGTGTGGAAAAACTCCTCCTGGGTGTATTCCTTGCCCTCAATGAACTGAATATCATCCACCAGCAGAATATCCACATCCCGGTAGTGGGAGCGGAAGTGCTGCATACTGTCTTTGCGGATGGCGGCGATCAGGTCGTTGGTGAATTGCTCGGTGGAAACGTAGGCAATTTTGGCGTGGGGGGCGATTTCCTGGCGGTAGTGGCCAATGGCCTGCATCAGGTGGGTTTTGCCCAGCCCCACTCGGCCACAGAGAAACAGTGGGTTAAATTCCCGCCCCGGTGCTTCGGCGACGGCCAGGGCGGCGGCATGGGCCATACGGTTATTGGCCCCCACCACAAAGCGATCAAACACGGCCTTGGGGTTGAGGTCGTTGTAGTCGGCGCGGCTGGGGTTGGGTGGTTCGGGGGCTGAAGGGCGGGGTGGAATGGCCGGAGTCAGCCAGCTTGTCCCGCCGCTGGTTGCTCCCGTTGCGGATCCAGGTGTTCCCCCAAACTGATTCGCCACGGAGTTTCCCCCATCTGCGGAGGGAATCGCCTGGGGTGTGCTGCCTTCTGGGGCCACCATCACCTGGATATCTAAGGGCCGCCCCACCAGATCTTCCACGACCTGGGCAATGCTGGGCAGATAGTGCTTTTGTACCCAGTTGCGGGCAAAGGGGTTTGGGGTAGAAATCACTAAGGTCGTGTCGCTCAGGGTCTGGGCCTGGGCGGGCTTGATCCAGGTTTCGTAGGTGGGGGAGCTAAGCTGCTGTTGAAGCCGCTCTAGCACTTGATCCCACAAACGATTGAGAGCCTGATCCACAGCATACCTCGTGATGATGCGACGCCCTTAGACGCCCCAATCACCCAGGGCATCCGGCCTAACGCTTGCGGTTCCAAGGGTTAAGGGAAAACAGCCTAACGTGATGAGCCGAACTAAGGAAATTTCTGGATCTCTAGAGTACTAGATATACGCCAGGAACGGGGTTACGGATCTACATATAGTGTTCATCCCCTCAAAAAATAAAACGTTGTCCAGGCGGTCAAAAAATCCGCTGCACTAAGGGGTTGCTGAGGCGGGGTTAATGCGCTGGTGGGCGGCAAACTTCCTCGGCCCGTCGCTGTCTGGGGGCTGCGCCAGAGTTGTCGATGGGGCACCGCTGGATCGGCCCAAAAATCCGCCTGCCCCGCTCCCAACAGACGGCTGCTGTGGTGGGTAAAGGCATCGTGGCTGAGGCGATGGCAGGGAAAGGCCCCAACCCCAGGCACCCCCAACCCATCGACCAAAAATATGGCCCGCACCGTGCCCCGATAGCGGTGCCAGTGGTGGGCTAGGGCCATCGCTCCCACACACCCGGCACTAAAGGCCCATAGGATGAGGTCTGGGGGTTCGGCGTGATGCGACGTTTGGCCCAACGCCTGATCGAGGGATTGGCGCAGGGTATGGGCCGACAGTGGTGCCCAGGGCACATCCATTCCTAGGGAGATAGCGGGAAGACGGCTCAGGATTGGATCCTTGGCCCAAAGTTCGAGCAATGCCTCCGTGTCGCTGGGAGGATGGAATCCGCTACAAAGGACAAGTACGACGGGATGATTCATGGCGGCATCTCTAGCGGCATCTCTAGCGGCATCTCTAGCGGCATCGAGGGTGACATTCGGGGTGACATTCATGATGCAATTCAGGGTAAAACCCAGGACAGATTAAGGGATGTAACTAACCATTGAAGTGGGCCTAGGAAAACAGATTAAAAACCATTGAGAAATCCATCGTTTCTGATCAAGTTACCTGTTTTTTGGGGGAGAAAATATTTTTTCTTTAAAACGTAATTAGGGCTCTATCCTCTATCGGTCATCCTAGAGACAGACCTATTATTCCGTTGATTGCCTTGATCCCCAGTTTCTTAGCCTCATTCTGGATGGATTAATATGTCGCTGCTGTGACGGCCTGGATAAATTTTCTTCATGGAATATTTACACCGCTGATGGCTCCAGCGTGATCTACCTATCCTGAGATGAGTTTGCTCGATATATCCAGAGTTTGCCCCCTTTCCTGGCTCTGTTTTAGATGCTCCCTGGAGTTATTTCCATGTCCCAAGCCATCGTTAATGTCACCTTGCCCATTGTTGTGGCCAAAATCGAGACGGTGCTGCAAGACCCCTCCTACCCCCACCCTGGAACCACAGCCAATACCATCGACCTGCGGCAGCGCCTAACCGCCTACGTATTACGACGCTTACCAGTCATTTATGTCACCCTAGACCGCGATACGATTCAACGCATGGGCACCCCCTCCCAGTGCTATTCCTGCGAACAACATCGACATATTGATCGCCTGATTCAGCAGGGGATACAAACCCTTCTGCACGATGAACCCATCTACGCCGAGGTTTCCCATGCTGGCCATGGGGGTGGTGAGGCCGTCGTCACCTGTGCGAACCATCGCTTTGATCGGGAGGTGGTCATGGCCTCCGACTGGTTTGGCTAGAAGCATCCGGGGCTAGAAACGTTCGGTTCTACCCATAGCCAAATCGTAGAGGAAAGCCGTAATCTCGCAATAGCCCCTGGCCTAGGTGGCCCTAGCCCCTGGCCCCGTTGCGAGTCAGGTTATGTCATTGGCACACCCTCCCTTCCTTTCCCTCAGCCAACTGTTCAATCAATGGTCGTCGCCCTGGGTGCAGGGTGGGGGCGGGAGTTGGTCATCCACGGATGGCATCGGCACCCTAGAGGCCCAAGCCCAGGAACGACGACGGGCCGAACAGGAATGGTTGGGGGGCATTGCGGCCCTGGCCCAGCTTTTGGTCACTTGCCCTGCCCCCATCGCCCGATCTGGGGAACGATTTCCCCTAGGGGTGGTAATCTCAGGGCCATTTCCGGTACTGCCGGATCGCCTGGGGGGACAGTTGATCCACCACTGGTTGCTGGTGCCCGAACCCCTGGAGCGCATTTTGGCTGTCGCCCGTCCTCAGTTGCCCGGTCGGCAGCGGGGGCGAATGGAGGGGGCCATCAACGACCTGCCCATGGTGCCCCTGTCCCCCGAAGATCCCCTGTCCCAGGAGCGCTTTTGTCTGTTGCTCACCGCCGACTTTTGCCTGGTGCTAGTGCTGGGGGATGGGGAAGATGGCCAACCCAGTTTTCGCTTTTCCTTTGACCCCACCCTGGCTGAGTACACTTGGCAGCAGATACGGCTGCGCATCGCCCAGGTGCGCCCCGCCCTGCTGGCCACGGTAGATTCCCTCATCACGCAATTTCCGCCCGTGGCCCCCGACTATCGCCTGGTCACCCAATACAGCCACCTGTTGCTCCAACGCCTACGCCACCAAGCCCCGCCCCCCGCCCCTAGCCCCGTGGTCTTTGCCGCTGCCGAGCCCGTCCCCCGCCGCGAAGTCCTGGGGCGTGAGGGGTTCGCCTCCCTGCCCGCCAGCTCGTTGGGGCCAGCCCTCGCCGTCGAGCCCGCCGCCGAACCCGCCCCTGATCTAGAAATGGGCAGCGACACGGAACTGCTGAAGGCCATGGCCCACGAAATTCGTACCCCCCTCACCACCATCCGCACCCTCACCCGATCCCTACTCAAGCGCAAGGATGTGACCGAGGAAGTGTCCCGACGGCTGCGATCCATCGACCGGGAATGTACCCAGCAGATCGACCGCTTTAACCTAATTTTTCGGGCGGTGGAACTGGAAACCGAAACCCATCAACAGCCCAAATCGCCCCTTTCCGCCTTCCCCCTCGATCACCTCTTCCAGGAGGCCATTCCCCTATGGCAGCAGCAGGCCAGCCGCCGCAACCACACCCTAACGGTCACCCTGCCGCCCCATCTGCCCCTGGTCAACAGCGACCCCACCATGCTGAACCAGGTACTCACGGGCCTGATTGACCGTTTTACCCACAGCCTTCCCCCCTACAGCCACATCGAACTGGCCGTCACCCTCGCCGGACACCAGCTCAAACTTCAGTTCCAATCACAACCCCCCGAAGCCGATGCCAACGACCCAGGGCCAAACGCCGATACCCTGTTGTCTTCCCCCTTCAAAGCCCTGGGGCAACTGCTGATTTTTCAACCCGAAACCGGAGGGCTAAGCCTCAACCTCCACGCCACCAAAAACCTGTTTCAATCCCTAGGCGGCAAACTCATCGTCCGCCAACGCCCCCAAGCCGGAGAAGTGCTCACCGTCTTTCTCCCCCTTGAAACTCGCACCCTGTAATCATGCTTTCTAAGGCTAGTTGCAGATCGCTGGTGAGGTCGGCGACGGCCTGTTTGCGTCCGGCTTTGTAGTCGGGCCAGCGGTCGCTAACCGAGAGGGGTGCGCCGACGGTGACGGTAGCCACCTGGGGGCCAAGCTTGGGGCGCGGGAAGGGATTTTCGCCCTTAATCAGCCATACAATATCCCGCACAATCATCAGGGTTTCGGCAAAGCGTTCGGCGGTGGGGCGTTCTCGCACGTACTGTCCGGTGACGGCCACAAAGTTTTCCACCAGGCGCATGTGCCACATTCGCAGACTGGCTTCCTCAGCCTCTCGGTCGGCCAAGCCACGGGCCACCGCCGAGAGGGGCTGATCCTCCCCCAACTCCTGCCGAAAAATGCGCTCCCAGCCCGCCTGTTCAATCCGGCGGCAACGGTCGATCATGCTGCCACGGGGGGGCAGTTGAAAGTAGGTTTCCGCCACCTGCAAGGCCGTATCGCGCAACACCTCCAGCCGATCCGCAAAGGGGGCCGGGGGCGTGGCCACAGGCATTCGATACACCCGCTGATAGTAGCCCTCCATCACCCCTAGCAGGTGTTCCCCTAGGGCCAGCAGGCGTTGGTAGCGACGTTGCATGGTGGCGCTGGTAAGGCCCATCAATGCCATAGTCCCCAGGTTCGCGGCCCCTTCGGTTTCCCCTGGCTTGGCAGGTTGAGCCTGAGCTGCCGACAGCCCCGTTTCCTGCTCCAGGCGGTCTAGCCATTGATCCAACCGTTCCCACGGGGGCGGCGTGTATTGATAGGTGATGCCCAGCGGAAGCAGCGAGACCTGCTCCGAGCGTCCGGCCTGCTGCATATCCTCCACACACCAAAAGCCCATCTGGGCAATGCCCGGTTCTAGGGGGCTGACCAGTTCCGTGTGGCCGTTGTTGCCGCCCTCCGGTGCCGCTGCCATGGGCCATTCCCCATTGGCAAACAGGTGCCGGGCCGATCGCAACCCCTGGCGATCCAGCTTGCCCCGCTGAATGGGGGTGCCGCCTAGGCGCGAGTAGAACCCGCCCACCCAAGCCCCCGCCCACAGGGGAATGCCTCGGTCATAGATAAAGTGGGCGTGAACCGGGTCATTCAGCTTAACTCCCAATTGCTTGGCCCGCCGAGGTACGTCGTACCACAGCAGATGGGCCAGACAAAAGGCGTCCTGGGGGCTGGGATGGCGAAAGGCCAGCAGAAATCGATGCTTCTGGGACTGGAAATCTCGCATTAGATACACCAGCGGATCCACATTGCGAGACTCCACCCGCTGCAAATTCTCCCGCCAGCGCAGCCAGTAGGGGGTGAGCCATTGGGTCGCCCTCAAAACGGCCCGATTAGGCTGGGGCGGCAAAAAACGTAGGGGCGGTTGGGCTTGCTGAAAAAACGGCACGGCGGGGTTCAACCTCTGGGCGAGGGGGCGGGGGGCTGATACCCGATGTTATACCGCCTTGGCGACTGGTTGGGGGCGGTCTATTACAACTCGTGGATGAATTTCAACATTGTTGAAAGACTCATAGCGGATTTTAGGAAGATGCATCACAGGCAAAGGGCTTGGGCTCTTTGTTCACAGGTTGTCGGTATACTTCATCAATTAGAGAACTGCTATATCGCCATTGCAGCCGTAGGATTTCCTTAAGAAATCATCTGGCTATTGAATTCGATGCTAACCTGTTTCTCTGCTGATGCCGGGTTGAAGGCATTTGAGAGTGGCGAGGTAGCGTATTTTGGTCAAAAACAACAGATTATCCCAATCCCAAGCTGATCCTTTAGCAAAATGGCTGGCCTTGGATTGGCACCGACCGGAGCGATCCTACAACCCAGATGTGCGTGATTTTTTGGCTGGATTGCTAGATTATCCCAAAAATCAGGTTATTACGGAAGATGTGGGTGGCGGCGGATATCCAGATATTAAGTTGCTGACCACTGAAAAAGTAGCTTGGGTCGTTGGCGATCTCAAAAAAGATGATGCAGAGCTTAATACTGAAAGTGGACGCCGCAAGCTGTGGGATCAGAAACGCAAATATGTTGAAGGTCTCACTCGATATGTTTTATTTCTAACCGCTCACTATCTCTGGATTGTTTTACCGACTGGAGAGGCTGCTTCAGGGTTTGAAGAGCCCGTTAATCTCTCTGAAACTACCTTTGAAGCCTTAAAAGAAAAGCTTAAGTTCGTTTCCTATGATCACGCTAATCATCTCAATCAATGGGCAACGTTTATTGATGGTCAACTCCCCTATGTTTATCTAAAACTGGATGAGCCAGAGACCCTAGACCGTTTGCGCCAAGATTTGCAAATGAGTTTTACTGAATTGAGTGTCGCCGCAGAACAGGCTATCGCCGCACTGATCCAACAGTATGAAGACTTTAAACAACATGAGCAAGACATTCAGCGAAACTTAGTGGATACAGGCGACACGCAACGGCGGGCCTTAGTACGGTTACGATTTAAGTTTGACTTCCATCGACACTTGTTTGAGGATCTTCTACCTCGATTTGAAGACCAGTATGGACGAGATGTTAACGCCAAGGGCAAGCAGGTTGAAGAACGAATTCGAGAATCATTTGTGGCAGATTCGGTGGCGGTGTTGGTGGCCCGTGTGCTGTTTCTGCGCCTAGTTGAAGATTTGGGGTTAACCAAAAAAAGACGCCTCTCCAATGGTGGCCCCCAAGATTGGGCGGCATTTGTGGATCAATTAACGGGCGATGCTAAGGCATTGGTGCAACTTGTGGCTGAGGATGTGGGACGACTGTATCATGAACCCTTTGAACGAAATCTATTTGACTGGATCTATGAGGCTAATGGAGCCTTAGATGAAGCGTTGCAACGGCTCATTTTGCGCTTCAATGCCTACGATTTTTCAGGACTATCAGAGGAAATCCTAGGCGATATTTATCAGACCTTTTTGCCACCCGCAAAACGTAAGCGCCTTGGAGAGTTCTATACCCCTCCTTCCATTGTGGATTGGATTTTAGAGCACACTGTATTTCAGCATGGGGAAGGTACGTTACTTGACCCCTCCTGTGGCAGTGGTTCGTTTCTAGTACGATATGTGCATCATTGCTTGAAAGATGCAAAAAACAGAGGGCTTGATCCCAGTTCTGTTTTGCAAGACTTACAGGCCACGGTTTGGGGATTTGATCTAAATCCCTTTGCGGCGTTTATTAGCCACTTTCAGCTCATGTGGGCGCTTATTCGTTTCAAGCCCTCTAAAAAACCAACGGAAGTCCCCAAGATTCATATTTACAATATCAATAGCTTGCTGCGAGAGTCTGACCTTGTACCCCTATTAGGAGAAGGCTTTTTAGCTCCAGGCTCTTCAGAACGTGACAGTCAACAGTGGAAATATATTTTGGGAAATCCGCCCTACATTCGTGCTGAACGGGTGAAATATAACGACGAAATGCGTGGCCTGTGGCAGCAAGTGTGGGGACAAAATGCGGATACGGGCTTGGTGTTTCTGTACCGAGCTTTGACCGAATCGCTGGAATCGGGCGGATTTTTAGGCATGGTGGTAAGTGGGGGCTATGCCAACTCGGAGGCTGCGGCTAAGGTTTGGAAGCTGCTTTATCCAGGACGAGAAGCCGCATTACGTAAAATTGTGTGGATGGAATTTACCGATAAACCTGTATGGGATGTTGCGCGGGTGCCTCTTGTTTTAGTAATTGAGCAAGTTCCAGCCCAGGAAAATGATGAGATTGAGCTACATGTTCCTTCTACTTGGCCAAGTAATGAACCACCTGTAAAAGTAAAATACAAAGATTTCTTTGACGCTAAGGTTAGCCCTAGAGTAACGGATGTTGATCCTAGCAACACAAGAGAAGGCTTGTGGGGAGATTATTTATTGCCCTTATTGCATCCTCAAGATGTTCCCATTCTTAAAAAACTATACCCTAATGGCAATAGCAGTAATATTGTTGAACTAAAAGAGGCTGTAGCCAAGCAATTAAGTCGTAATAATCGCCCTTTTTGGTGGACATACGGCATTCAACGCGGCGGTGCAGAGGTAACGCCAGAACCAACAGGAACAAAATCCATTCAAGTGATTGCGGGACGCAGTTTAGCTGTTGGTTGGCACGGTGAACCTGCGGGCTGGGTTGACTTAGAAGAAGTTAAAGGCAAGTCTTATGGAAAACTAAGTTTATGGGCTGACAAAGTGCATAGCAATTTTATTGCTGTAGCTAAGTTCACTCAATCACTCACTGCTACCATTGTAGCGTCTGAGTCCGTAGAAAATAGCCTTGCAAGTTTAGATACTGTGATTGTTGCACTACCTAAAAATGGAGAAACTCCACCGGAATTAATAGCAGCATACCTCAACAGTAAGATGGCTAAGTTTTATTGGGCTATTCGACTCAGGAGTGGAGTTATCCAAGGATTTTATGCGACAAACTATCCTCGCGTCCTAGAAGCTTTGCCTTGGGTTAGAACTCTTGATTCAACGATTCAACAGCAGTTAGTTGAAGGATATAATGAACTTTCTCGACTCGCTGCCATTGCCAAAAATAATCCTGATGAGTGGCTGCTATCTGAGGTAGAACGCCGAATTGAAGTGAGTCGATATAAGTTGAGCGACAAAAATTTAGGGCTTAACTTTGCGAATTGGAGTACGGAGAACATCTTAGTTGAAGAACTAACCTTGGAAGAAAGTTGTATTCGTGCCGGATTGTTTTTCTTGGAATTAGTGGATGCTGATGTGGCTGAGTTGGTTTATAAGCTTCTGACGCTCAATGCCGATGAAGAAGCACCGATTTCTAGGGCTATTATTCAGAAATTGGTTGTTCCCCAAGATTATGCCGCTTTAATGCGGGAATATCGCCGGAGATCTGCAAATTTCCAACAGGTTGAGGCAGATTTCTTTGCCGTGCTAAACCAAATTGATGACACAGTTTACACCATGTTTGGCCTAACCGATGACGAGAAAGCCCACATTGAAAGTCGTCTAGCCAGTTTTCCGCTCAATAAGCTTCAGCCCCGTTACCCTTGGCAAACAGTGAAACCTAGGCCCATTAAGGCTTACACCAGTGACCGCTTTGCCTAAGGGAATGCCTCAACACCGCTGATAGGTTTGGCTACCGGGGGGCGTTTGGGTGACGAGACCCTCCAATTCTAGGTGTAGTAGGCTGCTGAGGATGTCTCCGGTGGGCCGATTGAGGGACTGGACGAGATAGTCCAGGGTAATGGGGTCGGTGGTGACGGCGGCGAGGACGGTGGCGAGATCGGGGGCAAGGTCAGCCGGGGCGGGGGTGGGCGAACGCTGGGCCGTTGAGGTTCTAGAGGCCGTTGGGGTGGAGGAGGGGTTGGCCAGAAGCGGCGGGGCATCGAGCTGGGGAATTTGGCCCAAGTCTTGGATCAGGGTAGTGTCGTCCCAGATCATTTGTGCCCCTTGGCGGATTAGGTCTAGGCAGCCCAGGCTGGCGGGGTTATCTAAGGAACCGGGTAGGGCGTAGACTTCGCGGCCATAGTCGTTGGCGAGGCGGGCGGTAATGAGGGCACCGGATCGCAGGGGGGCTTCGGTGACCACGGTGGCGCGGCTGAGTCCGGCGATGATGCGGTTGCGGCGGGGAAAGTGGGCGCGGTCGGGTGGGGTGTCGTTGGGATGTTCGCTCAGCAGCAGACCCTCCTTGGCAATGCGGTCTTGCAGGGCGCGGTTATTCCAGGGATAGCTACGGTCTACCCCAGTGCCCAGCACGGCAATGGTGAGCCCTTGGCTATCCAGGGCTTGGCCGTGGGCGTAGCGATCAATGCCGCTGGCAAGGCCCGACACCACAATCACATCGTGGCGGGCCAGTTGTTGCACCAGGCGGCACGTCCAGCGTTGGCCATAGTCCGAGGGTTCGCGGGTGCCCACAATCGCCACCGAGGGCATGGTTTGCACGGCCTGGGCCAGTTCCGTTCGGCCTTTGTAGTAGAGCAGGGGCGGCGGGTCGGTAATTTCAAAGAGCAGGGCCGGATAGTCGGGGTCGGCGGGCGTCCAAAAGTTGGCCCCCTGATCTTCGTGATGGCTCAGACAGTCATCGGGGTTGACCTGTTGGCGATGCTCCGACAGTTGCGCCGCCAGCAACAGCCCAATCCCCTCCACCTCCAGCAGCGCCGATTCCTCCGCCTGCCATGCCGCGGCCAAACTGCCAAAGTGGTGGTGCAACCGCTTCAGCAACACCGCCCCCACCCCCTTCGCCTCGGCCCAGGCTACCCAATAGGCTCGTTCTGTGGTCAATGCTTCATCCCCAATGGTGTGCTGTTATTGTGCCCACGCCAGGACGGTTATACACCCCAGGGCCGGGGGCTTTCCTCCCTATCCACCCACCGCCCCCATCGCCATGATGAAAGTAAGCCACGGGGAAAGCGAATCCGCCGGATGGTTCACCCCATCCTCCGCCAGATCGCTGATTTACCCCCGCTCAACCGCTGTTCCACCACGGCAAGGGAGGACGTTATGCCAAATACCCTATGGTCATCCGTTTGGGATCTCGCCGCTGCCCAGGCGCAGCTCGACACCATTACCGCCGCCCTCATGCCCCTGGATCTCGCTCCTTCGGGCCGGGTGCAGGTGCCCTCCGTGGAAATTCAGGACACCGAAGATACGGTTATCGTCACGGCCTTTCTGCCCGGTATCGATCCCCATGCCGTACAGGTGCGGGCCAGCGCCACGGGAATCACCTTCTTTGGCCAGCGCCAATCGGGCTATCGTCACCCCCTCAGCTACGGCATTAGCCTTAACCACTTTCAGCACAGCGTTCCCTTGCCCGTCCCCGTACAGGATGGGGCCATGCAGGTGAGCTACAGCCAAGGGGCGATTGTCGTCACCCTCCCCAAGCGCAAATCCCTCGGGCAAAAAGGGTTTGAGGCCCTACGGAACGGCTTCCACTGGGTCATCGCTAAACTGGCCCCCAACAGAGCTAGTATGCATTTCTAGAGAAGTCGCTAGGGCGTTGACTTGTGTTGATCGGGCCATCGTGACCTAGCCATCCTCAGGAATTTTGGCCCTGGGCAAGGCAGATGATCTCCGGCTCAAATTGCTGGGCGGCGTTGAGTCGCCAGCTTTGCATATCCACAACCCGTCCGCCACACACCGAGGCAATGAGATAGGAATACACAGGCCACGCCAACCGCCGATCACACGCTGAGGGCACCGCTGGATGATCGGGGTGGGAATGGACAATGCCGAGAATTTCCAACCCCTGATCGCGGGCCTGGGTTTGGATGCGCAACAAGTCGGTGGGGGCTATCCAGTAGCGGTCGTGGGCTCCATGGGTGGCTGACGAAGGGAGAGGGGCGCTATGGTTGACCTTAGCCCCGCCATTGCTAGGATGGCTACCCCCGACAGGCGCTGCCCTACCCATATCAATTTCATCCAAAAGCCCTGGTTCCCAGGCATTGGCTACCGGGATAAACTGTACCACCTGACGACAGACTTCCTGGAGCGTCGATGGGGGCTGAACGGTCGGTTGGGGAGCCACCGCCCTTGCCTCAAACACCCGTTGCCCCACTAGCACCCCACAGCCTTCTTGGGGATAGGCGGTTTCCAAAATCTCTTGTATTCGTTGATACTGAAGTTGAGAAATGTGAAGCGTCATTGCCCAGCTAAGCTATGTCCCACACCATGCTACCCCAGCCCAAACCCACCCAAACCTACTGGCAAAGTCTGCGGGACCCCCACTATGCTCCCACGGCGTTGCGGGTGGCGCTGGTGATTGGCACCCTCCTCTTCACAATCAACCATGGCGCTGCCCTCTGGCAGGGGCAAATGACCCGCCAACGCTGGTTTTCCGCCGCTTTGACCTATGTCGTACCCTACTGTGTCAGTATCCATGGCCAACACAGCCGATCCTCTTGCCCCCGACCTTAAATCCCCAAGCCCCGATTTTAAGCATTTTCAAACGCCCTCTGAGGTGTGATCAGCAGCGCCCAACCCCTTGCCCCATGCGCCCGTGGCGGCGGTCAAGATTTTCAGCACCAGCAGGGCTAATTGACGCTCAGAGGCTTCATTGGCAAGGGCCGCTGTTGAGAGCGTGACATAGTCGCCCATCGCGTCAATCACCGCATCCACTACCGCCTTAGGAAATAACCCGTGCATGGCCTGTTCAGTGGTGTGGGTTTTGATCTGGGCAATAACATCCGCTTTGCGGCTAACTCGCTCAGCGATATCGTAGGCAAACTTGAGCTGGTCATCGTCGCTGACCTCTGCGCCAAAGAGGTCGTTCAGGGCTTGAATAATTTCTGAAAGGCGTTGTTTTTCGGGGTCGTGGGGGGTGCCGCTGCCCACATCGCGGCCCGGTTTGAGGGCATAGTCTCCGGCCTGGTCGGCCAGCCGCAGTTGGTGCTCGGCCCGTTTGGTGAGGCGATAGTGGGTCAGGGCCAGTTCTGAGATGTCCACGTCCTCTTGATCCAGACGATCCCGTCGCAGCAAGGGATAGAGGTGTTTGGCGTAGACGCAGAGTTGTTCTAGCTCCCGGTCTTCATAATCGACGATTTGGGAGAGAAATTCGTACAGCCGCACAAAGCTTTGGAGGTTCTTTTTGAAGAGGTCGAGCTGGTCAATCTGTTCGCCTGCGGCCTTGAGTTCGTGTTCAGCTTGGTGGAGGGCGGATGGGTTGCCGTGGGTGGTGCGCTTTTGGTCTAGGGCTTGCCTGCGGGCGGTCTCGGCCAGCTTATCGCGCTGTTTGAAGCGATCTACGGCGGGCTGGCAGTGGTAGGTGAGTTTGGCGTTGGTGGCCTTGGGGTCAAAGAAGGCCAGGGCAAAGGCTTCGACCTCCTGCCAGTGGTAAATGCCCTCGGCATCGAGCTTGCGTTGCAGGTCGTAGAGAATCTGGGGGTCGGAGACATCGGCGAGTTCGGCCCGGTTGTAGTACGGCAAAAAGGCTTCGAGGATGTCTTGGGGCTCGTTGAAAAAGTCGAGGATAAAGGTGACTTTGCCAGGGAAGATGCGATTGAGCCGCGACAGGGTTTGCACACAGTCCACACCGTGCAGTTTTTTATCCACATACATGGCGCAGAGCTTGGGCTGGTCGAAGCCCGTCTGGTATTTGTTGGCCACGATCAGGACATTGAAATCGGCGGTGTCGAAGGCTTTGGCCAGGTCGCGCCCGTTCAGCCTGGGATTCAGCAGGGGGCTGGTTTCGCTCACTTCGGCGGGGATGGCGTCGTCGGGGGGCACGCTGCCGGAAAAGGCCACCAGGGGATGCACATCGGTATAGCCTTTCTCCTGGATGTAGGCGTTGAGGGCGAGTTGGTAGCGCACGGCTTCTTGGCGGCTGCCCGTGACCACCATGGCCTTGGCCTGTCCATTCAGCAGGTGGCGCACCTGTTCCCGGAAGTGCTCGACTATCACCTCAACCTTTTGGCTGATGTTGTAGGGATGCAGGCGCACCCAGCGGGCTAGTTTGGTGCGGGCTTTTTTCGAGTCCACTTCCTCGTCTGCGGCGGTCTGATCCGAGGCGGGGTGGGCGATCTTCCAGGCGGTGGCGTAGGTGGTGTAGTTCCGCAGCACATCGAGGATAAAGCCTTCCTCAATGGCTTGGCGCATGGAATAAACGTGGAAGGGGGCGGGCTTGTTGTCGGCGCTGGGGGGCAGGGCGGGGTTGGGCAGGTGGCCAAACAGCTCTAGGGTTTTGGCCTTGGGGGTGGCGGTAAAGGCGTAGTAGCTGATGCGGTCGCTGGGGCCACGGGCCTGCACGGCGGCATCGATTAGGTCTTCGGCGCTGAGGTTGTCTGGGTCGGGCTGGTCGCTGGCAAGGATGGCTTTGAGCTTGCTGGCCGCCGATCCAGTTTGGGAGGAATGGGCCTCGTCGGCGATGACGGCGTAGCGACCGCTGGCCAGGGCGGGGTATTTATCCAGGGCATCAAACAGGGCGGGGAAGGTTTGGATGGTGACGATGATGATGCGGGTTTGGGCGGCTAGGGCTTCTGCAAGCTGCTCGGATTTGCTTTGGCTGGTGCCCTCGCGGGTGATGGGTACCACCACGCCCTGGGCGTGCTCGAACTGGTAGATGGTGTCTTGGAGCTGGCTATCGAGGACGGTGCGGTCGGTAATGACAATGACGGAGCTGAAAAGCTTTTGGCCATCGGCATCATAGAGGGCGGCGAGCTGGTGGGCCACCCAAGCAATGGAGTTCGATTTGCCCGACCCAGCGCTGTGCTGAATGAGATACCGCTGGCCTACCCCTGCTTGGCGGGTGGCCTCAATCAGTTGGTTCACCACTTGCCATTGGTGGTAGCGGGGGAAGATCAAGGTTTCTTTTTGGCTCATGCTGCCGTCAAAGTTTTCGGCCTTGGGGGTTTGGAGGTGCAAAAAGCGGCCCAGCACCCTAAGCCAAGCATCGGGCTGAAAGAGCTGCTCCCACAGGTAGCTCGTGGCGTAGGTGTTCTCGTCGGGTGGGGTGGGGTTGCCTGCGCCCCCGTCGGCGGTGCCCCGATTGAAGGGCAAAAAGAAGGTGTCTTTGCCCGCTAGTTGGGTGGTCATGGCCACCTCCTGTTGGCTAACGGCAAAATGCACCAGGGCACCCCGCTTAAAGGTCAGCAGCGGTTCGGCTTTGCGGGTGAGGGGGTCTTTGACCGGGCGGTCTTGGCAATACTGGCGTTTGGCATTTTCGATGGATTGCTTAAAGTCGCTTTTGAGTTCGAGGGTGGCGGTGGGGATGCCGTTGACGAACAGCACCAGATCGAGGCGGGGGTTGTAGCTGGTGTGGGTGCCTGAACCCGGTCGGGCATGGGGCGAGTAGGAGACTTCGGGCACCACCCGTAGGCGGTTGGCCTGGTAGCGGGCCTGGGTATCGGGGTTCATGGCGTGGTCGGGCTGGAAGCTGCACAGCTCGATTTTGACACCGGGGAGTTTGTAGCCGTGGCGCAGCCCATCCAGGGTGCCGTTTTTCTCTAGTACCCAGTCAATTATTTATTGACGGGTAG
>JBBAWV010000063.1:0-26477 GCA_040396995.1 Nodosilinea sp. | reverse complement strand
CGCTGGTATTGAGGTTGCCACTGGTGAGGGGGCCATTGGCTTGGAGGGTAATGGGGCCACCGGGCACCGTGATATCGCGGGTGGTGAGGGTGGCTCCACTGGTAAGGGTGACCCCTACGGGCAACCCTGGAGTTAAACGGCTGCTACTCAGCGAGAGGGGAGGCGAGGATGAGGCCGCCCCCTGAATCAGGTTGCGGGTGGCCGTTAGGTTGCCTACGGCTCGGATGTCTAGCCCCTGGGTGAAGAAAAGGTCGCCTAACACCAGGTCGTTAATATCGACTAACGTCAGGCTCTGACTGCGTGGCACCGTCACTCCATTAAAGTCGTTGGCTCCAGCCAGGGTAATTCCCCTATTCGCCTCCAGAGTTGTGGTGCCACGGGCGACAACCTGCCCCCCAGTCTGGACGATGTTTCCCGCTGAGGAACTGATCACCAGGTTGCCGGGGGTTTGCACATTGGCATTGAGCACGATATCCCCGCCAGTGGAGTTGCCCAGGATTAGGGTGCCGCCGCCATGGGTGATCGGCACATCAAGGGGCACCCCGGTCAGCGCAATTGAATCCTGCCCCGTCAGGGTGTTGATGGCATTGATGTTGGTAAACGAAAGGGCAGGAAAGGGAAGCCATTGCACAAACCCGCCATTGGCGCTTTGCAGGAAGAAGGTATCGTCCCCAGCGGTGCCCACCAGGGTATTGACTCCACTACCGCCATCTAGACCCTGTAGATTGCGAAAGGTGAAGCCACCAAATTGCAGAACATTCCCGCTGCCCAAGGTAAATGTATCGTTCCCCGCTGTGCCCAGGAGGGTATTGGTGCCACCCTGTCCATCAAAGGCTGTTATGCGTGTCTTTAATCCAATAAGCAACGGTAAACCCCTCAGTATTGGTGCCACCCTGTCCATCAAAGGCTGTTATGCCCCTAAACTCAACATTATTGGCCTGAAGTGCCACGGATCTGAGGACAGACACCGTATCGTTCCCCGCTGTGCCCAGGAGGGTGTAGGGGCCTGCTAATCCGTCAAAGCTGTTGATATTGCTGAAGTTAACCCCATTGAGGGCGAGGGAGTTGGGGGCCAAACTGGTGACGGTGTTAGTCAGGCCAGAGCCGATGACAGTGTTGATGCCTGCGAGACCATCAAAGGCTTCGATATTGTTGAAGCGGATGCCGCTGAGTGGAATGGAAATGGCATTGGTGCCAACCTCGTTGACCGTATCGTTGGCGGCACTGCCCCGCACCGTATCAAACCCGCCTAGGCCATCGAAAATCGAAATATTGCGGAATTGCACTGTCCCCAATTGCAAGGTGTTGGCTGCGGTGGGGGTGATAGTGTCGCTGCTGGTGGTGCCCTGGACGGTGTTGGTGGCGCTACCCCCGGTGATGGTGGTGGGGTTGAGCAGCCGTAGGGACGAACCAAACCCTCCCGCCAGCACACTGCCGTCCGCTTGTGCAGCCCAGGTGGTGTCTTGGTTCGGGCCGAGAATCGTTGTGCCGTTGACGGCAAGGGGGCTGCTGAGGGTGAAGTTGTCTAGGGTCATGGTTCCAGCATGGCCAGGTTGACCGATGGTGCGCTGGCTAAAGCCGTCCCCCAACCGGGCGATTTCAGCGGCGTTCAAAAAGGTAGTGCCGATATCGCCCGTTCCCCCCAGCAGGATGGGGAGGGTGGTAGTTAGGGGGGCAATTTGCAAGGCCCCTAGCCCCCGCACTTGCCCAACGATTCGGGGATCATCGGCATTGAGCACTAGGTTGCCCGTACCTGCGTCTAGGGTGCTGGCTGTCGTCACAAAAATGCCGCCGTTTGGCCCCCGTCCTGTGAGGGTGATGTTGCCCCCGTTGGAGATGATGGAGTTGAAAAAGAGGATTCCCTCGGCGTTGGTACTGGTGCCTTCAAAAGTCATCGCGCCGCCACCGCTGCTGACGCTGCCTTGGGTTTCTATCCCCCGCGAAAAGACGGTATCTGCTCCGGTGGAGGTGCCCGTGAAGCTAATGACGCCACCGCCAGAGGCCACATTGCCCGATGTCTGAATACCTACCTTGCCCGCCGTGGTCCCTGTGAAGGAGATATCTCCCGATTGGCTGTCCAAGTCTCCCTGAAACTCAATACCGTTGCTTGTAGTGGAGGTGCCTTCGAGGATGATATTGCCGCCACTGGAGGTGATGGGCGCTGACGGTCGTACCAGAATGCCAATCCCGTCGGTGCTCGTTCCGGTAAGGCGAATGGCCCCCCCTTGGCTATTGATTGCCCCCGCCACATCGATGCCGTGGGAATTGGAGTTTCGTTCCGTCGAGGTGCCGTTGACCGTGATATTGCCGCCGCCGGAATTAAGGCTTCCCCCAGTGTTCAGGACAACCCCCGTCCCTGTAACGGCGGCTCCGGTTACGGCCATGGCACCGCCATTGGTGGTCACGGGGCCAGCCAAATTGACTGAGCCTGTGCCGTCGCCATCGCGGTCGCCCACCAAGGTTATGTCATTGCCGTCTGTTCCCAGTTCGCCTGCCGTAATGCCCGCCCCGGCATCTAGGGTGAGGCTGGCGTTGTCCGTGCCGTTTAGGCTACCACCGGTGAGAGTGATAGGGCCGTTGGTGCGGAGGGTGACCGGGTCGGCAAAGTCTACGTTCCCCGCTAGGCTAATGGTCGCAGTGCCAGTGGTTAAGGCTCCCCCAATCACGATATCTCTGAAGCCATTGGCCAGCGCCTCGATGTCGCCAGCGGTTAAGTCGAGTACGCTTGGGCTGCTATCCCTAGCGCCACCCAAGAGGATGGGCTGACCATCGGAGGCCGTTTGGATGAGTAAGCGACCTGGAGCCTGGACGGTTCCTGCTCCACCCACAAGGTTGATTTCGTCTGCCTGAAGGGTAAAGCTCGGGCCCGATTCTCCGGGGCCAGAGGACATGCTGCCAGCGGTCAACGTGCCACCCATGCCCGTTATCGCATTAATTTGTGTGCCTGCGAACAGGGGGCCAGTAGCAATGGTGCCAGAGTCGCCAGTCTCTAAGGTAATCGAGGTGCCAGCGGTTGCACCGCCTAGGTTTACTGCCCCGGGTACTGGCCCGCTAAGGCCGCTAGTCACCGTAATACTACCCGTGGTGGCGGAGAGGGTGCCTGTGGTTAGGGTACTGCCCCGATTCGTGAGAGAAATAAAGTCGGTCGCCGAGACATTACCAAAGGTGAAGGGAGATGCCGCAGAGGAGGTGGCACGAACCGATTGACCCGTAATATCAACGAAGGTCATGCCGCCAGAGTTGTTGCGGAGGGTAACCGCTCCGGCGGTGCCGCTGGTGGTGCCAGCATTGGTGATGCCATTAACGGCCAGTAGGCCTCCGTTGGCATTGAGGTTGACAGCACCAGCGGTACCCGCCGTTGAAAACGACAGCACGGAATCAATCGTGGTCGTCCCGGCATCGTTGTTGAGGACGCTAATAGCCCCACCATTTCCGGTACCAAAGGCGCGGGAATCTAGCTTGCCAACATCGACATTCCTCCGGGCAGACAGGGTAATGGAGCCACTGCTAGTGTTGCTGCCGGAGGGTACCGACGTATCGATAGAGCCAGAGGTGGCCGGGGCACGCGCGGTGATATTGGCCCCGGAAATAGTAATATCTCGCCCATTGTTAAGGGCATTCCCTCGGGCGGTGATGGATGCATTCGACTCCATAATAAAGTCGCCAGTGCCATTATTGTCGGCATCGGCAGTAAAAGTAATGGATCCGGCACTGGGGATAAAGGTGAGGGCGACCCCTGAATTAAGGGTGATGTTGTTGGTCGCTTCAAGCAATATATCGGCGGCCACAGCCCCTAGGGCAGCACTACTAATCGTGATGGTAGCGGGTGGGGTTCCTGCAAGAATTTGGGGCAACCCTGGCGGATCGGGAATACTGGCACCATTCACAATAAAGATATTGGTTGGATCCAGCAGCAGAGTACCTAGTTCGCCATTGGGGGCGCTAACATCCACCGCACCATCAAAGCCCAAGAACTGACGACCAGACACCTCCACAAAGCCGCCATCGCCCTCTACCGATCCGCCCTGGGCGGTGATGGTGCCGTCAAACTGGGTGCCCTCTTCAGCCCAGAGGATAACTTCGCCGCCGTCGCCCGTTTCCCCAGCGTTGGCGGTGATGGTGGAGGTGGCATCCACAAAGGTGCGGTTGGCGGTGGGGGTGGTGCCTTGGCCCTGGTATTCGCCGCCGATCAGCACTTGACCGCCGCCCTGGGTGCCGGAAGCATCCACCGTGGCCCCAATTAGCGCCACCCGGTCGCCCAAAACCTGCACCGTGCCGCCCTGGTGGCCTGCGACCGAAAGGGTGCCGGAGGTCAGGGTCGTCCCCGATGTCGTGGGCAGGGGCGTGGTCGAACCCACCAGGCTGACGGTGCCGTCGGGGTTGGTGACGAGGCCCGTGGCGATTTCTGGCTGGCCCGCCCGCAGCAGTCCTGGAATATCCAGCGGCGAGAGGCCGTCGAGGCTGGGAGCGCCGTTAGGCAGCGAGGCCAATTCGATTCCCAACAGCGACCCCACCGGACGCAGGATGACGAGGTTTTCTCCCGGTACCGCCAGCACCGCAATTTGGCCACCGGGGGCTTCCAGCGTGCCCAGGTTTACCACCGATCCGCCCATCAGGGTCAGCCGTTCGCCCTGGCCTACCGCCAGGTTGCCGCTGTTGATAATCGCCCCGGCATTTTCGGTAAAGCTAAAGGCGGTGGGATCTCCGGTGAGATTGGGGTAGTCGCTCGGCTCTAGGGCATGGAGCCAGGAGTTGCCAAAGCCCACTCCGCTGGCACTGGTGGCGGTGAAGGAACCGTCTAAATTCAGCACCGTGTTGGGGCCAAACAAAATTCCCGCCGGGTTAATCAGGTATAGGTTGGCCCCTCCATTGACCTGCATCAGCCCGTCAATCAGCGAGGCATTGCCCCCCACGACCCGGCCCAAAATGTTCTGCACCGACGGATTGGCTAGGAAGGTCGCCACCTCATTCGCCGTCAGCCCAAACTGCTCGAAACTGTGGAACAGGTTGGCCCCATCCCCCGACAGGGTGCCCCCGGTGATGGTGTAGGTGGTGCCATCGGGTAAAACCAGGGTGCCCGTGCCATCCGCCGCCGGAATGATGGACTGGGCCAGGGCAGGGGCAGGGAGCAGGGGGAGAAGGAGGGCGGAGAGTAGGGGGAGCAGGCGCATAGGGGAGAGGGGGAGAGGGGGCTAGGGAGGCAGGGGGATGGGGAGACTAGGGGGAGAGGGATTTCGGCTGTGGTTGTCGTTTGTTATGGCCGACTCCCGATTCCCCTCTACTGACAAACGGCTGGCGGCGGCGTAGGGTTCACTCCATCTTGTTGGGCTTTGGTGAGCAAATCAACTCGCTGCTGGATGAGGTTGGCGCGGCGGGTTTCGTTGGCGCGGCGGTAGCTGAGGATGGCCTGTTGCAGGTTGGGGATGGCGGTGGCCAGATCGTTGTTGAGCACATCAATTTCGCCCAGACCTTCTAGGGCAACGGCTTGCCAGAGTTCGTTTTGGTTATCCGTGGCGAGGGCCAAGCCTTGGCGATAGTGGTTGGCGGCGAGGGCATTCAGTCCGGCGAGGCTGTAGAGGTCCCCTAGGGTGAGGTGGAGGGTGTCGGTGGGGGTGAGGGCGATCTGTTGGATGAGAGTGTCGATGGCGGCGTCCAGCGTTTGGTAGCTGAGGTAGAGGTCGGCGGTGGCCAAAGCCCGTTCGTCGGCTGGAAGGTTCTGACGGTTGAGGTTAGCCAGGTCGGCTTCTAGACGAGATCGGGTTTCGGGAAACAGCACCGAAAATCCGGCAATGGCGCAGCCGGCATCCTGGTTAGAGGACACGCCCTGGTTGGTGATCACCTCGACGGAATAGAACAATTCCGGGGCGAGGGGCGGAGCACCGTCGTAGGTCAGGCTGGTTTCTGAGGTGGTGGTTTCCCAAAGTACTTGCTCACGGCCTCCGTTCGCGTCTTCCCACTGCCACAGCCGCACGGTGTAGCTCGTGGCTCCATCTACAGGGTTCCAGCGAATGGCGAAGCGGTCACTGGTTTGAAAGCTATTGCGTGGGGTAATCAGGTAGGGCAAACGCAGATCGAGGCCACCCCCCAGCCGTCCGGCCCGCACACCGCCACCCTGCTGCCGATTGGGGGGGCGTCCGCCTCGGTTTTCCCGTCGCCCAAACAAAAAGTTCGACACGCTATTGGCCTGGGCCGGAGCGGGGCAAATCTCTAGCGCCAGCCCTAATCCGAGGATCGCCACCAACACCGCTTTCACCAAGGTTTTCAGAGAAGCTTGGCGACATCGTTTGGCCCCAACGGTGGGGCGGTGATCTAGGGGGTACATAACCGCAGCAAGGATAGGCCGAGAAGGGGGCATGGCAATGTCCGTAGGATTAGGTTATGGGATATATTCATGGGATAGACCCTGGATTCCGTAACGCTGGATTCCGTAACGCTGGATTTCGTGATGCTGGGCGCTAGGACTACGGATTACGCAGTCGATAGTTGAGGTAGGCCACCAGTCCGGCGGTGCCCAGTCCGGCTCCTAGGGCAGGCACCAGCGGCACCCACAAGCCAATTCCCACCAGGAATCCATAGCTGAGGCCAACCAACAAGGCCACCCCGACCGCTGTGCCAATCGCTAGGGCCATGGGTCGCGCCAGTTGCCGCACCACCAGGCCACCCACCACCGCCCACAGGCCAATCCACAAGGTTTCGGCCCAGAGGGGCCACCAGTGAATCAGGGGGCGATCCTTCAGGGCCGCATTCACCAACTGGCTCAGCATTTGCCCGTGAATCACCACGCCCCGCAGTCGGCCTTGGGGCGTATTATACGAGTCGGCATTGCGGTCGGTGAGATCTTCATAGCCAATCAGCACAATTCGCCCCCGCACCAGTTCCGGGTCAAACTGGCCCGTCATCAAATCTTGGTAGGAAATGTGGGGGGCAAACTGCATCGGGTCACCCCGGTGGTGGCGATAGTTCACCATGCTTTGGTAGCCCGTTAGCTGATCGGGTCGGAGCGGACTGTAGGCGGCACTGTAGCTATGCAGAATTCCCCCAGGCCACAGTTGGGGCACCCGCACCTCGCCAAAGGCCATGTCCTGAATGCTGCCATCGGGCAGAAAAGGATCGGTATAGGGAATCCCCCGTTCCCCCAGATAGATTTGCGCCAGCCGCAGGCTAAAGGCATCTTCCGTGTCGCAGTTTGGCGGATCGGCCTCGTGCTTGAGGTGGTGACGGCGCACAAAGGTACTGGGATCTAGCTCAAAGTCGTTGAAGCCAATGCGAGATGAGGGCAATTCCGGCGGCTGTTCCACCCCAGGGGAATCTCCGTGGGAGGCTTTACAAATGGCGAAGATTTGGTCGTGCTGGCGCAGCAGGTCGGCCAGGGCCGGAGTGGCGGCAAAGTCGCGGTAAAAGTCTAGCCCAATCAAGGCCGGATCGTGGGCGAGGAGCGTCGTCAATCCCTCCCGCAGTGCCTCGTCGGGAATGGTGCCCAGGGTGGGCTGATAGCGCCCTTGTTTGACGCCCTCCCTCAGCCAGTTGCCGCTTGCTTCATCCACCATCACCAGCAGCAGGTGGGGATCTTGGGGTTCGCTGGGGCGGTGGCGAATGAGGGCATCGAAGGCGGCAAGTTCCATCGGTTGCAGGGTGCCCAACAGCCGCAATAGGTAGATGCCCAGGGTCGTAACCGCCGCTGCC
The DNA here is from genome assembly GCA_040396995.1 of Nodosilinea sp. Lineage (GTDB taxonomy): Bacteria > Cyanobacteriota > Cyanobacteriia > Phormidesmidales > Phormidesmidaceae > Nodosilinea. The sequence goes on along the minus strand of JBBAWV010000063.1, from coordinate 18,794 downwards.
CAGCCCAGGGTTCGCCTCCTCACCTTGCGGAAGGGAAGCTGGCGGCTGGCGGTAATGTAGGCAATCTGCTGGGGGTTGGGGGCGGGGGTTTGGGTGGCCGCCTCGGCCAGCCAAGCGTTGGCCTGGTCTAGGGCTTTGCGCCGCAGCAATAGGCTGTCATCGTGCCCCGCCTTCTCCCACTCAATCGCCCGTATCAGCAGCCGGGTGTGTTGGTCGATGTAGGCGGCGTCGCTTTCTAGCACGCGGTAGAGGTTGCCAAAGTTGGAGGAAAAATCGCCCCCGTGGTGATGAAAATGAATCATCGGCGTTTGGGCGGGCAGGGCCAGATCGATCTCCTCCCCCAGGGGATAATCGCTGACGCCAATCAGCCGTTTACTGAGGGCTTGGGCCTCGTCTAGCTGGGCGCGGCAGGTGGCGTTTTGGGCCAGGTGAGGCGACAGCACCACCACCACGTTTTCGGCGGTTTCCAGGGCTTCGCGATCATCGGCCAGGGCTTCGGCCAGGGCATCGGCCAAGGCGGGGGCATGGTGGTGGGTCTGTTGGCGATTTTGGTTAAACCAGGAACTTTTGCCCTGCACCTGGAGGGTATGGTGTAGGCGGCGGGCAAAGTCTAAATCCTCTGGGTCAGCCATTAAAAAGACATCCAGGGTTTGGGTATCGGGCTGGGCCAAGCTTTCGGTGACAAAGGCCGTCTGGATCGGCAGGGGTGCATAGAGGGAACGGGTTCGGGCCGCTTTGATCCAGCCATCGTAGTAGCGGCGTTCGGCCCCGCGCATCAGCACACTGGGGTTGTGGCGCTGGCGTTTCCACTTCAGGGCTTGCACCAGCAGCCGTTTGTGATCCCTCAGGTAGGCGGCATCCTGTCTCAGGATGGCCACGATCTGACGACGACCCGCCTGCCAGTCCTCGGCCTTAGTAGGCTTTCCCTCGGCATGATCCCCCCCGGCTTCCCTGTCGAGGAGGTCAATCACATTCACGTTGGCTAGGGCGACGGGGGGCACGGCGTGGCCTAGGGGGGTGGCCAGGATGGGGATAACCCGCTTGTGCAGACTCAGGGCATAGTTGAGTTCGTCGAGGCAATAGCTGGAGGTGACGGAGGCGGGGGACAACAAAAAGATCATTGAATCCGCCCCCTCAATCCCCTGGCGGGTGGTCTCCTGGAGGTTGTCGCGGGAGGACAAGTCTTGCTTGCGATCCCACACCGTGAACCCAGCCCGCAGCAATAGCCGCCGCACCTGTTCGCTCAGCCCGGTGGTGGGGCTATCTACCAGCACCACCCGATCCAACTGCCGTCGAATGCCTTCCTTCAGATCGCTGTCTTCGTCGGCGTAGCACAGATACACCTGGGTGAGCTGGTCGTCGGCGTACTTGGTGCTTTCGGCAATGTATTCGCAGTGGAGATCGGTGGGTTGGGCGAAGGGTGGGGTGTCCTCAATCGACTGCTGCAACCAGGCTTCGGCGGCTTCGCGACGACGACCGCTGAGCAAATAACGGGGCTGGCGCTGGTTGTAATCCCAGGCTAGGGCGCTGACCAATAGTTCCGTGTGGGCGGTAACGTAATCTCGACGATCCTCCAGGGTCTCGATCAGTTGCTCTAGGGCCAGATTTGGGTCGTCGATGCCCTCCCGGAAGTTAATCCAATTCAGCTTGGCCACGCTGGGGTGCAGGTTTTGGATGCCGGAATGGCGACCCTCCGCTTGGTAGGTGGCCCAATCGGCCTCGGTGCCCTGGGGATGGCGTTGTTTCCAAACGTCGTAGGAAATGTGTTCGACGTGCAGAATTGGGATAATCCGCTTTTGGAAGTGCAGTCCCCGATCAATCTCGGCCTTGCAGTAGGGGGAGTTGACGGCGTGGGGGCTGAGCACAAACAGCACATTGTGGGCTTGTTCAATGCTTTTGTCGATGTGAACCTGGTAGTCTACGGCGAAGGGAATATCGTCCAAATCAATCCAGACCCGATAGCCGCGTTCGGTCAGCCGACGGTGGAGGTCGATGGCAAAGGCTTTGCTATCCGCCCGCCCGTAGGAAATAAAAAGGTCGTAGAGGGCCATAACTAAAACCGATAGCGCATATCGAAGTAGATTCGCAGACCTGAGGGACGATCCCCCGGCAGTTCATCCAGCGTGACGAGGGGCACCCCAAAATCCACCCGCGCTGAGAGGTTGTCGAGAAGCTGAGCCTCCACCGCCATCCCGGTACCCACCATCCAATTTTGTTGCGTGGCGGCGAGGTCAGCATTCGTCGCCCACACATAGCCCACATCAAAAAAGGGAATCAGCCGGGTGATGGGGCGTCCGTCGTTGTCCCGTTGCAGGGTGATGTAGTCTTCGATGGAGAACCGCAGACCGTTATCACCAAACCGCTGATTTTGGTAATAGCCCCGCACCGATTGCGCTCCCCCGATCACAAACTGCTCCGACCCCAGCAGGCTATCGGTAGTCAACTGCACGCCACCCTGGATCAACAGCCGATGGTTGGGATTGATCACCTGCCAGCGTTGTACCTGCCCCTGCCAGCTCCAGAACTTGGCCTCTGGCCCCGTGGGCGCTACCGACGCATTGAACAACCCCGTTCCTAACCGAAACTGCGACTGAAGCCCCCAGGTGCCACTTGCATCGCGACGCACATAGTCTTGGCCAAAGCTAAACACGCTGGTGATGGTGGGGGGCGTAATGAACCCCAGCAGCAGGGTAGACCCCTGGCGATAGCGGAACCCCGCCGATAGGGCAAATTCCTCATCGCTGGTGCGGATCAAGGGCTGGCGCACCACCGCTTCGTAGCTGTCGGCAGAACCCTGGAGATCGAGGGCAAACTCCGGCAGGCTGGTATCGGTGATGCGGTAGTTGTTGGGGGCAAGGCGCAGTAACAGGGTGCCATTTTGGGGCGTGATCGGAATTTGGTAGCTGAGGTCGTAGGCGTAGGCTCCGCCCGTGGTGCTGCGGTAGGCCGAGGCTTGCAGCCGATCCCCCAGCCCCACTAGGTTTTGGTAGCGCAACGTGGCCCCGGTGCGAAGCTGCCCCACACTCCGGGGCGACAGGGTATCCAGGGTTAGACTGCCGCTAAAGGCCGGAGCCTCACTCACCCGCACGGTGAGGATGCTGCCCCCCTCCATGGATCCCTGGCGTAGTCCGGCCTCCACATTGTCAAACAGGGAATCGGTTTGCAGCAGCCGCAACTGGTCTTCCAATCGGGCTTGGCTCACCGGAGCTGCCCCCGCCAGGGCCACCCGTTGCCGCACATAGTTCGCCAGCCGATCACTCCCCTCCACCCGGATCTCTTCTAAGAAGCCCTCAATCACCCGCAACCGCACCAGCCCATCCGCCACGTCCTGGGGCGGCACCACCGCCTCCGAGGTCAGATAGCCCGCATTGAGATAGATCTGCGTCACCGCATCCGCCGCCTGTTGCAGTTCCTCCAGGGTCAGCAACCGCCCCTCAAAGGGGGCCACCGCCGCCGCCAGTTCCGCCTCGCTGAAGACCGTGCTGCCCTCCACCACAAGGCGCTGCACCAACACCTGATCCGGGGGGGCTGGGGCTGGAACCGCTGGAGTCAGCAAGCCTGGAGTTTCGACATCTAGAATCGGTTCCGGCGGCAGTTCCTCCTCTGGAGGCAACGGCGAATCAAGGGAAGGAACCAGCGGTGTGGCCTGGGCCAGATGCTCTGCCACCGCCGGGGATCCACCCCCTAGCACCAACGCCACCACTAAGGTACTAAGCCTCCAAGTCTGCACCACAGACGGGTTCACCATAGCCCTCACAAAAACCACTCAAAGAAAAACAGGATAAGGAACAACGCCAGACATGGAACGATGGCACAGAACACCCTAAGTGTAATGATGCTTTAGTCTGGACGTATCAACAGGGTATTCCGGAATTTTCTACGCAGTTAACAAAATCCTACATAAGTTAAGTGTTTACGACATTCCCAAGGGTGCAAAGCAGGTGGTGTCATGGGCCAACCCTAGAATAGGGGAAACCATCCCTATCATCTGTGCCAACCAGCAGAGGCGATTTGCCATGAACTCAGCCGGGGATAGGATGGCCTTTGCCAGCCACGGCCCACTTTAGCGACCATCAACCTTGACCTGGATGCAGTATCGATATAATGCTCACCATGGCAGACCCCCTTGTCCCTAACCCTTTCACGATTTTCTTCCCCGGTGGGCACCGTGCCCAGGCGCTTTGGCTTGCGCCCCACCATACCACCGGACAAGCTCTAGATCTGCTTGCCCTAGAACACCCTCGCCCTACCCTAGTGCTTGTGGGCGGGGCGGGGTGGATGGAAACGGCCAGTATGCAGCGACTTCAGGTGCTGTTTAACGAGGTGCTTGCTCCCCTGTCCGAGGATCTGGGTCTCACGGTGATTGATGGAGGGACGGATGCGGGGGTGATGCAGCTCATTGGGCAGGCCCGCCATCGCCTGGGGGGCACCTTTCCGCTGGTGGGCGTTTTACCCCAGGGGCAGGCACGACTCAATGCTCCCGATTTTTCGGAGTGCGACCTAGAGCCCAACCACACCCACTTTCTGCTCACCCCCGGCCAAGACTGGGGCAGCGAGTCGCCGTGGATTTCCGACCTCGCCACCGCCCTCGCCAAGCCAAAACCCGCCCTCACCCTACTGGTGAATGGGGGCAAAGTAGCCACCACCGACTTTCATATCAACCTAGCCGCCGGACGGCCCATGTTGGTGCTGGCGGGCAGTGGTCGGTTTGCCGATGAGGTGGCTGCCGCCCTTGCGGCCAAGGCCGACGATATCCCCCCTGCCCTGCGCGAAGTGATTCAGCGATACCAGCCCAGCGGAGCCCTGCTCAGTTTCGACATCAACCTCCCCGCCGCTAACCTGCGCCGTCAACTGTGCGCCTACTTTGTCGGTTAATTCGTTGGTGAATTCAGGTGGCCAAACGGTCGGCCAACCCCACTACCAGGTGGTGCGGAGTCCCTGTTGGGCCATGTAGGCTTGTAGGGCGGGCATATAGCCGTTGGGGACGATCTCCGCTGGGTAGCTGGGGCTGTCGGGCCGTAGCAGCCAAGCCGCCGTTACACCCGCCGCCGATCCGGCCTGCCATTCGCCATAGTGGACGCGGGTGGAGGCATTGGCAATGTGGGTTGCCGCTAGGGCTTTACCGCCGATTAGCAGATTTTCGACCCCTTGGGGAATGAGGCTTTCTAGGGGTAATTGAATGGGATTAACCTTAGGTTCCTGGGCCGGAGCACTGACAGAATCGCCCGATGGCCCCCAGTTGCGGTAGCGGCAACCGTGGATATCAATGGCATAGTGGCTAACGCCGACGGCGGTGGGGGCAAAACTGCGCTGTTCCGGGAAGCCCACCCGCATATCGTTTTCGCGGATCATGAATTCCTCCTGGCCGTAGGCGGCTCGACCGAGGATGCGGCGACCTTCTCGGAAATAGGGCACCATGCTGAGGCCAGATTGGGTACCCATGGCGCTGTCGGGGCCGTAGAGGTAGGTGAGGGGCACGTCGGGGCCAGAGTGGTTTTCAAGGATCCAGCGGGCAAACACTAGGGCGTGTTCTTCGCCAAATTTGAGCGCGGACTGGGACAGCCCCCCCATCCAGTTTTGGTACTGTCCAGAGGCTTCTAGTTCCTGATCTTTGAGGATCAGCGACGGATCCATCCAGTTCCAGTCGTTGCCCCGGTTCCAGTTGATCATGGCAATATCCCCAGGGGCAGGGGTGCCTGTGTGTGGGCTGTTGCGGGTGTGGCTAACAATGCGGCGATAGTGGAAAAAGCTCTTGCCGCTGAAGAAGGGGAAGCCCTCTAGGTCGTAGACAGACTTGTGTTCGTGGAGGCCGTAGGTGGGCTCGATGCGGGAGAGGGCGGCGAGGCTGCTACCGCCATCGTCGTGGACGGCGAGCCCAAAGGGGTAAGTGAACGCTTGGGTGCAGTCTGGGTTGTCGAAGGCGGCGGCGTTGGGCTCCCCGGTGGTGGCTTGAGATTCCGACCCTAGGCGGTAGGGCACCCTGGCCCAGGCCACCAGCTCCCCGGTGTCGGTGGCGTCGATCACCATCAGGGGCCGTCCGGCGGGGGCTTGTAGGCGCAGGGGCACCCGGTCGTAGGTGTCGGTGGGAGACCAGCTATACCATTCTGCCAGTTCCTCCGAGAACCGCCCCCTAGGCACATAGTTTGGATCCCTAGGAATTCGCTGCACCGCATAGATCGCGGTGATTTCCCGCCCAGTGGCGTTAAATTCGGCCCCCTTAAAGGCGGTCATGGTGGCCCAGCGACCATTGCCAGCGGTGCCCTTTTCCTGGAGAAACTGCTCGGAGGCCAGGGCTCCGGCTTCGGGCATAAAGCACAGCGCCCCCACCCAGCAGCTATTCAGATCGGCCACGGTGCGCCGAGGGCCACCGGGACTCCACACGGGCAGCGTCACCACCTGGTTTTTGATCAGTTGCCGAAACCGTACCCAACTGGGGGCAAAGTTATCCCGTAGCCGCATCCGCAGAGATTCGTCAATGGCCGAAACGCCCTGGGAGCTAATCTGTCCGCCCAGCCAAGGAGCGGCTTCAATCAGGCAGGTTTGGGCACCGCTGGCCATGGCGTGTCCAGCGGCAGCGACTCCCCCCAAGGAACCCCCCACCACCACCACCTCACATTCCCACACCTCTTGGAAATTGGGCATGGGCGCAATGCGAGGGCGTCCGTTGAACATGGCGGGTTCCGGCAACTGCGACACCCGCAGCCGAGGAGATAAATCCGTTAGGTTCGTTTCGGCAGGGGACAGGCGAGAGGCCATCGACCCCGCCAAAGCCCCCGCCCCAAACATCCCTAGGGCCAGCCCCGCGATACGATTCCATTTGATTCGCCGCCGTTTTGTTGTCACGGGCTACTCCTCATTCTTGTTGGGTCGGTTGGCCTTGTTGGGGGTGCCACACCAGCGGCATGGACAATGGGTAGCCCTTGGGCATCCATCGAGATATCGGCAAAGGCTGTCACGGTTTTAGCACACCCGACGAAAACCGAAAAATCAGCCCCCCCCACGTCCCACGTCCTACTCCCCCGCCTGCTGCTGCTTCACCAAATCCGGCCCCCATGAAGTTCCAATACGGGTGGCCCCAGCTTGCACCATGGCGAGGGCTTGTTCGGCGGTGCGAATGCCCCCAGAGGCTTTGATGCCCACCCGCCCTTTGGAGAGTTCGGCTAACTGCTGCACGGCAGCTACCGTGGCTCCGCCTTGCCATCCGGTGCTGGTTTTGAGGAAGGCGACCCCGGCATCCATGCAAATTTCCGCCGCTAGGGAAATTTCCGAGGGGGTGAGCACCGCCGTTTCCAAAATGGCCTTGACGGGCTGTCCGGTTTCTTCGCAGATGGTGGCGATTTCCTTGTGAATGGCGTCGTGTTGGCCGGATTTCAGCCAGCCGAGGTTAATGACGACATCTAATTCCGTCGCGCCGTTTTCCACCGCCTCCTGGGCTTCGTAGAGCTTGGTGGCCGAAGTCGTGGCCCCGGTGGGAAAGCCGATCACCGTACAGACCTGCACCGGGCGCTGGTGCAGCCGTTCCCTCGCTTGCCGCACATAGGTTGGGTAGACGCAGACGGCGGCAAACCCGTAGCGGTCGGCCTCATCGCACCACTGGGCCACCTGGTCGGGGGTGGCGGCGGGCACCAGCAGCGTATGGTCAATCAGGGGGGCGAGGTCGATGGCGTCTGCGGTTGAAAATAATCCCTGGGCCATGGGGGTCTCCTTGCGTCGATGGACTCCTGCTTTGGTCATCCTATCCGGCCATGGGGTCATGGTATCCCCTTGCCTACGCCCCAACATCCTGATTGAATAGGGGCATCAAAAAATGAACTTTTTTAAACGGAGAGTCCTCCATGTACATCGTGCAGATTGCTTCGGAATGCGCTCCGGTGATCAAAGCCGGGGGTCTGGGCGATGTGGTCTATGGCCTCAGCCGCGAGTTGGAAACGCGGGGCCACTGCGTCGAAATCATTCTGCCGAAGTACGACTGCATGCGCTACGACCACATTTGGGGAATGCACGAAGCGTACTGCGATCTCGTTGTGCCTTGGTATGGCACGGATATTCTCTGCGATGTGTATTGCGGCTGGGTGCATGGGCGGCTGTGCTTTTTCATCGAGCCCAAGTCCTGGGAGATGTTTTTCAACCGGGGCTGCTACTACGGCTGCGACGACGACCCGATGCGGTTTGCCTTCTTTAGCAAGGCGGCGATGGAATTTCTCCTACGCAGCAACAAGCGCCCGGATGTGATCCACTGCCACGACTGGCAAACCGGGCTGATTCCCGTCATGCTGTTCGAGATTTATAAATACAACGGCATGGAGTTCCAGCGGGTGATGTATACCATCCACAACTTCAAGCACCAGGGCATTGCCGGAATTGACATCCTGGAAGCCACGGGCCTCAACCGACCGGAATACTACTTCCAGCCTGGACGTCTGCGCGACAACTTCAACCCCTTCGCCATCAACTTCATGCAGGGGGGCATCACCTACGCCAACCACGTCAACACCGTTTCTCCTTACCACGCCTGGGAAGCCCAGCACACCGACCAGGGCTTTGGCCTAGGCCACACCCTCCACACCCACCAGCCCAAGTTTTCCGGCATCCTCAACGGTATTGACTACGACGTGTGGAACCCAGAGGAGGATCGCTACATTCCCCACCACTACAGCCTCACCGCCTTTGAGGACAAGGCCCTGAACAAAAAGGTGCTGCGGGAACGGCTGATGCTGGCCCACGGCGATAAGCCCGTCGTCGCCTTCATTGGCCGATTGGATGACCAAAAGGGGGTTCACCTCGTCCACCACGCCATCTACTACACCCTGGCGCGGGGCGGGCAGTTTGTGCTGCTGGGTTCCGCCACCGAAAAGGGCATCAACGACTGGTTCTGGCACGAAAAGCTGCACCTCAACGACAACCCCGACGTGCATCTGGAAATCGGCTTTAACGAAGAACTGGCCCACCTAATCTACGCCGGAGCCGACATGATTGTGGTGCCCAGCAACTTTGAACCCTGCGGCCTTACCCAAATGATCGGCCTCCGGTATGGCACAGTGCCCATCGTGCGCGGTGTGGGGGGCCTGGTCAACACCGTGTTTGATTGGGATTATGACGGCTACCATGAACAGGACGAACGCAACGGCTTTGTCTTCTTCCAAAGCGATACCGTCGCCCTAGAATCCGCGATGAACCGTGCCTTTGACATCTGGGAAAAAGAACCCAAACTCTTCCAGCAAATTGCCCAACAGGGGATGCAGTACGATTTCTCCTGGAACCATCCGGGAGAGGACTATGTGGCCCTGTATGACTACATACGTCACAAATAGTCACTAGCCCTATTGCCGATGACCATGCTACCGCCGAACTAGGCAGGCTGACCAAGGCCGCTTGATTCGCAACCGTTGGTAATTGGCGGCAATTGGCAACGGTCGCGAATCAATTTACCAAGGCGTTCCCAGGCGATTGTCAAGGAGTAAAATGGGGCAAAGCGGGCTGGGATTGATGATTTTGTGGTCGATCTGGGCATGCTGAACCTAGAGACCCCCATCCATCCATAGCCTCTTTGCATGGCCGTGAGTTTTGACCTTCCACCAACGCCCCCTCCCCAGCCGCTTAGCCGCATTAAACTGCTTGAAGGCCAGGGCAACGCGCTCTATGCCATTGGGCGCTATGGCGAAGCCCTCACCCGGTTTGAAGCATGCCTAGCCCTTCAGCCTAACCATGCCGAAGTATGGACACTGCAAGGCTTTTGCCTCGCGGCCCTAAAGCGGTTTGAAGAATCGATCCAAAGCTTTGACCAAGCCATTGCCCTCAATCCCAAATATGCTCTGGCTTGGCACGGCAAGGGCCACTCCCTAGGCAAATTGGGCCGCTTTGAGGAAGCCGCCACCCACCTTCAAGAGGCCGTGCTGCTCAACCCCGCTGACAGCAAGGCTTGGTACAACCTGGGCACCGCCCAAAACCAACTCCGTCAATATCTAGCAGCCATCACCAGCTTTGAGCAAAGCCTCAAACTCAATCCCGAAGACCACCGAGCCCGCTACAACCAAGGCGTGGCCTACTGCGGTCTGCACCGTTACGACGAAGCCCTCAACGCCCTCAAACTCGCCCTAGACCTGAAGCCCGAAGCCCATTACATTTGGAACCAGCGCGGCACCGCCCTCATTCAACTGGGCCGCTACGAAGAAGCCATTACCAGCTTCAACGCCTCCCTGCACCACCACGCCGATAACCCCAATGCCTGGTACGGCAAAGCCCGCACCTACGCCATGGCCGGAGATCTAGAGCAAACCCTCAAAAGCCTCTACCGCACCTTTGTCCTCAGCCCCTACGTTTATAAGGTGATGGTGCAGATCGACGCCCATTTCGACGGCCTGCGCCACCACCCCCAATTTCAAAAGCTGCTAGACAGCTAGGTTCCCCCAAAAAACAATCCCCCAATCAGAGGGGCGAGGTTTTCGTTTCCTCGCTCCCTAAGGCCGGGGGAATACAAGCCAGATTGGGTCTACGGCGTTAAGCCGCCAAAAGCTGGCGCAACACGTACTGCAAAATACCACCGTTGAGGAAGTACTCCACCTCATCCAGGGTGTCGATGCGGCAGAGCAGGGGGACTTCGGTGCTGTTGCCGTCGGCCCGGTGGATCGCCAGGGTGACGGTCATTCCAGGCTGGATGCCGCCACTGAGACCCGTCAGGTCGAAGGTCTCGGAACCATCTAGGTTCAGCACACCGAGATGGGTGTCCTCGGTGAACTGAAGCGGCAGCACGCCCATGCCCACCAGGTTTGAGCGGTGGATGCGCTCGAAACTCTCGGCCACCACGGCTTTGACCCCCAGCAGGCGGGTGCCCTTCGCAGCCCAGTCGCGGGAGGATCCGGTGCCGTATTCCTTGCCAGCGATGACGATCAGGGGGGTGCCCTCAGCCTGGTACTTCATCGAAGCATCGTAGATGGACAGCACTTCTCCAGCGGGCATGTGCTTGGTGACGCCGCCGGAGGATCCGGGTACCATCTCGTTTTTCAGGCGAATGTTGGCGAAGGTGCCGCGCATCATGATTTCGTGGTTGCCCCGGCGCGATCCGTAGGAGTTGAAATCGGCGGCGACTACATTGTTGCCCACCAGGTAGTGGCCAGCGGGGCTATCGGCCTTGATCGCCCCCGCCGGGGAAATGTGGTCAGTGGTGATGCTGTCGCCCAGGATGGCCAGGGGACGGGCACCGAGGATATCGCCGAAGGATTGACCGCTGGCGCTAGCGGCCATCTCCACAAAGTAGGGCGGGTTCTGCACGTAGGTGCTTTCGCCCTGCCAGGGATAGGTTTGCTGCTCCACGGTGTCGATCTGCTGCCAGCTGTCGGTGCCGAGGAAGACGTTGCTGTAGCGGCTGCGGAACATTTCGGGGGTCAACGCCTGGGCCATGACCTCCTGGATTTCGGCGGCGCTGGGCCAGATGTCCTTCAGGTAGACGGGGTTTCCGGCGGAATCTTGGCCGATGGGGTCGGTCTTCAGGTCGATGGCCAGGTTTCCGGCTAGGGCGTAGGCTACCACCAGGGGAGGCGAGGCCAGGTAGTTGGCCTTGGTGTGGGGGCTAACGCGGCCCTCAAAGTTGCGGTTGCCGGAGAGGACGGCACCGACCACCAGATCGTTCTCATCAATAGCGCTGGCGATGGGGACGGGCAGGGGGCCAGAGTTGCCGATGCAGGTGGTGCAGCCATAGCCCACCAGGTTAAAGCCCAGGGCATCGAGGTCTTCTTGCAGGTTGGCCTTTTCCAAATAGTCGCTCACCACCTGGCTGCCCGGTGCCAGGGAGGTCTTTACCCAGGGCTTCACGGTCAGCCCCTTTTCGCGGGCCTTGCGGGCCACCAGACCCGCCCCAATCATCACCGAGGGGTTGGAGGTGTTGGTGCAGCTCGTGATCGCCGCAATCACCACATCGCCATCGGTGAGGGGATAGTCGGCCCCAGCCACGGGCACCGAGCGTTTCTCGGCGTAGTCCTTGCCGCTAAAGCCTGGGAAGTCTGAGGTTTTGAACTGGGTGGCCAAATCCGACAGGCGCACTCGGTCTTGGGGACGCTTTGGCCCCGCCAGGGAGGGTTCCACCGTAGCCAGGTCGAGGGCGAGGCTGTCGGTGAAGACGGGGTCGGGGGTGCTGGCATCGCGCCACATGCCCTGGGCCTTGGCGTAGGCCTCCACTAGGGCAATGCGTTCGGCATCGCGGCCAGAGAATTCCAAATACTTGACGGTTTCGGCATCGATGGGGAAGAAGCCGCAGGTCGCGCCGTATTCCGGGGCCATGTTCGCCAGGGTAGCCCGATCCGCCAGGGTGAGGTGATCTAGCCCGTCGCCGTAGAACTCGACAAACTTGCCCACCACGCCCTTAGCCCGCAGCATTTGCACCACGGTCAGCACTAGGTCGGTGGCGGTGGCCCCTTCCGGCAGTTGCCCGGTCAGCTTAAAGCCCACCACTTCGGGAATCAGCATGGAAATGGGCTGCCCCAGCATCGCCGCCTCGGCCTCAATGCCGCCCACGCCCCAGCCCAGCACCGCCAAGCCGTTGATCATCGTCGTGTGGCTGTCGGTGCCCACCAGGGTATCGGGGTAGGCTTGGGTTTCGCCGTTCACGTCCTTCGTCCACACCACCTGGGCCAAGTATTCCAGGTTCACCTGGTGGCAAATGCCCGTGCCGGGGGGCACCACCCGGAAGTTATCAAAAGCGTTTTGGCCCCAGCGCAAAAAGGCGTAGCGTTCGTGGTTGCGCTCAAATTCCTTCTGAACGTTGTCGCCAAAGGCATGGTCGCTGCCAAAGGAGTCCACCATCACCGAGTGGTCAATCACCAAATCCACGGGCGACAGGGGGTTAATCTTGTTGGGGTCGCCGCCCAGGTTCACCATGGCATCGCGCATGGCCGCGAGATCCACCACCGCAGGCACCCCGGTAAAGTCCTGCATCAGCACCCGCGCCGGACGGTAGGCAATCTCGCGGTTAGAAGTTTGAGTTTGCAGCCAGGTGGCAATCGCCCGCACGTCCTCCGCCGTCACCGAGCGCCCGTCTTCGTAGCGCAGCAGGTTTTCCAGTAGCACCTTCAGGCTAAAGGGCAAACGGCTGACATCGCCTAGGCTTTTTGCGGCCTCCGGCAGGCTGTAGATGGTGTAGGTTTTGTCACCAACGGGCAGGGTGGTTTTGGCGTTGAAGCTGTTCACAGGGGTGCTCTCTCCGGTTGCGATTATGCGATTTAGCGGGGGATTTCGGGTACTTGTAGCGCAGCACCTTAACCCAAACGATGCGATCTTACCCCGTCTTCAGGAAATTACTGTAAACCCCGTGGCGAAATCAGGCCGGAATAATTTACCGCTTTGGACAGAATCTATTTAATATAGAGAACAAGTTATGGTTCCGCGAATCGCTAGAAAATGTGCCGTTTAGGTCAATTTCTAGGTTCTGAATGTCGCCCCGGTTTGCCATTATCAGCGTCGATGACTCATCCCATCGCGACTCCGGGATCAGGGCGAATTGTCCTCCCTTGGGGGTGTGTCCATGCATTGTCCCTTTTGCCAACATCCCAATAATCGCGTATTAGAGTCCCGTTCTGCCGAGTTGGGGCGCAGCATTCGGCGACGGCGGGAATGCCTCCAGTGCGAGCGACGCTTCACCACCTACGAACGCATTGAATACGTCCCGGTAACGGTGATTAAACGTAGTGCCGATCAGGAATTATTCGACCGTTCCAAGCTGCTGCGGGGCATCGTCCGAGCCTGTGAAAAAACCCCGGTTTCCTCTCAGGTCATGGAAAGCCTTGTTGATGACATTGAAGCAGAACTGCAACAGCGCCATCACCGAGAAGTCAGCAGCGCCGAAATTGGCGAAATGGTGCTGACCAAACTGCGTCCGCTGAATGAAGTGGCCTTTGTCCGGTTCGCCTCCGTCTATCGCCAGTTCCAGGGCATCCGCGACTTCACCGACACCCTCAGCCAACTCCAGGATGTCGAATCCCCAGGGCACCCCGAAGACTTGCATCCAGAAGACTCGCCCCACCCCACTGAGCCAACTCTGACCTACACCGCCCCCATGTTGTCCTCGTGACCCTGACCGCTGACCTGGCCCTGAATCTTTAAAGCTCCCTCTTCAAGATCTTGGCCCCATCGGTTATAATCGTAATCCTGTGGGTTTATCGGGCTGTCTCGGGCCGATACGATTTGTGTACGGTACGAGCCTCTATATCACTGAGTCGATTGTTTTGTACGTCTGCACAGAAAACCGCAGTATTTACGGAGAAAACCTTAGGAAAACACTAGCATGCTCAATCAGGACGTAAAGGACACAGGAATCGGGTTTACACACGAAGACTTTGCTGCACTGCTGGACAAGTACGACTACCACTTCAACCCTGGCGACACCGTCACCGGGACTGTCTTTAGCTTGGAACCCAGAGGTGCCCTGATTGACATCGGTGCCAAGACGGCAGCTTACCTGCCCATCCAAGAAATGTCCATCAACCGCGTGGATCACCCCGAAGAGGTGCTGCGCTTCAACGAAACCCGCGAGTTCTTCATCCTCACCGACGAAAACGAAGATGGTCAGCTCACCCTGTCCATCCGTCGGATTGAGTATATGCGGGCCTGGGAACGGGTGCGTCAGCTTCAGCAGGAAGACGCCACCGTGCGCTCCGGCGTGTTTGCCACCAACCGAGGCGGTGCCCTGGTGCGGATCGAAGGTCTGCGCGGCTTCATCCCTGGATCCCACATCAGCACCCGCAAGCCTAAGGAAGATCTGGTGGGCGAAGACCTGCCCCTGAAGTTCCTGGAAGTGGACGAAGAGCGCAACCGTCTGGTGCTTAGCCACCGTCGTGCCCTGGTGGAGCGCAAGATGAATGGTCTGCAAGTGGGCGAAGTGGTGCTGGGGGCCGTGCGCGGCCTCAAGCCCTACGGTGCCTTCATCGACATCGGCGGCGTCAGCGGTTTGCTGCACATTTCCGAAATCTCCCACGACCACATCGACACGCCCCACAGCGTGCTGAACGTGAACGACGAAATCAAGGTCATGATCATCGACCTGGATGCCGAGCGCGGTCGGATTTCCCTCTCCACCAAGCAGCTTGAGCCAGAACCGGGCGACATGGTGAAGAACCCCGACCTGGTGTTCGACAAGGCTGAGGAAATGGCCGCCAAGTACCGCGAGAACCTACGTAAGCAAGCTGCTGAGAAAGAAGCAGCCCTTGTGGGTGAAGAGGTCTACGAAGACGACGAAATGGCCGTTGCCGTTGACTAGATAGCCCCTTGAATCAGGTCTCTTGTGGTACCCAGAGTCTGTTAGGAATTAAAGCCATCATTTTTGACAAGGATGGCACCCTGGCAGACTCTGCGCCGTTTTTAAAGCGCCTTGCCCAGTCCCGCAGCCAGCGCTGCGCGGAGATCGTTGCAGATCAGCGCCAGCCTTGCCCTAGCGACCTTGCGGATCGCCTCCTGGCTACGTTAGGGGTATGGGACAACGGCATCGACCCCGACGGCTTAATGGCCGCAGGTACGCGCCAATCCAATATTGACGCTCTAGTTGAGGTGTTGTTAGGAATTGGAGTTTCCCCTCCATCCAATCTTCATGCCCTCGTAGCCGAACAGTTTGCCCTAGCGGATTGCGACCTGAGCCCTAAGACGCGCTATACTCCCCCCTTTCCTGGCACCCAGGCGATGCTTCAGCGTCTTAGCGAAAGCGAGGTGAAACTAGGGGTTTTATCCTCCGATAGTCCGGCGAATATTGAGTGCTTTTTGCGCCATTACAACCTTTTACCCTGGATAGACGACTGGCAGGGCACCGAGCCAGACGATAGTCCTAAACCCAATCCAGCCTTGCTAAACCGCCTCTGTGAGCGTATGTCTGTTTCCCCATGCCAAGTGGTGATTGTGGGCGATAGTTGGGTGGATCAAGCCCTAGCCGATCAGGCTAACGCGGCTGGATTTATCTCGGTTTCCGAAGCCTGGGGACGCCCCCCCGTGGTCGGAGCTAGCCTGATTCTTCGTCGCTGGGAGGATTTAAAAGTTGCCCCCTAGCCCGATGAAGAGTTCTGAAATGGGAACTAAATGCGGTAGTCTTTGATAGGTAAATCTTCCTTGGCCTTGTGGTTTATCTAGGCAGGATTCAAGGTTTGCCATTGATTGATTCAGGGATTTGTCGAGGTTTACCGACAGTATTCCTAGGGTAAGTGATCTGAAAATTTTGTGAAAAGAAGAGGGCCGGTCATTGTCTAAGCGTTACCTGTTTACCTCCGAGTCTGTTACCGAAGGACACCCGGATAAAATTTGCGATCAAATTTCCGATACGATTTTGGATGCCATGCTGGCCCAGGATCCCCTCAGCCGAGTGGCGGCGGAGGTGGTGGTGAACACCGGGCTGGTGCTGGTGACGGGGGAAATTTCCTCCCAGGCGACGGTGAACTACGCCAACCTAATTCGCCGCAAAATTGAGGAAATTGGCTACACCGACCCCACCAACAACGGCTTTTCCGCCGATAGCTGCGCGGTGATGGTGACGCTGGATGAGCAATCCCGCGACATTGCCCAGGGGGTTGACCAAGCCCACGAAACCCGCGCCGCCACCAGTGACGAAATTTTTGACGCCACTGGAGCGGGTGACCAAGGCATCATGTTTGGCTTTGCCTGCAACGAAACCCCAGAGTTGATGCCCCTGCCCATCAGCTTGGCCCACCGCATTGCGCGGCAACTGGCGGCGGTGCGTAAAACGGGTCAACTGCCCTACCTGCGGCCCGATGGCAAAACCCAGGTGACGGTGGCCTACGAAGACGGGAAGCCCGTGGGTATCGATACCATCCTGGTTTCGACCCAGCACACCGCTGCCATTGGCGACATCACCGACGAAGTGGGTGTGCAGGCCAAGATTAAGGCTGACCTGTGGGAACAGGTGGTGCTGCCTGTCTTTGGCGACCTGACGATCAAGCCCGACTCGGAGACCCGTTTCTTGGTGAACCCCACGGGCAAGTTCGTCATCGGTGGCCCCCAGGGCGATGCTGGACTGACCGGACGCAAAATTATCGTCGATACCTACGGCGGCTATTCTCGCCACGGCGGCGGTGCCTTCTCTGGTAAGGATCCCACCAAGGTAGACCGTAGCGCCGCCTATGCCAGCCGCCACATGGCCAAAAACATTGTGGCCGCTGGCCTTGCAGAGAAATGCGAAGTGCAGCTTAGCTACGCCATTGGCGTGGCCCGTCCGGTGAGTATCTTCATCGACACCTTCGGCACCGGGAAGATCAGCGATGACCAAATTCTGGCCCTAGCCAAGGATCACTTCGAGCTGCGTCCTGCCGGGATCATCGCCGCCTTCAACCTGCAAACCCTGCCCCAGGAACGGGGGGGACGCTTCTACCAGGATGTGGCGGCCTATGGGCACTTTGGCCGCACCGACCTAGATCTGCCCTGGGAAGCCACGGATAAGGCCGATGTTCTCTCTAAGGCCGCAGAGGCATTCCTAGCGGCGGTTTAGGGTTTCGTTGCTTCTCCCTAGTCCAGGCTGATCTAGCCCATGGTGCGGCGTCATCGAAGTTGCCCCCCGATCTTAACCGGATGGAACGACCTAAGGGCATCCTCGGTGGGGCGGTTTTCCACATTAAATCGATGTCTTCGGGAGTGATACCAAATCCTAATCGAATAACCCCGATTCCCAGCCCAGCAAACCGTAGGGGCGAGGTCTCCTCGCCCGCTGATACCGGGGGCAAGCAAGTCGGATTTGGTATGAGGCCGTAGGCTTGGTTGACGAGGTCAGAAATGCGGTGTTCTAGCCCTAGGCCATCGCGGCGGCGTTGTTGGATGGGCAGGGCATAGTCGCCGTAGGCTTCTTTGAGGGTCTTGAGGGCTTTGGGGCCAAGGTTGCCTGCACCTTTGGGGCGACGTTTCTTGATTTCTTGCAAAAAGTCATCCAGGGAAATTTTATTTTGTCGGATTCCAGGGGCCGATGACGGGTTCTCACTCCGCGATTAGCGCTGGCTGGCATTGAGGATGGTTAACCCAATGATGGCCTCAGTTAGGTAGGGCACTGCCCACCATTTAGTCTGATCGTAACCCGCTAGATAAACTCCTTCAGCGTGGGGATAAACCCGGTTTCTAAGCACTTCCGGCTCCCCTATCCCAGGCAGGAGAGGGGTTGGGGGTGTAGCTTGCTTCCCGTTCGCGAAGCGTTCCGCAGGAAAGGGTGGGCTGCGGGGAATTTGTGATCTACTGATCCTGCTAGGGAGATAGCAACCCCGATAGGACAAGGGCCTTGGCTAGTCGCGGCCTTGCTGCACAGATAGTTGACGAATTCATCCGTGAATCTTCTTGATAGCTAGAAATAAACCTTCATTGAGTTGTTTTTTCTGGGAAAGTAACGTTTTTTTTGATCTAGGCATTTCCCCTCAACTATCGGTAGAAAATACTGGATTCAGTAAGATTTATCGAGTGAGTTTTAAGATGGCTAACCGAGAACAATTTGAACTGCTCCAAGCTGGTGTTGAGCAATGGAATATTTGGAGAGAGTCGGATTATGAGGTTGCGATTGACCTGAGCACTGCCGACCTGCGCGAGGCCAACCTAGAGGGGGCCAACCTGAGCAAGGCCAACCTAGAGGGGGCCAACCTAGAGGGGGCCAACCTGAGCAAGGCCGACCTGAGCAATGCCAACCTGAGCAATGCCGACCTGAGCAATACCGGCCTTAGCAATGCCTACCTGTACACTGCCGACCTGAGCAATGCCAACCTGAGCAATGCCGACCTTAGCAATACCGACCTGCTCGGGGCCATCCTGAGCAATGCCAACCTGAGCGGGGCCAAGCT
>JBBAWV010000062.1:0-26517 GCA_040396995.1 Nodosilinea sp. | reverse complement strand
GGGCGAATCGGATCCACTACATTTTTTCTTTACTGGTATGAAACCACCCTGCCTCGCCCTCTGGGAGAGGGATTGGGGGTGAGGGCGTACAACTTTTGTCAGTCAACCAGGGCTCTGGGTGGCAGCCCGTGAACAACCGCCTAGGGTCACCATTTGAAAATTCTCCCCTAAAGATCTAGCTGCTGCTGAGCCAGACTGTGATACAAGCCCTTGAGCGCCATTAATTGATCATGGGTGCCTTGCTCAACTAGAATGCCTCGATCTAGAACGAGAATGCTGTCAGCGTTGTGAACCGTGGAGAGCCGGTGAGCAATGATAAACGTAGTGCGCTCCCGAGTAATTTGGGTCAGGTTGCGCTGAAAGCGTCGTTCCGACTCTGTATCAAGAGAACTGGTGGCTTCGTCTAGCACTAAAATGCGGGGATTACCCAGCAATGCTCGAGCAATGGCAATGCGCTGTCGCTGCCCCCCCGAAAGTGTCGATCCTCGCTCGCCGACTTTGGTGTTATAGCCCAGGGGAAGCGCCTGAATAAAAGCGTGAGCCTCTGCTAACTTAGCGGCTTCTACCGCTTGATCCAGGGTGACATCTTGGCGGTACAGCGTAATGTTCTCCAGAATGGTGCCAGAAAACAGGAAGCACTCCTGGGGAACAACCCCTAGCTGTGATCGTAGGGAATAGGGAGACACATGGCGCAAATCATGTCCATCAATTAACACCCGTCCCCGACTGGGGTGGTATAAGCCTTCAATCAACTTTACTAGCGTTGTTTTGCCCGATCCGCTACGGCCAACAATGGCAAGGGTTTGTCCAGGGTCAACCCGAAACGATAGATTTTCAAGGGTGTTATGTTCGGCATCTTCGTCGTATCGGAAGGTTACCGCATCAAAGATTACTTCACCGCGAGCAGGTGGCAAAATCAGCATGGGCTGACCCAGCGGTTCTTCGGGTTCAGCTTCAAACACGTCATTGAGGCGTTCAACGGAGATAAAGATTTCCTGGAGTTCATCCCACAGGTTGGCCAAGGCTACGACTGGATCTAGCACATAGCCAATCATCATATTAAAAGCCACAAACTGGCCAATCGTGAGTTGGTCTTGAATGACCATCGTGGCTCCTAGCCACAGTAACGCTGTACTGCCTAGGGTGTTAACGGCTCCGTTAATGGCCCCCAAACCAAGGCCAAACTTTTGTCCGTTGAAGGAGGCGTTATTAAGTCGGGTGAGAGAATCTTCCCAGCGCCAGCGTACCTCCTGCTCTACAGCCGCTGATTTAATTGCCGCGATACCACTCATCATTTCGACTAGGTTTGAGTTCTGGTTGGCCGCCTCCTTAAATACTTCCCTAGAAATGCGGCGTAGAAAGGGCGTTGATACCAGCGTGATAATAATAATAGGGGGCACCAGGGCTAGCACCATCAAGGTGAGCTGACGGTTGTAATGGAGCATGAGCCCCAAATAGACAAAGCCTGTCAAAAAACTGAGCCAAGCCAACATAACTTGACCGATCAAGAAGCGCTGGATCTTCTGATTTTCTTGCACACGGGTTAAGATGTCTCCCACTCGTCGAGACTCATAGAACTTGAGCGGCAGTGAAATGGCATGGCGAATAAATCCACTAACCATGGTTAAGTCTAGCCGCATAGAAAAGTGAGCCAGAAGATAACCCCGCACAGTTCCCATGATGATGCCCCAGACACTGAACATCAGTAATCCAATGGCAAAGGCATTGAGCGTTGATGTACTTTTCTGGACGACCACTCGGTCGAGAATGATCTGAGTGAATAGAGGCGTCACCAGACTAAATAGCTGCATTAGCAGAGAAATCAGAATGATTTGAACTATCAGAGACTTATAGGGCAGCAGCAGACCAAGATATCGTTCCAGAGATGCCTGCTTCACCTCGACAGATCCCAATCGATCCGTAGGCTCTAATAAAAGTCCATAGCCTGTCCAGTGGGTCTGGAAATCTGATCGGGATATCCGTTTCTTGCCAACGGCTGGATCCGCAAGGGTGACGGTGCGGCTATTGATCGCATAGACCACCACGTAATGGTCACCCTGCCAGTGGGCAATCCATGGGTTCCGCTGGGAGGCAATACGGCCTAAGCTGGCCCGTACAGGTCGGGCCTGAAACCCGATATTTTCTGCGGCGCGGGCTAACCCTTTCAAAGAAGCACCAGCTCGCCCCACATTTGCTTGATTGCGCAAAAGATGAATGGGCAACCGCTTTCCCCAATAGCGAGAAACCATAGCCAAGCAGGCCGCTCCACAGTCCGAAGAACTCTGTTGCTCAATCCAAGGAAACCGATGCATCCGATCCAATACTTGCCGATGTAATGGCTTAGGAAAAATCACCGCAGGGGAGTTGCTCGACAGCCCTTGCAACGGTGGCTTGGCATCGGGAGACGGAATGGTTGGGGGCTTGACAGGTAAGTCTGAAAGATGGGATTGGGCGGCTAAGTCAGCATGGGAAATGTGAGTATCCGACTCTGGGGAGGCAGGGGCCGTAGCCGACGGCGGATAGATGTCTAGATTGGCGCAGACCTCCGCTGGTAAGTAATACACCGTCACATTTGTCGAGGCGTGCCAACCTTCCGGTTGTTCCTGTCCTCCAATCCAGCATTGCCCCATGGCGGGGGGCTGACCGGTCGGGCTTTGGATATCGCCCGACCGCAACCAAAAGACTCCAGGCTTAGCTCTGCAAATGTTATCTAGAGCCGTCTCGGCTGCAATGGCATACTCGATGGTTTGCTCTGCCAAGGTTCTAATTTTAGTTCCAGTCCAGTCCTGGATATCGCTGACGCACCGGAGAAAAGCTACCCGTTGATAAAACGTGATTTGAGCCGCCAAATAATGACCTAGCGCTGGATAGTCTTTAATCCACTGGGCCAAGGTAGCCGTAGGGAGTTCGTATACGGTTCCAGCACTACCGGCGATCACTCGGTAAGGCATTTTAGGATATGGAATTAGTAACGTATCTGCACCAAACCATTGGCCCGTATGCAGCGACTGAATCGTTACCTCTCGATGCTTCCTAGCAGCCCAACTCAGTAGCCTCACTCGACCGCTAGCCACTAGGTAAAAACTCGAGGATGATAGTTGTTGCTGCGACAAAGCATCAGATTCAAATAAAAGATCTCCTAGCTGGAAAGTAATAGCTCTAAAGTCCTTGGGTTCCACGGAAATAGTCTGTGGAACAACACCCGATGCTAATAGTATTTCTTCAAAAAGCTGCTTTGCAGAGGGTACCCCTGCAAAGGAAGGATCTGAAAGTGGATTAAGGACTTGGGGTAAAATCATTGAAATATACTCATAAGATATATAGCAGTCCTATGTCATTCGTGAGATCAGGGATCAGGATTAGCAAGGGTTTCGATCCCGCACTTGCTCACAAACCATATAGGATTGCCATATCACATCGAAGTTAATTCTCAGGCAAACAAATCTTGGGTTGGGTGCCAAATTGCCATCCCTAAACATCGAAGAACAATTCAGCCAAGTCCATATCACTTGAGTCCGATCAACTGATAATGCGTAGATTTGGTCAATGGAGATAACCCCATCTAGAATGGCCCTGAGTCGTGTGTGTTAGGAATGCATTAAATATAGAGCACCTCGATTAGTTGCCTTATTGCGAATACTGAGAGCCCGAAACCATTGAAATCCCGTTAACATTCTCAATAGGATTTGTATTTATCGAGGTGCCCATTCCTAAGGAAGGGTAGGGTGCTCAGTCCGACAAGGGGGATGGCTCTGCAATAGTTCACAACTCACTTAGGACGGCTATATCCTGCACTATCATCTGCGATAGCCCTAAAGGCTAGGTAGCGGTTTGGCAGGCTATGGGAAGGAACGGCACGTCTTCAGAAAAAATACGGACTAGCGCTGTCTTCACCTCAGTGGACAGGTTTTCGGCAAACATGCCTTCAATTTAAGGGAACAGGCTCTGGATCGCAAGTAAATAAAGATTAAATAAAAATTGAGGGGTCTGATTTATCCCTTGAACCCAAGGTTCAAAGCGCATGGAATCTTTACAGAAGGCTTGCTTTTCTTTATCGCGATTTGATTAAATCAGTATTTACACGGGGCATCCTGGTGCCAGGTGAAGTCATTAGCCCGTTTAGGAGCGCGTTTTACCCCATCGCCTTAGACACTCCAACAGCGTGTTCTGAACCTGGCCTGACCCAATAGATCGGCAACGCCCCAGAGGGATGGAACGCGTGCGCTCCGTTCACGACCATGGGGTCTAGGGCACCAGCAACCTCAGTCTGGCATCTGTTACCCAGTAAAGTTCTCAATCTCTAGTGAAGAACTATGTCTATACTAACTTCTGTACGGTCTTGGCCCGTGGTTGCTGTATCTGCTGTCACAACGACCTTGACCCTAGCTACATCAGTCTCGGCAGCTACGTTTTCAACGGTCTATAGCTTTTTAGAACTGACCAACTTCTCGCAATCCCCGACCACTACCCTGACCAATACTGAGACCGATACCTTGGTGATTTCATCAGGCGGATCAGCAGTGGCTTTTAGTGACGCCTTAGCGATTTTTGATATTTCAGAGTCGCTAGTCTTCAATGAAATTGAAAGCTTTACGGGTGGGATTGGCCTCGATTATATTGGCTTGGCCGAAAGTAACGCCTCTGTACTCGGCATTTTTGATATCGATACCGATGAAATTTTTAGCTTCGACATCAGCGGGGCTCTCCTGCTGGCAACCTCAATCGAGAATGCCCGCGTAGAGTCGGCTTTTGCGTTCGGCGGATTAGGTCTGGCACTCGTTGGGAGCACCACATCACAGCCACCGACTCTATTGGATGAGCTGAATTTGCTAGCGGCTCTTGAGACACCGGGTGAGGACAACATTGAGACGAACCTATTTCAGTTGCTGCTAGCTGGCAACCAAGACAACATCATCATTCAGTCGTTAAATGTTGATCAAGACTTTGGCTCGTTGGAAGAAGTTATCGCCCTGAATTTCAGGGCTACTTACGCCCGACAGTTTAACGAACCGACCCAAGTTTATCTTTTGGATCTCAAAACGGGGAAAGCTGGGGTTCAAGCTGTGCCCGCCCCCAGCTCGCTCTTGGGCTTGCTGGCCTATGGCTTGCTGGGTCTAGTCAAGCGCCATCGGAGCCATGGATTGAATTAGGGCAGAACATCACGCCATCGCCCACATTATCCATGGTGGTGCTTCTTGTTTAACGAACACTCAGTTCGGGGCTGGCCTTGCCGCTGACGATGGCGGGGTCGATGGCGAAGTCCTCCGCAATCAGGCGGGCCGTCATCTTGGCGGACATCATCACGCTGGGGGTGCCTGCACCCGGTTGGGTACCTGCGCCGACCAGGTAGAGGTTGCTGATGTCTTCGCTGCGGTTATGGCCCCGGAAGAAGGCGGACTGCACCAGCAAGGGCTCTGGGCCAAAGGCGTTGCCCTTGTAGGCGTTGAGGGTGCCCTCAAAATAGTCGGGGGTGATGTAGCTCTTGCACACCAGCCGTTCCCGCAGGTTGGGCAGGTAGCCCCGGTCTTCGAGATAGCTGAAGACGGCCTCACAGAGCTGTTCCCCGGCTTCGTCCCAGTTGATGCCGGAATAATTGTTCGGCACAGGCACCAGGGTATAGGCGGCGTGGTGCCCAGGGGGCGCGAGGGAGGGATCCGTTAGCGTGGGCAGGTGCAGGTATTGGGAGAAGTCCTTGGACAGCACCTTGCGGCCAAAGATATTTTTCAGCAGACCCTCGTAGCGGGGGCCGAGGAGGATGGTGTGGTGGCAGAGTTTTTCCGACTCGGTGCCGTCGGCCTTGAAGCCAAAGTAGATCACAAACACCGACATCGACTGCTGGGTTAGCTTCACCCGCAGGTCGCTGTTCCAAAAGCGGTACTGGGGTTCGATCAACTTACTGTAGGTGTTGGCCCAGTCGCCGTTGGAAATCACCACGTCGGCGTTCATCACCGTGCCATCGGCCAGGGTAATGCCCGTAGCCACCTTGTCGTTGCCCTGGCGGCTGACGTTGATTTTGGTGACCTCCGTGTTGTAGCGGATTTGGCCGCCTAGATCCTCAAACTTTTTCACAAAGCCCTGCACCAGCGCCCCGGTGCCGCCCATGGCAAAGTGGATGCCCCAGGTTTTTTCCACAAAGTGAATCATGGCGTAGATGGCGGGCACCGAGAGAGGGTTGCCGCCCACCAGCAACGGCTCGAAGGTGAAGACCTGGCGCAGTTTATGACTCTTGAAATAGCGGCTGCTGAAGCGGAACAGGTTACGCACCGCATCCAACCGCAGCAGGTCGGGGGCGACTTTTAACATATCGCCCACGGTGCCGAAGTGGGTGTAGCCAAGCTGCAAAAAGCCCCGTTCAAAAATGGCCTTGGACTGGGCCTGGAATTGCTCGTAGCCCTCCAGATCGCCCGGTTCGCCCAGGTCTTGGATTTGTTGGCGGGTGTGGGCATCGTCGCCGTCGTAGTCAAAGAAGGTGCCGTCGTCGAAATAAATGCGATAGAAGGGCAGGATGGGGATGAGTTGGACGTAGCGACTGGTGTTGGGGCCGCCGGAGATGCCTTCCTTGATGCGCTTGTTTTCATCCACGATGGTGGAGGGGAAGTCTTCGGAGGTCAAATCCGCCTGGTCGCGCTCCAGGGAGAACAGTTCCTCAATAAAGTGGGGCACCGTGATCACCGTTGGCCCCATATCAAAGGTAAAGCCATCCATGCGGCGCACGTAGGCCCGACCACCGGGGGCATCTAGCTTTTCAACGATGGTGGTGTCAAACCCTAGGCTTTGCAGGCGAATCCCGGCGGATAGCCCCCCAACCCCTGACCCGATGATGATGGCTTGCTTGCGGCCCATGTGCGACTCCTGCCCAAACGGTTTACAAAGGTTTACACGCTGTTCATATCTTACTACCCTTGCGCCCCTAGGGCCGGTTGCGGGACTGGGCTAAGGGTCTGATTCAGGAGGGTGGTGGTGATGGCCTCGGCGGGGGAAGGTTTGGCAAAGAAAAAGCCCTGGCCCAATTCACAGCCCAGGTTTTGTAACGCCTGGAGTTGGTCGAGGGTTTCAATGCCCTCGGCCACCACCGCCAAGCCCAACTGGTTGCTGAGGGTGATGATGGTTTCCACCACTTGATAGTTGCGGTCGCTCCGGTGCATGTCGCGCACAAAGGATCGGTCAATTTTTAAGACATCCAGGGGGAAGCGGTGGAGATAGCCCAGGGAGGAATAGCCCGTACCAAAGTCGTCAATGCTGATCTGGATGTGGCGTTCCCGCAGTTCATCCATCAACACCGTGGCCGCTTCGGCATTTTCCATAATGGCGCTTTCGGTAATTTCCAGCTTCAGGTAGGCGGGGTTGGCCCCCGTTTCCGCCAGCACCTGATCAATATCTGCCAGTAGGGTGGGGCTGGCAAACTGCCGCACCGAAAGGTTGACAGCCACCGCGAGGGTTGGCCAGCCCTGCTGATGCCAGTTCCGCAGTTGTTGGCAAGCCTGCCGCAGCACAATCAGCCCCGCCCGCACCACCAGCCCGGTTTCCTCCAGGCAGGGGATAAATTCTCCCGGCGGCACCAGCCCCCGCTCTGGGTGTTGCCAGCGAACGAGAGCCTCCAACCCAACCACTTTCTGAGTGACCAAACAGATGATGGGCTGATAGTAGACCACCAATTCCTCTTGGTCGAGGGCGCGTTGGAGGTCATTTTCGAGGGTGAGACGGCGTAGGGTGGCCTCGTGCAGTTGGGGGTCAAAACGGTGGTAGCAGCCCTTCCCTTGGTGCTTGGCGCGATACATGGCGGTGTCGGCGGCTTGGAGCAGGGCTTCGGGGTCAGCGGTGGCGCTATCCCCCAGGGCCAACCCCAGGCAGGCGGTGATAAACATTTCGCAGTGGGGGGTTTGGAAGGGGATGTGGAAAGACTGAAGCACCTCCGTGGCCCAGGCTTCCAGGTCAAAATTGGAGGCTAGGGAGGAGAGCAAAAAACAGAACTCGTCTTCCCCTACTCGCGCCAACGTATCTCCGGGGCGCAGATGTTGCTGAAGTCGCTCGGCAATGGCCCGGAGCAACTGATTGCCCACCGTGTAGCCAAAGGCCCCGTTTACCAGCTTGAACTGGTCGCAGTCCAGGTAGACTAGGGCAAAATCGGTGCGCTGATCAGCGAGGACATCCCCAACTTGCTCTAAGAGACTGATGCGGCTGGGCAGTTGGGTGAGGCTGTCCTGGTAGAGCAAATTCTGAAGTTCGGCGGTGCGTTGAACCACCTTGGCCTCAAGCTGGGCATTGAAGCTATTAAGCTGTTGATACTGTTGGCGAATCCGCAGCATGGATCGCACCCTGGCCGTCAGTTCTAGACGGTTCACGGGCTTACCGACAAAATCATCGGCCCCTGCCTCTAGGCATTGGGCGAGGGTTTCCTTCGATGCCAAGGCCGTGACCATGATGATTGGCACTGACTGCCACTGGGGCATGGCCTTAACCCGCTGACACAGGGCCAACCCGTCAATTCCTGGCATCATCACATCCAGCAGAATGAGATCCGGCTGGAGGACGGGGAGCATCGCCAGAGCCTTTTCGCCATTTTCAACGTAGTGCAGTTGGTAGTCTTCGTGGTCTAGCAGGGTCTCGATGACGTCGAAGTTATCCGGCTCATCGTCAACAATTAAGAGCACAAAAGTCATGGGGAAGGAACCTGATTGTTGAGGATTGTCCGAACGGTGGCCACTAGGGCCTTGAGCTTAACGGGCTTACTGAGATAGGTATCAATAGTCATGGGGAAGGAACCTGATTGTTGAGGATTGTCCGAACGGTGGCCGCTAGGGCCTTGAGCTTAACGGGCTTACTGAGATAGGTGTCAATGCCGAGGGTCAGACATTGATCCCGATTTTCGGGCATGGCCAGGGCGGTGAGGGCCACAATTTTGGTGGTGGCCAGGGCGGGATCGGCTCGAATCTGTTGCGCAGCCTCTAGGCCATCCATATCCGGCATTTGAATATCCATCAAAATCAAATCGGGGTGATGCTGTTGGGCCATGGACACAGCCTCCCGTCCGGTTTTAGCGATCTCCAGGCGATATCCCTTCGCCCCCAGGTAGCTGGAGAGGGTCAAACGGTTAGCCTCGTTGTCATCCACCAAGAGCAGCAGAGGCTTGGGCGCATCGGCCAGGGGCATCACCAGGGATGGGTCGGGGATGGGCTGAACGGCGGTGCCTGGGGCGGGCAAGGGAGAAAAGGCATGGGCCGGAAGGTCAACGGAGAATTGGCTACCCAACCCCAACTCGCTGCTGACCTGCACCCGCCCCCCATGGAGATCCACCATGCGCTGCACTAGGGCCAACCCCAACCCCGTACCGCTATATTGGCGGTTGAGGGCACTCTCAATTTGCACAAAGGGCTTGAAGAGCTTGTCCAAATTCGCCGGAGCAATGCCGATGCCCGTATCGCTGACGGTAATCCGTAGCCAGGACGTGCCACCTGCGGTTGGGGCATCCAGGAAGTGGGCGCTGAGGGTGACGGTGCCGCCGGAGGGGGTAAATTTCACGGCGTTGTTCAGCAGGTTAATTAACACCTGGCGCAGACGACGTTCATCCACCAGCACATCGGGCAGATGATCCGACACCTGAACCTCCAGAACCAAGCCCTTTTCCTGGGCCTGGGTTTGCACAAAGGGCAGGCTGGAGGAACACAGATAGGAGACGGCCACGGGGGTGGGGTCTAGGGTCATCTGCCCCGCCTCAATTTTGGCCAAGTCCAAAATGTCGTTGATCAGCTCTAGTAGATGATCGCCACTGTTGATAATCGTGCGGAGGGCTTTTTGTTGCCGCTCATTCAGAGGGCCAAACACCTCATCCTGTAACCCTTCCGCCATGCCCAAAACGGCGTTGAGGGGGGTACGCAGTTCGTGGCTCATATTGGCCAGGAACTCATCTTTCATGCGGGTGGCGCGGGCCAGTTCTTGGTTGGTGTGATGGAGGGCCATTTCCACCTGTTTACGATCACTAATGTCGGTAACCCGTACCAGTTTGAGCCGTTGTCCGGCTATCGTAATGAACTTGGTGGCGATGTTGCCCCAAAAGGTCTTCCCCGTAAAGGTGCGGTACTCAATTTCCTGACTCCACACCCCGTGACGGTCGATGGTCACGTAGATATCCTGGAGTTCGGCCTCGGTGAAGGGTATCACCTGAAGTCGATAGCCTTCAATGTTGACGAGCTGGTGTTTTGTCGAGGCTCCAAAGAGATCCACGGCCCGCTTGTTGCAGTCTAGGGTTCTTCCTGTCTGAGGATCCACTAAGAACAGGGCGTCGGTGGATTCATTGAAAATGGCCTCCCGCAAATCCCGGCTGCGAATGAGTTCTAGCTCCGTGCGCTTGCGGTCACTAATGTCGCGGATGAAAAAGACCACCTCATCCCGACCACAGGGGGCCACCCGCACCTCCTCGTAGCGCTGTTCGCCCTCGAAGGCCACCACCTGCTCGTAGCACTGCACGGTTTGGGTCGTTAGGGCTTGATGGATAGCCGTCAGTTTTTGGGCGAGGTGATCCTGACAGGTGCCAGGGGGCAATGCCTCCGAGAGATGCTTACCGAGGGACTGCTGGGGATCCACCAAATTAACGCCCTGGGGCGAGGCCATGAAGTCGAGATAAATGCCCTCCCGGTTGACCCGGAAGACCAAGTCTGGCATGGCCAGCAGGGTGGCACGACTGCGCTCTTCGCTGCGCTTGAGGATTTTTTGGATCACCCAGCGCTCGCTCACATCCATGGCAATGCCAAAAATACGGCTGTGATCTCCCTGTTCGGAACGGTTGGAGGTGGCCTTGATGAACAAACATCCCTGGCTACCGTCATGGCGGGTGATGTCGAGGTCGGCGGTGCAGGGCGATCCGGTTTCGATGGCCTGGTTGACGATGCTGTTAAAGTGATCCCATCCGGCCTCAGACAGATGATTCCTTAAATCCGCGCATGGATTGCCTGGGGCATGGCCGAGTAGGGCCGTCACCTCCTCCGACCAGGTGATCTGGCGGGTTTGCAGATCCATTTCCCACCAGCCCAGGCGGGCCACCTGCTGGGCTTCCTTCAGGCGATCTTGGCTGCGCTGGAGCGCCTCGGTGCGCTGGGCCACCCGGTCTTCTAGGTCGTGGTTAAGTTGTTCTAGGGCATGGGTGGCTTGGTCTTGCTCGATGGCGACCTTTGCCAGGTTCGCCGCCAACTGAAGCGTATCCAGATCGTGGGCGTAGGGTTGGCGGGGTTCCCGGTGATAGACCGCCAGGGTGGCCAACACCGGGCCATCGCTCGCAAAGATCGGAATTGACCAGCAGGATCTCAGCCCATGGGCCAGGGGTAGATCCCGAAAATTGGCCCAGAGGGGGTCGGTGGCAATGTCTTCGACAATCACGGGTTGTCGTCGCACCGCCGCCGTGCCGCAGGAACCCATCGCCTCACCCACCTGGGTGCCCTCCAGGGCTTCGCCGTAGGCCACAGGCAGGTGGGGGGCTACCCCGACATGAAGGCAGCCATCTGCCCCACAAAACATGATGGAACAAAGCCCCTCCCGCAACAGATCCTCGATGGCTAGGGTCAGAGCCGTGAGAATCTCGTGCAGGGGTTCCTTGCGGGCGATGCGGGCCAAGATAGTACTTTGCAGAGCAAGGCGCTGTTCCGTCCAGTTGCGCTCCGTGATGTCGATGGCCACCCCGCCCACCAGGGTTTTGCCGTGGGGCTGGGGCAGCGGAAACTTGAAGGTCAGAAATTCCCCTGAGCTGTAGTCAGGGCGAATCCCTGGCTCTACCACCTCCAGACTTTCGTTGTGTTCCACCACCCAGCGGTTGTGGTGGGCATAGACCTGGGCAATCTCTTCAGGGAAGATCTCAAACAGAGATTTTCCCTGGGGCGATAGATCGATGGACTGGGGCGGCGGGGCATAGTTGCGGAACCAGCCCCGACTGGTGTACTCCACCTGGTGGGTGTCAGGGTCATTAATCCAGGCCACCATGGGGCTATTATCCATAAAAGTACGGAACTGGATTTCGCTGGCTCTGAGGGCATGTTCGGCCCGCTTCAGGGCATCAATATCCGTATGGGTGCCCAACATTCGCAGCGGACGACCCGCCTCATCCCAGGCCACAATTTTGCCCAACGACAAAATCCACTTCCACTGCCCCGATTGGGTTTTGAGCCGAAACTCCAGCGTATATTCCGGAATTTCTCCCGCCACATAGGCATCGTAGATGGCCGTGGTGAGTTCCCAATCATCCGGGTGCAGCATCTCCCGCCAATGATCTTCCGTTTCGTGGAATGTGGCGGGGTCGTAGCCCAGCATGGTGGCATATTCTGGGCTCACCAACACCTCGCCCGTGGTCAAGTCCACATCATAGAGCCCCTGATTGGTGGCGCTGAGGGCAAGGCGCAGGCGCTCCTCATTCTCCTGAAGCAGGCGCTCGTCTTCCAGGCGTTTCTGGGTCGCCACAATCATTTTGCCAAGAACTTGCATCAGTTGAATGGTCTCCACCGACCAAGCGTCCACAGGCTGACGAGCCACCAGCCCCATCGCACCCACCACGGCAGACTTATGCACCAGCGGCAGAATCAGCACCGCCCCAATGCCATGCTGTTGCCACTGGATCTGCTCTTGGGTGGCGGCCTCCGGCAGGGTAGCCACGTCGGCAATGCAGACTAATTCCTCCTGCTTCAACCGAGTGCAACTCCAGGGCAGATGGATCAGGCTAGAGATCCTGTCGGGATCCAAAAAACCCACGGCCCAAGTGTGATCTGGAACCGTGGGATGGAACTTGCAGAAACTTAAGTAACAACTATCCACCTGGGTAGCCTGATGCACTAGGTGCAGGGCATGATGGATTTCCTGGTCGAGATCGGCAGGGCTGATATCGACAAAGCAACTGATGATGGTGGTGATTAGGTGGTTGTAGTTACGTTGGGTGTTCAGCGCCTGCTGTAGCGCCTGAACCTCCAGGGGCCAGGGCCGTTGTTTATCTTCTGAAAGCGATGTGGCGGATGTAGCCATAGAGAATCCCTGCCAACCTGTCTTAGCTTTACTGAGGGGAGATGATTTCAGACAATCGTGTCGTCATTGGCTACCGTTACCTCTGATTTTGATGACGCGCTGCCTTCACTAACCCCTCACTACGATGCTGACCCAGGATGGACACAACCGACCTTGAAACTAAATTGCCCAGTTCTGGGCTACATTTAACCGACTAAACATAGTTTTAATACTTTTGCCCAGTGTATGGTGATGTTTTAATGATCTTTACTCGGTTTTCAACGGAATAAAGCCCCATTATGATATGGGCTCCGGTGATACCCAACCCTATCCTACGGTGCCTAGGCCGCTGGTCTGAGTCGTTGCCAAAAGAGCTGAATACCCAACAAGAACAAGCCTAGGGCCGCCATGGCAAACACCCCAGCCCCTAGGGCCACCATGCCCACGACCAGCGTACGCACGGCAGCCGCGATGTTCATGGTTGCAGGATTGTCGGACAGGATGGGCTTGGCGGCAAAGATAGTGGCAATGCTGACCATCAGTCGATAGGCCAAGAGGGCGATGGTGCCCGCCATAAACGATCCGCTGAAGCATTTGAGAATTTTGGCGGTGGGGGTTAGGGCTGGAGTATCGGCGCGATCGTCAGTCATCGGTTTTGGGGAGGATTGGTGGGAGGAGCGGTTGAGAGATGATCTGGACAGTGAAGGCTAGGAGCTGAGCTGAATGCCCGTGGGCCAGAACTGGGCCACCCAAATGCCAAGATCGGGATCGGGGATTTGGGTACGCAACCCTTGGGCGAGGGCGTCCGCCTCTGCCTGCGATTCTACCAGGGTGAACACGGTGGGGCCAGAGCCAGACATCAGGGTGCCCAATCCGCCCAAGCTGGCCATGGTCTCCTTCAGGTGGGCGGTTTTGGGGTGGGCAGGCAGCACCACTTTTTCGAGATCGTTATAGAGGTGTCGCCCCACGGCGGATTTGTCTTGCTGGGCGATGGCCGCCACCATTGGCCCCGATTTCACCTGGCGCTGACGATCCGCAAAGTCCGCTGCATCGGCAAGATAGGTGGTGCCAAACTCAGCCCGATAGGTTTGGTAGGCCCAGGGGGTAGAGACAAATTCTGATTCGTACTTGGCCAGCACCACATAAAGATCGTCAATACCCCGCAACGGGTCGAGGCTTTCCCCCCGCCCGGTGGACAAGGCCGTGCCACCGCTGATGCAGAAGGGCATATCTGACCCCAGTTCCGCCGCCAACTCCTGAAGTTCGGCCTGGGTGAGGCCCAGTTGCCACAGCATATCCAGCCCCACCAAGACCGCTGCCCCATTGCCCGATCCTCCGGCCAGCCCAGCCCCCACGGGGATTTGTTTTTCCAGGGTGATTTCTACACCGCCCAGCTTGGCTAGGACGCCAGGAAAGCGCTGAATCATCAGATTCGCGGCTCGGTAGGCCAGGTTGGTTTCATCCGTAGGCACCAGGGGATGGGTACACTGCACCCGAATCCCATCGGTGCCAATGCTGCGTACCGTAATCCGGTCGGCAAGGTTAACGCTCTGCATCACCATGATCAGCTCATGGAACCCATCGGGGCGACTGCCCACAATTTCCAAATACAGATTGATCTTGGCCGCAGCCAGCAGCGAATACAAACGCATGGGACACCAAATGGGTTGCTACAGGATTGTAGCCCTTCATCTGTCTTCCCTAGTCTTAGTAGATCGCAAAGCCCCCGTAAGACCTCACCCCCAGCCCCTCTCCTACGAGGAGAGGGGAGCCGGAAGCTTCCCGTTAGGGTGGGCTAGATCGCGGCAAAAGAGGACGTTTGTGATCTACTGAGTCTACGCTGAACCTAGGCGGTTGCTGAGGGCAATCCATTGGGGCACACCCAGGTCTTCGGCCCGTGCGGTTGCGGGGATGGCCAGTTCGGTCATCACCGTTAAGATCTGGTCGCGATCTACGGTGGCCTTGAGGTTGTTGCGTAGCATTTTGCGCTTGCTGGCAAAGCCTAGGCGCACCAGTTGATCCAGATAATCGGGCGACTCGGCGGCTACGGGCAGGGCGCGAGGGGTGATCTTGACCACCGCCGAATCCACCTTGGGGGGCGGCTGAAACGCCTTGGCAGGCACCGGACAGACCAGTTCGCAATCGGCCAAATACTGCACCCGCACGGAGAGCGCCCCAAAGGCCCGACTACCGGGCTTGGCGTAGAGCCGTTCCGCCACCTCTTTTTGCACCAGCAGCACAATGCTGTCGTAGGGCTGGGGGTTGGGGTTGGCGATGGTACCCAGCAGCTTCTCCAAAATTGGCCCGGTGATGTAGTAGGGAATATTGGCCACCACCTTGTTAGGGCGAGATCGGACGGCATTGAGGAGGGGGGGGATTGGGAGATCCAGCGCCATGGGGTCTAGGGTAAGGAAATCCCCCTGAATCAGGTGAAAGTTGGGCTTTTGGGCGAATTTCTGGGATAGCCGATGGTGCAGGTCACGGTCAATTTCCACCGCCACCACCGCCTGGGCCAAGGGCAGCAGGGATTGGGTCAGCACTCCGGTGCCGGGGCCAATTTCCAGCACGATATCCTGATCCGTGACCGCCGCCGCCGCCACAATCTTACGCAGCACCTTCTCACTGGTGAGCCAATGCTGACCAAAGCGTTTGCGCGTAGGTTGGGAAAACATGGATCTCTCCTCGCAGTCACACATCGCCCGAATCGCCCACCCCTTACCCTACACCCCTTAGCCCCCACGGCCTAGCGGTGGGCATTCCTGGGGTCTCACCGTATTTTCCGATGCCGTATTTTCCGAGGGTTTGTCGGCTATCCTCTCCCACAATTCACCGAAATCAGGCTTCAGGATGGTGGCATTTACCCAAGCCAGAGACCGAGGCCACCCCCTAAAGTGAAAGCTAACGCTAGGGTTGCCTCCATATCCTTGCCCAAGGCGGTGGATCGATGCATCGGGCCAGCCCCGTTCCATGGGTTCCGCTGGTGTAATCCCAGCCGCTGAGTTTGTTCCCTGCGCCCTTATTGCTTCGCTCCTATTCACCCTTGCCACCAAAGGTTTTCATATATGGTTATGCATCTCTCTGTTTTAGGCGTTGGAGCAGCGGCTGTTGCCGCGTTATCCATTGGCATGGTGGCCCCCGCTTCGGCCCAGACTCTGCCCAGTGCGAGTCTTAGCCCCACGGAATTTTCCCAGAATTTGGGGTTCAACAACCTCAAGGAAATGGGCCTGCTGGAGCCCTCCGAAACTCTGAGCACAGTGAGAGCGCTCGTGGAGGGAGAACGCAACGCCCTTTCCGCAGACTTTTTGGGCCGCTACCAACTAGATGCCAGCAAACTGTTTTGGAATGGGGTCGATCCGGTGGAGGTCTACTTCATTAACGAAGGGGCAAGCTATCGCAACCAGTTGACCTATGCCGCGACCGATGGCGGCGGCAATCCTGTTAAGTCGGGGATGATCTTTAATGATGTCTCCTCGCCGTTTAGCACTCTGCCCAACAGCAATGGACCCCTGGTGCTGGGTCAAGGGGTTAGCCTGGGTGGATTCGTTGGCCCCACCCAACTGAGCTTCTACATTATTTCCGACGGCTTTAACCTGGCTAAGCCTGGGCCAACCGCCACCGCCAGACGAATTGCCAAGTATGACCAGAAGGTGGCCCGCCGCACCCTGGGGAGCGACCCGACCAAGAATGTTGACGGTCTTCAGCACATCGTTGCCTTCCAGCACAACGAATGGACGATCCTCGGCTTTGAGGACATCATTGGCGGCGGCGACCGCGACTACAACGACGTAGTCTTTGCGGTGCGCGGCATTCAACAAGGCCCCCCGGCAGCAGATGTACCCGAACCCGCTGCGGTGATTAGCCTCTTGGTAGTGGGCCTAGGCGGATTCACCACCCTGCGCCGCAAGGCCACCCCAGAAGCCTAAACCATCCCATCAGCGAACTAGACGGCATCAGCCAGACAGCCCCATCGGTACGGTGCCGTAGCATCCCCCCATAACCCGATCCAAAAGGAGGCCATCACCCATTGCCTCCTTATTTTATGATCCTGCCCAACGGGGCGTTCAAGCCGGGACAAATTCTACGAACCATAAAACGGCAACGCTGGCGTCATAAAGAACATGAGATCAGCTTGCGAATTGTGGTGGAATGCTTGAATCTGGGCATACGGTTGTCTATAGCTCTATCGATAGGCTTTGGCAGGATCGCAATGGCGTTGATCAAGCTTTTGGGCTATGCGCTTGGCAGTGTGGTGATGTATTGGGGCGTTCTACTCATCCTGGTTGCGCCTTGGGCCTTGATGCTTTTGGTAGTGGTGCTGGCCAATGCGATGTGGAATCACATCACGGGCAAGACGGAGGAATGGAAGTGGTTCCTCACCTGGACAGAAGCAATGGTGCAGGCGATTCATCGCCTTAGGTTTGAGTGGATGGGCTGGATTCCTGGCCTTGTGATTCAGATTTGGTATGCCGGATATGCCGCGCATTGGGTGCAGACCTCAGCCCTAGAACAGCCTGCCCCCATCATGCTTCAGATGGTGGGGGGCCTTGGGGTCATAGCCGCCGCCGCAACGTTTTATGGACTCTATCGCCTTGTGATAGAAGTTCATCTAAGGCGATGGATGCATGGCCTAGTCGGTGGGTTGTCCTTGGTGGCCTATGGGTTCTTGCTGCACAATCCACCCCTTGCCCAGGTATTGAGCGAACGCTGGCAACAGGTTTTTATCGCCTTACTTTCCGCTATGACCTAGGGGCCAGCCTTGGTTAGCCAAGCACCTAGGCTGGGGGATGTCTTAGCAATGACTAAATCACATGAATTCATCCTTCAAAAGATTAAGTAATATCTAGAGTTGTAAACTCAGGATTTCCTAGAAATTAGGATGCCTAAGTGATGGGCATCTTCTTTACAAAAAATGATTACTCGTAGATGCCATGGCGCTATCTTAAGGTGATTTCAATGCTTTGAGCATTTAGGGAATAGGTTAAGGAATGACAACCTGTCCCTGACATTCACGCCTTAGATCAGCCTCTTCCTTGTTTGTCAAGGCTTTGAGCACCTGGTAAAGTTTGCCTAAAAACCTGACCCTAGCGTAAAAAGCAGTGTCAAGATAGAACTATTGCAAGGAGTTCAAAAGCTGAATTAAATCTAGGCACTTTGCCATAGCACATCAAAAAAATAAGTGGCTTTTAGTTAAGGATTTTTTAGGAGATAGGTCTACTTAAACAAGTTGTGGGTTGAGAAAGTAAGGTTCTCATTCCACAGATTAGATCTGTTTTTGTTGAGTTTAGTTTGCCCTGCACCATGGAATTACGCATTGGTCAGGGGTTCAGCGGCTCAGAGTCCCTCCGGTTATGTGGTCTGAGCCATGCCCATCTAGTCCCAAGGGGATCGCAATGGAAAATCAAGCGTTTGTCACCCTAGACGGTAACGAGGCGGTCGCCCAGGTGGCCTATCGCCTCAGTGAGGTCTGCGCCATCTACCCAATTACGCCCTCTTCGCCGATGGGCGAGTGGGCCGATGCCTGGGCCTCGGTGAACCAGCCGAATATCTGGGGCACGGTGCCTTCGGTGGTGGAAATGGAGAGCGAGGCCGGGGCGGCGGGGGCTGTCCATGGGGCATTGCAAGCGGGGTCATTGACGACCACCTTCACCGCCTCCCAGGGGTTGCTGTTGATGATTCCCAACCTCTACAAAATTGCCGGGGAACTAACTTCGGCGGTGATCCATGTGGCGGCGCGATCCCTGGCGGCTCAGGGTTTATCGATTTTTGGCGACCACAGTGACATCATGGCCTGCCGTGCCACAGGCTGCGCTCTGCTGGCCTCGAATTCGGTGCAGGAAGCCCAGGACATGGCGGCGATCTCAATTCGGGCCAGTCTGGAATCGCGCATTCCCTTCCTACACTTTTTTGATGGCTTCCGCACCTCCCATGAAGTGCAGAAAATCGAGACGATCCCCGATGAGGTGCTGGCAGAATACATCCCCTTCGACCTGGTGCTGCAACATCGCCAGCGGGCATTGACGCCGGATCGGCCCGTGATTCGCGGCACCGCCCAAAACCCCGATGTCTACTTCCAGGGGCGGGAGACGGTGAACCGCTACTACAACGCCTGCCCCGACATTGTGCAGCAGGCCATGGATGATTTTGCCCAGCTCACCGGGCGGCAGTACCACATTTACGAATACTACGGTGCCCCCGATGCCGAACGGGTGGTGGTGCTGATGGGCTCCGGGGCGGAAACGGTGCACGAAACCGTGGAGGCGCTGCTGGCCCAGGGCGAAAAAGTCGGTGTGCTGAAGGTGCGGCTCTATCGGCCCCTCGACAGCATTGCCTTTATCAACGCCCTGCCCAAGAGCGTCAAATCTTTGGCGGTGCTGGATCGCTGCAAGGAACCGGGCAGTCCCGGCGAACCGCTCTATTTAGATGTCGTCCACGCCATCCACGAACTGCCCCAAACCGAGGGCAAAGTTCACCTAGAGGGCGGCGAAGAGAATCCCCACTTTGAGGAACCCCGGCCCTTCTATCCCAAGGTGGTGGGCGGTCGCTATGGCCTGTCCTCCAAGGAATTTACCCCGGCCATGGTGAAGGGCATTTTTGACAACCTGGCCAAGGCCAATCCCCAAAACCACTTCACGGTGGGCATTGTGGACGATGTCACCTTCACCTCGTTGGACTACGACCCCAGCTTTACCACCGAGCCAGACAACGTGGTGCGGGCGGTGTTCTACGGTCTGGGGGCCGACGGCACCGTGGGGGCCAACAAAAACTCAATCAAAATCATCGGCGAAGACACCCCGAACTACGCCCAGGGCTATTTCGTCTACGACTCCAAGAAGTCTGGCTCCGTCACCGTATCCCACCTGCGGTTTGGGCCAAACCCGATTCGCTCCACCTATTTGATCACCCAGGCCAACTTTGTCGCCTGCCACCAGTGGGAGTTCGTCAACAAGCTGGAACTGCTGCACGAAGCCAAGCCCGGAGCCACCCTGCTGATCAGCAGCCCCTTCGACGACCCGGCGGAAACCTGGGTGCGCCTGCCCCAGACCATGCAGCAGGAAATTATCGCCAAGGGCATTAAGGTCTACGCCATCAATGCCTACCAGGTGGCGCGGGAGGCGGGTATGGCGGGCCGCATCAACACGGTGATGCAGGTCTGTTTCTTTGCCCTGTCCGGCGTGCTGCCTAGGGAAGAAGCCATCGAGGCGATCAAATACTCCATCCGCAAGACCTACGGCAAGAAGGGCGAGGAAGTCGTCGCCATGAACATGAAGGCGGTGGATGCGGCCCTGGATCACCTCTATGAAGTACCCGTGGGCGACCCCAACGGCGACCCCACCCCCCACAAGTGGGTGCCCGATACGGCACCGCCCTTCGTCAAAGACGTGCTGGCCAAGATGATGGCCCGCGAAGGGGACAGCCTCCCCGTCAGCGCCCTGCCCGCCGATGGCACCTACCCCTGCGGCACCACCCAGTACGAAAAGCGCAACGTGGCCCAGGAGGTGCCCGTTTGGGATCCCGATGTCTGCGTGCAGTGCGGCAAGTGCGTGATGGTCTGCCCCCACGCCGTGATCCGCTCCAAGGTGTACGAGGAATCGGCCCTAGAGGGGGCTCCGGCCACCTTCCAAAGCACGGCAGCGCGGGATCATGCCTGGAGCGACCTTAAGTTCACCATCCAGGTGGCGGTTGAGGACTGCACCGGCTGCGCCCTCTGTGTGGAGGTGTGCCCCGCCAAGAACAAGGCGGAACCCAGCAAAAAGGCCATCAACATGGCGGAACAACTGCCCCTACGGGAAACCGAAGCCACCAATTGGGACTTCTTCCTGAAGCTACCCAACCCCAACCGCAACGACCTGGATCTGCGGAAGATCTCCCACCAGCAAATGCAGGAACCGCTGTTCGAGTTTTCTGGGGCCTGCGGCGGCTGCGGCGAAACCCCCTACATCAAACTGGCCACCCAGTTGTTTGGCGACCGGATGCTGATCGCCAACGCCACGGGCTGTTCCTCGATCTATGGCGGCAACCTGCCCACCACCCCCTACACCACCAACGCCGAGGGTCGCGGCCCCGCCTGGTCGAACTCCCTGTTTGAGGACAACGCCGAATTTGGCATGGGCTTCCGGGTCTCCATCGACAAGCAAACCCAGCAGGCGATGGAACTGCTGCATACCCTGGCCCTGGATACCGAAAACTCCCCCCTATCGCGGGATTTGGCCAACGCCATCCTCGGCAATGCCCAAACCGACGAAGCCGATATCTTCGAGCAGCGGGAACGGGTGGCCTTGCTGAAGCAGGGCATCGACGGCTGGTTGCACAGTCTCAACGGCGGCGACCGAGTGCTGAAGACCCGCCTGCAAAACCTCAAATCCCTGGCCGATTACCTGGTCAAAAAGAGCGTCTGGATTGTCGGCGGCGACGGCTGGGCCTACGACATCGGCTATGGCGGCCTGGATCACGTCCTGGCCAGTGGCCGCAACGTCAACGTGCTGGTGATGGATACGGAGGTGTACTCCAACACGGGCGGGCAAATGTCTAAGGCCACCCCCATCGGGGCCGTAGCCAAGTTCGCTGCCGGGGGCAAACCGGCGGTGAAGAAAGACCTCGGTCTGATGGCCATGACCTACGGCAACATCTACGTTGCCAGTGTGGCCATGGGAGCTCGCAACGAGCACACCCTCCGCGCCTTCATCGAAGCCGAAGCCTACGATGGCCCCTCGCTGATCATCGCCTACTCCCACTGCATCGCCCACGGCATCAACATGGCCAAGGGCATGGAGCAACAAACGGCGGCGGTGGAATCGGGTCGCTGGCTGCTCTACCGCTACGACCCCCGCAGGGCCGAACAGGGCGAAAACCCCCTGCAACTCGACAGCCGCAACCCCAAACGGCCCCTGGAACAGGCCATGTACAGCGAAAACCGCTTCAAGATGCTGCTGCGGAGCAAACCCGCCGAAGCCAAGGAACTGCTGCAACGGGCACAGATCAGCGTCGCCAGTCGGTACCACATGTACCAATACCTGGCCGCCCGCAGCCTAGCGGACGAGCAACCCCTGCCGCCCAACAGCGCCTATCGCCTGGATCACCCGGCCCCCGTCCAACCCAAACCAGCGGCGGACGAAGCGGAGTAGATCCCCCTAAATCCCCCGGAAGCCCTCACCCTAAATCCCTCTCCCAATTTGGGAGAGGGACTTTGAGACAACACAAGCCCACTATGCAAAAGCACCCCTTACACCAAACTCTTTCTCCCCTCTCCTCCCTGGGAGAGGGGCCGGGGGTGAGGGCTTCCGCTCTGCCGGAGGTGAGGGTTTCCGGCCACATTTTCTTTGGTGCATTGCTTCGCGAATGCACCCTACGTTATTGCTTAACCCCAACCTTGTAGGAACCCGTGATGGACTTAACCACCCAATACCTCGGTTTAACGCTGAAATCCCCCCTGGTGGTGGGAGCCGCCGCCCCCCTCACCGAGGACATCGAAAACTTCCGCTGGCTGGAGGATTCCGGTGCTTCGGCCATTGTCATGCACTCGCTATTTGAGGAACAAATTCGGCGGGAACGGCTAGAAATTCACCACCACACCGAATACGGCACCAACAGCTTTGCGGAAGCCCTCACCTACTTCCCAGAGCCAGAAACCTTCCACGTTGGCACCGAAGCTTACCTAGAGCACATCCGGGAAGCCAAGCGGCGGGTCAGCATCCCCATCATCGCCAGCCTCAATGGGGCCACCCTGGGCGGCTGGATCGACTACGCCAAACAAATGCAGGATGCCGGAGCCGATGCCATTGAACTGAATATCTACTGGCTCCCCACCGACATGGATCTCTCCGGGGCCGATGTGGAACAGGACTATATCGACATCGTGCGGGCCGTCAAAGAGTCGGTGCAAATCCCCGTGGCGGTGAAGGTTGGCCCCTTCTTTAGCAACATGGCCAACATGGCCAAACGCCTCAGCGAAGCCGGAGCCGATGGCCTGGTGCTGTTCAACCGCTTCTACCAACCCGACATCGACATCGAAAATCTAGAAATTCAGCCCAACCTCATCCTCAGTGCCCCCCAAGACCAACGCCTGCCGTTGACCTGGATTGCCCTGCTCTACGGCAAGCTGCCCGTCAGCCTCGCCGCCACCAGTGGCATTAGCCGCGCCGAGGATGTGGTGAAACTGCTGATGGCCGGAGCCGATGTCACCATGCTGGTGGCCACCCTGCTGCGCCACGGCATCGGCCACATTAAGGGCATTGAGGAGGAACTAATCCAATGGCTGACGGAGCATGAATACGAATCCCTGGCCCAACTGCGCGGCAGCATGAGCCAACGCAATTGCCCCAACCCCAGCGACTTCGAGCGGGTGCAATATATGCGGGCGATCCAATCCTATCACCCCATCTGGGAACCCGGACATCAGTTTGTGCATTAGGGATTTGTGCTTTTGGGGCGGGGTGTCGGTAATGTTACGGCCTCGCCCTCAATAAATCGAGTTTTGAATTTGTATTTCGCATAAGTTTTATGTAATTTCACTTATACTCCACCCTGGAGTTTCTGCCAAAATAAGGCAGGACAAGTTATGTGCAAGCAGCATTAAGGACTAAAGATGATCAGCCAAGATTTATCGACAGCACAAGCGAATTTAAAGCTCGCAATTTGGAATGCAGAAGCCAATTCAGTAACAAGTAGTGAGTTGTACGTCCAAATTCAAGAACTTGGGCTTCCAGAAGAAGTGGTTAGTCGGTTGCATGAGCTAGTTAGCTTTACACAAAGGGTTGCGGGCAAAGTTTTTTCTATCGGAAAAATTGTGCTTCTGAAAATCCTTGATTTTGTCAAGGCTCATCCATTTTTGATAGCGGGTGCTGGCATAGGTGCTGTAATTGGTGCTGCGATTGCAGGATTGATAACTTCCATACCCTTTCTAGGTCAAATTCTGGCTCCAGTCGCAGCGATCTTAGGAATAACCATTACAGCAATTGGAGCAGTAGTTGGACATAGGCTAGACAAACAATTTCAAGGTGTAGGCGAAGACATTGTTGAAATTGCCCAGCAATTTTTCTCCTTACTTGCAAACGTGATGAATATGATATTCCGAGATGTTGTTACAGCTTGATTTCAAACTTGAAGTAGCAAGGATCTAACCATGTCTGGAAAACAAGAGCTTACGAAAGATAAACTGATCAAGATAATTGAAAAGCTGGAGAAAAACCCGAAAGATAGGGTTGGAGTTCTTGCTGATATTGGAGTTACTGCAATAGGGGCTGCTGGGGCTGGAGCAGCAGCAGCATTTTTCGGTGCCACCACAGCGTCTATCCCCATTGTCACAGCATTAACGGGTGCCACAATAACTATAGCTGCTGCCCCAATCGCTCTGGTTGCAGGTTCTGCTATAGCTGGGGGAGCCGCAATATATGGTGTATCGAGATTAATTAAAGGTGGTGGCTCTATGGAAGGTAAACGCAAACAGCTACTTGCTGATTATAAAGATAAGCTGAAAGATGTTGAAGCTAAAGAAAGGCAGTCTAGCTTTAATGATCAGGACAAGACAGACTTTTATTCCTTTTTAAAGGATCCACTCAGGTACAACTTAATTAGTCCTGATGATGCTCGTG
Organism: Nodosilinea sp.; assembly: GCA_040396995.1. Taxonomy (GTDB): domain Bacteria; phylum Cyanobacteriota; class Cyanobacteriia; order Phormidesmidales; family Phormidesmidaceae; genus Nodosilinea. The sequence continues at coordinate 1,954 of JBBAWV010000062.1, read as the reverse complement.
ATTTGATGCAAGCTGTAGAGAGTGGGCACATGTCTCTTAGCGAAGCTTACAAGCTTGTAGGTCAAGTTCTTGAAGACGACAAAGTAACTCCATCTAAGGAATCTGAAAAAGTAGTTACTTCTTGTCCAGAGTGTTCTCAAAAGCTACGTGCTCCAACTCATTTAGGACGGTTGGATCTGACTTGTCCTAAATGCAAGCATAGCTGGGCGTGGGTTCCGAAATAGTACCTTCTACAGATCGTATTCTTAGTGCGTAGGATACGCTGGCGGTATCATAACGCATCACATTCTCATGTCTATTTCGCATGGAATAGACGCAGAGATTGTTATGTGCCTGGTGTCTTTAGGAAGCTTGTTGCTGGTAGGAATGGCTATAGATTGGGTAGATAAACTATAAAGATCCCAACCTCATAAGACAGTTAGATTGATCTTCTAATCAAGCAATATCAGGACTATTCCTCACAACAATCAATGCTGACAATCACAAGAAAAATACAAAGGACATATGAATCAAGTGTTCTCGACTGATGTCAAAGATATGCTTCATCGTTTTCATCATCTTTACATGAAAAATTTTTTGCTAATCATTTTTATCATATTCGTCATTGCCATGACAGCACCTCTTGCCCTGGGGAGATATTTTTGTTGGGAATGGGTTGGAGTAGCAAAATATGAAACTATTACTTTAGGAGGCGTTAGCTCTCAAAAATGCAAAGCTACAGTAACTTTTTGGGATCTCGTAGAGCTTTTATTAGTGCCAATAGCACTCTCAGGGGGTGCTTGGTTTATCAGTCAAGGTCAGAAAAATATAGCAGAGAAAAAAGAGCAAGAAGAGAAGCACCAAAAATACTATGAAGATTATCTCGATAAAACTTGGCAAATTCTATCGAGATTTGATGACTTTCAACATCTAAAAAATCATGAAAATGCAAAAAACTTTCTTGAAGCCTTAACGGTTACTGCGCTGAAGAGCTTGGATCCAGACCGAAAAGGCGATGTCATTGAATTTTTATATAGGGCTGGCTTAATAGTAGACGACGTTAATGTTATTAATTTAGATAATGCTGATTTATCCAGAATTAATCTTCAAGATAGATTTTTAGCTGGAATCAATCTTTCTGGAAGTAATTTATCGAATGCCAATTTAAAGAATGTTTTTCTTGGAGGTCGCTTTAGAAGCTCTGATCTGTCAGGAATCAAGCTTGTATGTTTGCCCAGCGGCTTAGAAATTCCAATGAAGTTAGAAGGCATCTACGTCAGTTCTAATTTGTCAAAAGCTGATTTAACAAACGCAAATTTGACCGATGCAAAACTAGATAACACTGATTTTAATGATGCTACTTGGAAAGGAGCTATCTTAAAAGGTGCTAGATTGAAAGGTGCAAAAATGGATATTGAGACGGTTAGAAAAGAGGCTAAAATAGATGAGAGCACAGTTTTTCCAGATATAGAAAATAGTGAGATTCGTTAGCGATAAAGTAACGCATCACCCCTTTACAACCAGCAGGGCACATTACAGCCACCCCCAAACGCACCCTGCACCCTGGCTTATTTGTGCCCACTGACTTGGCGTCAACTTTGACCAATCAGCAAGCATTCCAGGGCCATAGAGCATATGTACCTTGCATCAGGCTCACCCTGCTAATCTGATGCAAAATACGCTACGCTTATTCATATCTGTAATGTATGGCTAAAGAACTATCGCTTTAGATTTTTTGTTCATCATGGAGACCTGACCATGACAGCCTCAAAACAGCGTACGATACAAGCCGTCGTAACCAAAGCCAGTCTTCACGCGCCCAAGCAAGATACCGCTTACTGGCGCACACAACCCTATATCGACAGGCTTAGAGCGCTAGAAAATCTTCGTCAACAGTATCATTGCTGGAAATACGGTGCTGAACCAAGACTTCAAAGAATTTATACAGTCGCTAAACGATAATCAGGTCAATTAT
>JBBAWV010000061.1:0-26546 GCA_040396995.1 Nodosilinea sp. | reverse complement strand
CGAGGTCTCCTCGCCCGCTGATACCGGGGGCAAACAAGTCGGATTTGGTATTAGGTGCAGCGAAGCAGAATTCAAGATCTCCAAAGAATGGGAGGTTTGTCGCATTCTGCTATCGCACCCCCAACCGATACTGGGGATGTGGCGAGCTATTCGGGGGAGAGGTCATGGTGGCTAGAAATCGAAGTAAATGTAGCTGAGGGTTTCGGCGGGGGCCAACAACCAGGCCAACAGGCTGAAGAGGGGAATGAGCAACAGCTTTACGGGCCAGCTTAGCTCTAGCTTGAGGCCACGCTTGACGGCGTAGGCGAGGCCCATCAGCCCAAACAGCCCCCCCAGCAGCAGCCACAGTTCCCCATAGCTAAAGCCGAGGGATTCTAGGTAGACCTTTTGCACAAATTGCGGGTCGGCGGTGGTGCCCCCTAGGCGTTGGAGGGCCAGGGTGAACTGGTCGGGGGCGGGCAGGCGGAAGAACAGCCAGCTAAAAAAGACCAGGGTTTGGGTTAGCCCCCAACCCAGGATCGTGCCGGGGGGGCTAAGCCAAAAGCCCGCTATCCAGGGGGCGGCTTTGCCCCAGGCTTGGGTGAGGCGGTGGATGACCAGGCCGGCACCGTGGATAGCACCCCAGATCACGAAGCCCCAGTTGTTGCCGTGCCAAACCCCAGCAATGAGCATGATGGTCATTAAATTGAGGCAGGTGCGCCACAGCCCTTGGCGAGACCCACCCAGGGGAAAGTAGAGGTAGTTGCGCAGCCAATCGCCCAGGGTGATGTGCCAGCGTCGCCAGAAGGTGGCTAGGCTGGTGGTGAAGTAGGGGGCATCGAAGTTTTCGGGGAGGTTGATGCCCAGCAGCAGGGCGCTGCCGCGAGCGATGTTGACGTAGGCGCTGAAATCTAGGTAGAGCTGGAGGCCGTAGGCAAAGGTGGCGAGGACGATGTCGGCACTGCCTGCCCTGGCCAGGTTGTCGAAGCTGAGGTTGACCAGGATGGCGATGTGGTCGGCCAGCAGCAGCTTTTTTACGGCTCCGTAGGCAATCAGCCATAGCCCTTCGACCACGCCATTCAGCCCCGGAGCCTTGGGCTGTTCCACCTGGTCTAGGAAGGGATGAAACCGGGTGATGGGGCCGGAAATTAGCTTCGGGAAAAACAGCTTATAGGCTCCGAAGTCGGCCAGATTGGCGGCGGCGGGCGACCCTCGGTAGACATCCACCAGGTAGGCAATGCACTCGAAGACAAAGAAGCTCAGCCCCAGGGGCATGATCAGGCCCGCAAAGTCATCCCCCAGCAGTCCTGTGCCCCCCGTCCAGCCCAGCAGCCGGAGCATACCTTCCAGGTATTTAAACCCCAGCAGCAGCAGCACGTTCAGCCCAATGCCCAGCCCCAGCAGCCAACGACGGCGGCGGTTCCAGCCCTGCTCGGCCACTTGCCAACGCGCATTGGGGGTGCGCCAATCGATGGGGGCAACGATGGCTTGCCCCACAAAGAAGGTGACCAGTAACAGGGCCACCATCAGCAGGAGATATTGCACCTGGAGGGAGGCGTAGAACACAAGGCTGGCCACTAACAGCAGCCACAGCCGCGCCTGCATCGAGCCCAGAGTCCAAAAAATGCCGATGACGCTGATTAAAAAGAGGGCGTAGGTAATGGATGGCAGAATCATGGGGCGGGGGGGGACGACCGTCTTGGCCAAGCAATGAGCGGATCCTGGGCCAGCCGTTGGGAGACCTGGTACGCGCCGTAGCGGTTGAGGTGGCTGGGGTCGGAGAAATAGTCGTGTTGATCGGGCCAAGCCTGCCCCAAATCTCGAAAGAGAAAGCCCGATTCCGTGGTGGAAAGGGTGAGCATATGGCGCAAAAACTCGTCCTCGGCGGCTTGGCGATAGTCGTCTAGGTATTCGTCGGAGAGGGGGGTGTTGATGAAGACAACGGGAATGTTGCGCTCCTGGGTGAAGCGCAGTAGTTCGGAGAGGGCCTCCACCTGGACACCGTCGAGGCGGAAGTCTTCGTAGTCGCCATCGTAGCGACCAGAAACGCGGGCATAGGTTTGGTAGTAGGTGGCGGGGTTAAACCGCACCGAGAGCGGCAAGAAGCCATCGCGATCAATGCTGCTGCCAGCGGGCATGGGCGCATCCAGTTGTTCTGAGGCCATGGGCATATCTCCACCCACGGAGGGCGTGACCGTTCCCAGTTGGCTCTGCACCAAGGTTTTGAGGGAATCTCGGTTGGGGTGTACCGACGAAAACTCGCCGATCCGACCGCTGAGCCATTCATCCATGGCCGCATAGCTCTGGGGCAGGGATCGACCGTTGGCCCCAAAGGCGAGATCGCTGGTCGCCTCCTCGCCGGGGGCGGGCGGGGCATCGGGGCGCTGGGTCATTAGTTCTCGATAGCCGGGAGAGGCCACAATGGCGTTGTAGGTGACATCCTCCCGTCCGCTATTGAAGGCTCTAGCCCCATCGGCCCACAGAATCAGCCGGGGTAGTTGTTCCGGGGTAAGCGCCTGACGCAGGACTAAATCTACGACCTGGGCCGTTGCGCCGTTGATGCCAAAGTTGAAAATGCTGAGGTTGTCGTAGCCCAGGGCCGCCAGTTCCCGTCGCAGCGCCGCTGGATCTACCCCCCGCAGCGCCCGCGAACTGCCGACAATCATCACGTCAGCAGGGCCTTCGGTGGCCAGCCGTTGGCGGTAGAGGGCCAACTTCTCGTTCATTTGCTCGCTGTTGAAGGTGGAGAAGGGCGAATCCGCCACCAGATCCTCAACCGCTACTAGGGGCTGACTGGGGCTAGCGAACAAATCCGTGGTGCCATCCACAAACCCCCCTTCCGTCCCGGTGGCCTGCCCCGTGGGCCAGTCGAGTTCGGCCAAGGCTTCGGCAAACTCGGCATCGGGGTCGGGGGGCGGGGTCACGAGGGTAACCATGGGTTCGGCCTTCGCGGCGTTGGCAGGGGGGCGCAGCATCTGCCCCAGGAGCCAATCGGCCTGGAGCGCTAATAACACCCCCACCGTGGCCCACACCGCCGCAACTTTCAAGCCCTCGGCGGGTTGGGGGCTGGGGGAACGGTCGAGGACGCTGAGGGACTCGGAACGGCTAAAGAGCTGAGACTGCACCAGGAGCCCCTGCCACCGATCCACCACCGTTGTCCACCATTGGGCTAGGGCTTCGGCCTCGGCCTCTGGGGAGAGTTCGGCATGGGTGATGGGGCTGTCGGGCCGCACCAGCAACTCATTCACGTAGGCATCGGAGGCGGTGAATTCGGGGGTGGCCTCAGGCACCAAACGGCTACGTTCCGCAAAGTCTCGGCCATAGCTCCAGGCAGGGCGATTTTGACCCGACCGTCGCCCATAGATCCGCACCCCCTCTAGGCCCACGGGGCTGAGGCTCAGCAGGTAATTATTCAGCAGGGGGGCCACCAATCGACGCTGGGGCACCACCGGGCCATCCACCATGATATGGAGCAACTGATCGCGCTGGAGCAACTGCACCTGTTGGCCTCCGGTGGCCAGTCGATCCTCTAGATTCGGGTTGAGCTGGCGGGTGAGCAAAAAGGCTAGGGCGGGCAAATCCCCCATCTGGCCGAGGTATTCGGGGCTATCGGCTAGGGCGCTGTGCTGGGCAGCGGGCAGATCGAGGTAATGCACCCAGGCGGGATCCGCTTGGGGATCGGGCTGGCCGTAGAGAATAGCCCGGTGAATGCCCTGGGGGGCGAGTTCCTCCAGGGTGTTGACCAGGGCGTCCACAATGTCCGCCTGGGACTGCACCACCGTTGGCACCAGAGGGTTGGCCTCGCCCTGGGGCTGGCAGAGCACATGGAGGGTGTCGCCGTTGAGGGTGGTCTCCACCGTGAGGTGGTAGCGCTCTAGGATCGACGCCATCAGCCGCCCTAGGGAAGCCACATCGCCCCAGCGGCTCCATTCCCGCAGCATCTCCTCCGGTGGGGTTAGGTCAATGCGGAGGCTCCAGTCGGGTTTGGCCTCCCCCCGCACCTGGAGCAGAAGAACGGCATCTTTGAACTGGGTGATCTGGAGCCGTCGCAGGCGCTCGGCGGTGGGGCGGGCAATCAGGGAGGGGTCGGGGCTGTAGGCCGCTTCACAGAGAATCCACAGCCGGGGAATGGTGGCCTCCTCGGACTGGGGGACTGGGGGCTGGGCCGATCCCTCGTTTGCGAGGGCGTCGGGACTGGGGGGATCCGAACGAATGGCACGGCGGTGCAGGTGGGCTAAGCCTGGAATCGCCTTAACGCTGACCCACACCCCCACATCGAGGGCACTGAGGGTCTCGCTCAGGTACCAGGCGATGGCCTCTGGATCGCCCTTGCGGGCCAAGCTGAGGTTGGACAGCACAATGGCTCCGCCGCCCGTGGCCCCATGTTGCAAGATTTGGGGGTGATCTTGGGCATAGCTAGCCAGGAGCGTTTGGGCCGCATGGAGGTCTTCCTCGCCCTGATTCTCTAGCACCAATTGGGCCAGGTGGCGCTCTAGGCGATTGAGGTAAATCGGCGCAGTCCAGTCTGGATGGGGCTGGTTCTGACGGCGACTGTAGAGATAAATCTGGTAAACCTGGGGGTAGGTTTGGTGCAGCCATCCCTGCTCCTGATCCTCCAGTAGCGCCCGCACCAGGCGTAGCAGAACCGAGGACTGATCCAGCGCATCGGGGGTTTCGCAGAGCACATGGAGGATATTGCCCCTCAGTTTTGTGTGCAGTTCTGCCCTAGGTTGCCCCAGGCGTTCCTTGAGCCAGCCTAAAAGCCCCGGTGCCGTGGTGGCACTGGTCGAGGCTTGGAATTTGGAGAGGGAGACAGGCATAGACGCTGCTGGGCTAATCCCTTGAACTTCCGTCGTAACAACCGAGTAACAACTTAGGCAATGTATCCGTCGCCAGGTATCCGCTGTGGATTTCGTCGTCAGGTATCCTTGTATGGATGCGCCGCCCTGGGTTTGCCGCCCTGGATTCTGTTTCATTTATCCGTTGCCATGGCCCGGAACATTTAGGGCACCTGTACGGGATCTTGAACACCGAAGACCTAGAGAATGACCTAACTACCAGGGTATCGCGTCCATCGGTCGATCATCTTTGCCATGGACGATGGATCGGACGACCTAAAATCGCCACGCCCCAAACTGCCAAAGCACCACCAGCCATAGCTTATGGGATATCCGCCAAGGTCGTGGCGGGGCAAGCCTTGAGAGGGCTGGCTTGGATATAGCACTGAAGCATACCGCAGTCTAGCCCATTGGTCGCATTTGGCGATGAATTGATGATCCCCTGACGCAACCCTAGGGGCCGGATAGCCAAGGGTATGATGGAGAAGGATACGACCGTTTAGCCTTTGCATTGCCTTAGCGCCTATGTTTGTCTCCAGCCACGTCTCCAGCGATCAGCCTCCGGTTTCTCCGTCTTCTGTCCGGCCTCAGCCTGGGGCAGCGTCGATGGCGGTGTTCACTACCCACTTTCTGGTTGGATCCCTCGTTCCCCCGGTTCTCCTAGGGCTGATTGCGGCCCGTATCGTGGCCGATGGCTTTCGGCAGGCGGGCCTAGTGGGCGAACAATTGCTTCAGGGTCAGCGTCTCCCCCACCTCCATGTGCATCCCCAGAATTAGAGGATGACCTCGGTCTTCCCCCATGGCCAAACGGCCCTAGCCCATCCCCCTAGATCACCTGCAGGAAGGAAATTGACATTTACCGTCCCCATAAACTTCTTCTATTCCAGCTAATCCTATAGAATTCTTGCGATACTGCTGTTCTCTCCCTAAACCCTACCCATGAGCTCAACGCTGCATCCCTCTGGGGATCTTCTGCCCATCCCCCCATCCCCTCAGCCAGAGACTCCTGATCCCCTCACCGCCCCGACCTCCAGCCAAGACCTCTTGCTGCGTCATCGGCTGCGGGTGGTGGAAGACCTGTGGGAAAATGTGCTGGATCATGCCTGTGGGCCAGAGCTATTGGCCCTACTGCGGCAGTTGCGGCGGATGTGTTCCCCCGAAGGTCAGGCACCGACCACCGACGAAGCCCGAGTGAAGGCCGTGGTGGATGTGGTCGAAGCCCTTGACCTGGAGGATGCCATCCGAGCCTCACGGGCCTTTGCCCTCTACTTCCAGCTCATTAACATCGTTGAACAGCACTACGAACAACGGGGGCAACAGCAGCAATATCGAGCCGCCTACCAAACCTCCGATTTGGCGCAATGGGGGAACAAGGCCGTCCTAGACACCCACCCCGTCCTGGGCATGGAGGAAGGCGAAGAGGCGGCCAGTGGGCATTCATTCCAGGCCGATTTACTCAACCGCAGCATGGCCGATCCGGCGAGCCTGCGCCGCGAGGCGGGCACCTTCCACTGGCTGTTCCCGACCCTAAAACGGCTCAATGTGCCACCCCAACTGATTCAAAACCTGATTAATCAGTTGGATGTGCGCCTGGTGTTTACCGCCCACCCCACGGAAATTGTCCGCCACACCATTCGCGACAAGCAGCGCCGCATCGCCAACATTTTGCGCCAGATGGATCAGGCGGAGGAGGGAGCCCAAACCCTAGGGCTGGTGTCCTCCTGGGAAATTGAATCCCTCAAGGCCGAACTCACCGAAGAAATCCGCCTCTGGTGGCGCACCGACGAACTCCACCAGTTCAAGCCCTCGGTGATCGACGAGGTGGACTACACCCTACACTACTTCCAGGTGGTGCTGTTCGATACCCTGCCCCAGCTCTACCAACGCTTTGAGCGGGCCATTATCACCACCTTCCCCGAACTGGATCCGCCCCGCCATCGGTTTTGTCGCTTTGGTTCCTGGGTGGGGGCCGACCGCGATGGCAACCCCTCCGTCACCCCGGAGGTGACCTGGAAAACCGCCTGCTACCAGCGCAACCTAGTGCTGAACAAATACGTGATTTCCGTGGAGAGGCTGACGGAACTGCTCAGCCTCTCCCTGCACTGGAGCGAGGTACTGCCGGAACTGCTGGAGTCCCTGGAGCAAGACCAGGTGAAAATGCCAGAAATCTACGACCAGCTTGCCATTCGCTACCGCCAGGAACCCTACCGCCTGAAGTTGGCCTACATTAAACAGCGCCTCAAAAACACCCTGGCCCGCAGTGAGGGGATGTACCAGGGCGACCCCTTTGCGGATCGGTTCCGGGAAGCCAGCCCCACCACCTCCATCTACCGGGATGGGGAAGAGTTTTTGGCGGAGCTACGCCTGATTCAGCGCAACTTGGAGGCCACAGGACTGCACTGCCAGGAACTCGATACCCTGATTTGCCAGGTGGAAATCTTTGGCTTCAACCTCGCCCAGCTCGACTTGCGCCAGGAGAGCTCTCGCCACTCCGACGCCCTCGACGAGATTACCCAGTATCTCCAGCTTCTCCCCCAGCCCTACAGCGACCTTTCGGAGGCCGAGAAAACCGCTTGGTTGGTATCAGAACTGCAAACCCGGCGACCGCTGATTCCAGGGGAGCTGCCCTTTTCGGAGAAAACCCGCGAAACCATCGAAACCCTACGCATGGTGCGCCAACTGCACCAGGAGTTTGGCCCCGACATCTGCTTCAGCTACGTGATCAGCATGAGCCACAACGTCAGCGACATGCTGGAGGTGCTGCTGCTGGCCAAGGAAGCCGGACTCTACGACCCCGTTACCGGGCTGAGCGGCATTCAGCCCGTGCCCCTGTTTGAAACCGTGGAAGACCTCCAACGGGCACCCAGCGCCATGGAGGAACTGTTTGAGATTCCTCTCTATCTCAAACTGCTGCAAGGCCGTGCCGCCCAAGTAGCCGCCAGCCATGTAGCTACCTCCACCCCGGTGCCCCTGCAAGAGGTGATGCTGGGCTATTCCGACAGCAACAAAGACTCCGGATTCCTCAGCAGCAACTGGGAAATCCACAAGGCCCAGCAGGCCCTCCAGGAAACGGCGGATCGGTTTTCGGTGGCGCTGCGGATTTTCCACGGTCGGGGCGGTTCCGTGGGGCGTGGCGGTGGGCCTGCCTACGAAGCCATCCTGGCCCAGCCCGGACGCAGCATCAAAGGCCGGATCAAAATCACCGAGCAGGGGGAAGTCCTCGCCTCCAAGTACAACCTGCCCGACCTGGCACTGTACAACCTCGAAACCGTGACCACGGCGGTGCTCCAGGCCAGCATCCTCAGCAACAGCTTCGACGACATCAAACCCTGGAACGCCACCATGGAGGAGCTAGCCGCCCGTTCCCGTCGCCACTATCGCCAGCTCATCTACGAACAGCCGGATCTGGTGGATTTCTTCCACCAAGTTACCCCGATTCAAGAAATCAGCCAGTTGCAGATTAGCTCTCGGCCCGCCCGTCGCGGTGGCAAGAAGGATCTCAGCAGCCTGCGGGCCATTCCCTGGGTGTTTAGCTGGACTCAGGCCCGATTCTTGCTACCCTCCTGGTATGGCGTCGGCACCGCCCTCGAGGAATTTTTGCAGGAAGCCCCAGAGGAACACCTGAAACTGCTGCGCTACTTCTACCACAAGTGGCCCTTCTTCAAGATGGTGATCTCCAAGGTGGAAATGACCCTGGCCAAGGTGGATTTGCAAATTGCCGAACACTATGTGCGGGAACTCTCAAACCCCGACGACCGAGAGCGCTTTATCGCCCTGTTTGGCTCCATTTCCAAGGAATTTAATCTCACCCGCGACAAGGTGCTACAAATCACTGGCCACGAACGTCTGCTGGATAACTACCCCGACCTCCAGCGATCCGTCTACCTGCGCAACGGCACCATCGTCCCTCTGGGTTTCCTACAGGTAGCCCTGCTGAAGCGCCTGCGTCAGTACAAAGATCAAGCGGCCACGGGAATCATCCGCTCCCGCTATAGCCAGGGCGAACTGTTGCGGGGGGCGCTGCTCACCATCAACGGCATCGCCGCCGGAATGCGGAATACGGGCTAAAATCCTGTGGGATTAGGCACAGATCTGAACAAGGCCCATGGGAGATAGGCGGGTCTTGTCAGATCGGTCGCGTCGATATTTACCATTGGTTTAGGTTTTGACCACCTTGCCCCGCAAACGGCGATAGATTTTCTCGAACTCCACCCACACAAACAGCAGTGAGCTAAAGCCCACACAGATCAGTAGTTCTAGGGGGCTGATCAGGTGGGTACCAAAGAAATTGCGCAGGGGTTCGACATAAATCAGCATCAGTTGCAGCACGGTGGTCATCACCACGGCAAACAGCACGAAGGGGTTTGACCAGGGGGAGGTTTCTAGCGTCAGCCGATTGTCGGAGCGAACGGCGATGGCGTGGCCCATCTGGGCAATGCAGAGGGTGGTAAACACCATGGTTTTCCATCGGTCTGCCGACAGGGTGGGGGTGACGGTGCTCTGGGCTTCGTGGTAGGCCCACACCATCATGGTGACGGAGATGACGGTGAACACTAGGCCAATGCGAACCATATAGGCCCCTAGCCCACGGGCAAAGATGCTTTCCTGGGGGTCGTGGGGGGGCTGCTCCATCACGTCGGGGGCGGCGGGTTCTACGGCTAGGGCCAGGGCCGGAAAGCCGTCGGTGACCAGGTTCATCCACAGAATTTGCAGGGGGCTGAGGGGTACGTCCAAAATCGGCAGCAGGATGGGCGAAAAGGCGATGGTGAGCAGCTCGCCGATGTTGGAGCCGAGGATGTATTTCACAAAGCGGCGAATGTTGGTGTAGACCACGCGCCCCTCTTCGGTGGCGGCGACGATGGTAGCGAAGTTGTCGTCGAGCAGCACCATGTCACTGGCTTCTTTGCTCACGTCGGTGCCGGTGATGCCCATGGCGATGCCAATTTCGGCCTGCTTTAGGGCGGGGGCATCGTTAACGCCATCCCCGGTCATGGCCACAATTTGATGATCCTTTTGCAGGGCTTGCACAATCCGCAGCTTGTGTTCCGGCGATACCCTGGCGTAGACGCTCACTTCCTTCACCGTTTGTTCTAAATTGGCCTGATCCATGGCCTCTAGTTCGGATCCGCTCACTACCTTGGCGGGATGGTTGACAATCCCCAAATCTTGGGCGATGGCCATGGCCGTGAGCTGGTGGTCGCCCGTGATCATCATGGGCCGAATGCCCGCCACTCGGCAGCGCTCCACCGCTAGTTTCACCTCCGGGCGCAGGGCGTCGATCATCCCCACTAGGCCCAGCCACACCAAGCCTTGTTCCGCCTGATCGGGGTGGTCTTCGTTGGGGATGGACGCCAACGGACGATAGGCAAACCCCAAAATTCGCAAGCCTTTGGCGGCGAGGGCGGTGTTGTCGTCTAGGATGTGTTTCCGATCTTCGGGGCTGAGGGGACTCGGTTGGCCTCCTGTAAAACCGTGGGTGCAGCAGTCGAGCAACAGTTCTGGCGACCCCTTAGCCAGCATCAGATAGGGCGAGGTGGTGAGGGCAGGGGGCAGCGTCATGACGGCTTTTAGCTGGTCAACACCGCCTAGGACGACGCTCATGCGCTTGCGTTCGGAGGAAAAGGGAAATTCGGCCACCCGCTGAAGGGCGTGGGTGAGATGGTGCCGATCTAGCCCGCCCTTAGCCGCCATCACCACCAATGCGCCCTCGGTGGGATCGCCCAAAATTGCCCAGTCTCCGGCTTCCTTTTGCAGCACGGCATCGTTGCACAGCAACCCATCCAGCAGGAGAAGCTGCATATCTGGGCATTGGGTGAAATCCACCGCCTGATCCGCCGGGATGAACTCGCCTGCGGGATCATAGCCGTGACCCGTGAGTTGCCACTGGTGGGAGAGGGTGCGGATGTGCTGCACCACCATTTTGTTTTGGGTCAGGGTTCCGGTTTTGTCGGAGCAAATGGTGGTGACGGAACCGAGGGTTTCCACCGCTGGTAGCCGCCGAATCAGGGCATTGCGGCGCACCATCCGCTGGGTGCCAATGGCCAGGGTGACGGTAATCACGGCAGGCAGACCTTCGGGCACCACCGCCACCGCCATACTCAGGGCCACCTCCAGCAGCGGTTCAAAGGCTTTCCATCCGCCCACTAGCACGCCGCCACCGACCACAATCGCCACCAGAATTAGCGACCCGCTCACCAACACATTACCCAGTTGATTCATTCGCTGTTGCAGGGGGGTGGGGTCGGTTTCCACCGATTGCAGCATGGCGGCGATGCGGCCTAGTTCGGTCTTCATGCCCGTATTGGTGACCAGCACCTTGGCGCGGCCCTGGAGCACTTCGGTGCCCTGGAAGACCAGATTTTTCCGATCCGCCAGGGGGGTCGATTCCGGCAGGCTCAGGTGGGCCTGTTTGCTGGCCCCGTGGGCTTCCCCGGTTAGGGCCGATTCCCGCACTTGCAGGTTGGCCGATTCCAACAGCCGCCCATCAGCGGGCACCTGATCCCCCGCTTCCAGCAGCACAATGTCGCCGGGGACTAAATCCTGGGAGGGCACTTCCTGGGAACGGCTATCCCGCTGCACCCGCACGCTGGGGGAAGCCATTTTTTTGAGGGCCGCCAGCGCCTTTTCGGCCCGACTTTCTTGAAAATAGCCCAGCACCCCATTCAGGATGACGATGGAGAAAATCGCGATGGCATCCTTCGGAAATTCCTGGTGCCGCAAAGACAACACCCCCGACACCACCGCCACCGCAATCAGCATCAGCAGCATGATATTGGTGAACTGATCCAGCAAAATCCGCCAGGGGGGCCGTCCTCCCGATTCCTCAAGCTCGTTGGGGCCATAGGTTTGGCGTCGGGACACCACCGCCTCGGCATTTAGCCCCGTTGCTGGATTGCTCTCCAGCAGTTCAAGAGCCTGATCTCCATCAACGGTATGCCAAAGGAGAGTCGTAGAAGGCGGGGAGGTATTCATGGACAAGCACCAACAGCCAATGGGCTAACGCTTTTATGGTATAGCGGCGATCCAACTTCAGGGGCTAGGTTTAGATTTTTGCCCGAATGTAACAAAGTGCCGCCGCCCTGGAGGCCAAGTTGTCAGGGTTCGTTGCTGATGGTGTCGTTGTTTGTTTCTTTTAAGCCCCCCTCCTCAGTACAGGGACAAAAGTTGAAGCGCTTGGTCGAACTCGGCAGACCGTAGGGCCAAATCGCAGCAGGTACGTCTGAGGAAGTCGCCCCCGTAGCGGAACAGACTCTTGGCCCTGCGCTGATGGGTCTTGGGCAATAGCAGATCACTGCACCAGTCCTTGCCGACAAACTCGCGGTCCCCCGTCAGACACCGCACCTTGGCATCGGGAAACACCCGCTCAAAGCGCTCCAGGAGGTCGATGCGCTCGTCGCTGTGGCTGTTGCCTTGCTTGTCCAGCATCGTCCAGAACAGGGGAAACGCCACCCCTTCGTGAACGATGCCCAGCATCAGAATGTTGAAATGAACCGTTCCAAACGACCCATTGGTGCGGTCGAGACTCAACGTCCAGGGCTGGGGAATCTGGCTCCAACTCACCACCGCCCGCGCCACGTCGTCAAAATCCACTGGAAACTCCCGCAGAAACCGCGTCAGACGTTTGTAACTTGATTCGGCCTTAGCCCGGTTGGCAAACACTGACGATAGCTTATCCAAGTTCACCGTTTCGACCCGGAATAGCGCGACCAGAAACAGCGCTAGAAAGGCCAGTCGGGCACCGTGCCACGGCAGATGAGCGCTCAGGGCGGTTTGAAGTCGGTTAATCTGAGTCATGGAGAGGGTCTAGCTAAGTTTGTGGTAATTCCTAGCTCACCTCCCCATTCCTTGTTCTGTCAACTCTCTACAAAACAGCCTGACAACCTTCTCTCCTCAAGTTTTGTCCCTGTACCGTGTCCCTGCACTCAACCATCCACTTCAGCCAGTTCGATAATCTGTTCTTCGTAGTCCTTAACCAAAAAGTTGAGCGGGGTTTCACTGAGAATTTTGTGTTTAATGCCCGTGAGCTGCACCCGCATGAGGATGTATTCCAAACATTTGCGGTCGAAACAAACGTGGCGCTGACGATTGCGCTGACCCAGGCTGGCCCCAGAGATGATATGCAGTTGGGTGTTCTTGCGCAGTTGATACCACAGCCCATCTGGCCCGCCCGATGGCCCCGCCCCTGCTAGGCTGGAGGTGCCGCCCATGTAGAACGGGTCTAGCCCACCCGTACCCAGCGTTTGCTCGTAGTTGTAGTAGTAGTGCAGGGGCACTTCCGCCGCTGGCAGGTTTAGCATCCCTTCATAGAAACGCCGAGCCACCTCCAGGTCAGAGACCATGATGGTGTAGACCTTGGGAGCACTCTTGAGGAACATCCACATAGCCCCGGCATAGGCCACCAGCAGCATGACCATAATGCCCTGGGTGGAAAGGATGCTGTCCATCCCAAGCAGGGCCAAGGTGGCGGGCATAAAGAGGGGCGGCATAGGCAAGACGGTTAGCATCATCAAGCGTTTAAGGACAACGGAAGGGGCCAGGTGCGTTTGGCCAGTGATAGACAATGGCTAATGTCCAGTGTACCAAGTTCACCCCAACCCTTCCGGCTACGCTAGACCGTCTGTCCAGAAAACAGAAACCCGGCTTCTCAGTTCATCCGTCAGGCGGCTAACGGTACGACTCAGAAACCGGGGTCTTCGGCGCTAGGTAGCGATAAACAGGCTAGCTGCGAGCCTCAGCGTACTGGTCGGAGGTGGGGACGACGGGCTCGGAGGTTTCTGTAGCTGATGGGGCCGCGTTGCCCTGGGGCAGGGGGTTGCGGGCTTGGATCAGGCCGATGGCGCGGCTGACGCTTTCGGGCAGAATCACCACTAGACCACCGTCGGGGGCGCTGTCGAGGGCAGTGTTGACGGCCTCGGTTTCGTTGAGGATGGTGCGGTAGCTGGCGGCGGTGGGCACTTCCTCAAGACCGTGGACAATCCACTTGGCGGCATCACCACGGGGACGGCCACGGGTATCGTCGTCTTCCTTAACGATCACCTCGTCGAAGATCTGCCCTGCCAGTTTGCCTAAGGAAATAAAGTCCTCATCGCGACGATCCCCAGGGCCACCGACCACGCCGATGCAGCGACCGGGCCAGTTCTTCACAAAGCCGCCCAGGGCTTCGTAGCTAGCGGGGTTGTGGGCATAGTCCACCAGGGCATGGAAGCGGCCTAGGTTAAACAGGTTCATGCGGCCTGGGGTTTGCTGCGCACCGGATTGGAAGGTGTGCAGGGCGTGGCGAATGTGTTCGATGCTGACCCCCTGGGCAAAGGCGGCAATGCTAGCGGCGAGGGCGTTGGCAATTTGGAAGGGGGCCAACCCGCCCATGGTGAGGGGCACTTTTTCGGCCTGTTCAATCCGCAGCAGCCAGTCGCCCTTGAGAATCGACAGATAGCCGTGCTCGTAGATGGCAGCCAGCCCTCCCTGCTGGGCGTGTTTGCGCAGCAGTTCGTTGTGGGGATCCATGGAGAAGTAGGCCACCTGCCCCTTCACCCGTTGGGCCATGGCGGCGACGAGGGGATCATCGGCATTCAGCACGGCATAGCCGCTGGGACGGGTGGTTTCCGCCACGATGCTCTTCAGGTGGGCCAAGTCTTCCACGGTTTCGATATCGCCAATGCCCAGGTGGTCGGCGGCGACGTTCAGCACCACGCCCACGTCACAGGCTTTGAAGGCGAGGCCAGAGCGCAACATACCGCCCCGCGCCGTTTCGAGAATGGCCACCTCCACGGTGGGATCCTGCAAAATCACCTGGGCGCTTTGGGGGCCAGTGGTGTCTCCCGCTTCCACCAGGTTTTCGCCGATGTAGATGCCGTCGGTGGTGGTGTAGCCGACGACTTGGCCCGTTTGCTTAAAGATGTGGGCAATCAGGCGGGTGGTGGTGGTTTTGCCATTAGTTCCGGTGATAGAAACAATCGGCACCCGTGTCGGCGTGCCGGGGGGGAAGAGCATTTCCAGAATCGGTTCCGCCACGTTGCGGGCGATGCCTTCGCTGGGGCAGATGTGCATCCGTAGACCGGGGGCGGCGTTCACCTCCACAATCACGCCATCCACCTCGCGCAGGGGCTTAGAAATGTCCGTCGTCACCACGTCGATCCCGGCGATGTCTAGGCCGATGGTTTTGGCGATGCGCTGGGCAATCCACACGTTGTCGGGGTGAATTTCATCGGTGCGGTCGATGGCGATGCCCCCGGTACTGAGGTTGGCGGTGGAGCGCAGGTAGCAGATTTCCCCCTTGGGTAGCACGGTTTCCAGGGTGTAGCCCTTGCGATCCAGCAGTTGCCAGGTGGTGCGGTCTACGGTGATGCGGGTCAAGATATTGTCGTGGCCGTCGCCTCGGCGGGGGTCTTGGTTGGTGACGTCAATTAGCTGCTCGATGGTGGAATGGCCATCGCCGACCACGTGGGCGGGCACCCGTTCCGCTACCGCCACGAGGCGACCGTTCACCATCAATACTCGGTGATCCCGGCCTTTGTAGAAGCGTTCGATGATCACCCCGCTAGACACCTCACGGGCCGCTTCGTAGGCTTCCTCGGCGGCGGCGTGGCTGTTGATGTCGATGGTGATGCCGCGTCCGTGGTTGCCGTCTAGGGGCTTCACCACAATCGGGAAGCCGCCTACATCCTTAATCGCTTCCTCCAGTTCATCCTGGTAGTAAATCACCGTGCCACGGGGAACGGGGATCCCGGCATCCCGCAGAATTTGCTTGGTGCCTTCCTTATCCGAGGCCAGTTCCACCGCCAAAATGCTGGTTTTGCTGCTGAGGGTAGCCTGGATCCGCTGCTGGTAGCGGCCATAGCCGAGCTGGATCATGGCGCGGGTGGGCAGTTGCAGCCAGGGAATATCCTTGGTTTCGGCGGCGCGGACAATGGCTTCGGTGCTGGGGCCAAGGGCGGCATCCAGGCGAAATTCTGTCAGGTCGGCAATGTCCTGCTCCAGTTCTTCCTTGGCGTAGTGGCCCGTTTCCACCAAGCTGTTGCACAGGCGCACAGCGGCCCTGGCGGCGTAGCGTCCGGCCTGCTCGTTTTGGTACTCAAACACCACCTGGTAAACGCCGGGTTCGACGGTGCCACGGGTGCGACCAAAGCCCGTAGGCATTCCCGCTAGGGTCTGAAGTTCTAGGGCGACGTGCTCGACAATGTGGCCCATGTAGGTGCCCTGGCGCACCCGACTGAGGAACCCACCCCGATGGCCAGGGGAACAGAAATGCTCAATTAAACTGGGCAGAGTGGCCGAGAGCGCTTCGTAAAACCCAGGGATTTGGTCGGAGGGACGATCCGCGAGATCCTCCAAATCCAACCGCATCAGGATTAGGTTGGGGTGGCGGATGCTCCAGTAGTTCGGCCCTCGTAGGGTCTGGGTTTTCAGAATTCGCATAGATTGAGTTACTCGCCAGTGATGAAGGTTCGTGGTGGCTGACAGCCCAAAGACATCAACCTTCCTAAGTCACAATGTCCACCCTAGTCTGTTGACCTAACGTTCAGCGGCACTAGGACGCTGGGCTAGGGAACACGGTGCTGGGGGACACCATGTTGGGTATCCACAGTTTAGGAGGCTTGCTCTACAGTTTTAAACCGCCCAAGGGCGTTTGTCGGCAAACCCGGACATTTCACATTTTTTGTTGTTTTAGCATAGCGGAACCGTGCCGTGGGCTACATTAAGCCTCCAATCACCAAAGTCTAGTGTCCCACCTCCTTGCCATAGACGATGCTTCGAGCCCAGGAGCGACGTAGGACACCTTGAAAAAACTGCTGGGAAAAGGCTACTGGCTCAGTGCCTTGAGGAAGTTTTGCAAATCCGACAAAAAGCCTCCCCGTCGAGGCCGTGCGGGGGCGTCCGTATTGGGGGCGGCGCTGCTATCGGTGGAGGGTTCTCCCAGCAGGATCCGATCCAAGGCTTCACCGGAGGGCTTTTGGGGCAGTTCCGCCACCAGGGTATAGGTGTCCTCGCTGGCTTCTTGCCACACCTGCCAAGGCCCAGGGTAGGCCCGCAGAAGGACAGCCCCCGCCATGGGCCGCAGGTAATAAACAGGTTCCAAGGTGCTGAGGAAGCGCTCCCGCAGTTGCCGCCCCGCATAGCCGATGCCGATGGTGGCCACGTCCTCCAACTTGGGGTTCAGCATAATCACAAACTTGTCCCCGGCCTGGTTGCACATTTCCTCCACCTGGGTCACTTCCACCGAGGACGGCTCCACAAAAATGTAGGCTTGGTCGTCTGGCTCCATTTGGCCCTTAATTTCGCCAATGCCCCGCACCGAAAACTCCGGTTCACCCCAATCTCGCCGCGCCAAAGCCGCCGCCCCAGCGTCAGGAAAATACATTTTGAAGGCCAGCCCCATCTCTTGCAGCACGGGGTAAAACTGCTCGGCTACGGGCATTCCCTTCAGTTCGGAATAGACCAGTTCGACGGTCATGCGGGGTACTCCGGCCTGGAGAGCGGCGCGGGTGGCCTCACGGGCTTGGGCAATGGCGGTTTCGAGGCTGTCGGGAATGGCAGTCATGGTGGTACGGATAATTTCTGGGTCGGGGCAAGGGGAGGGCGAGGAGACCGCGCCCCTACGGGTGTCTATTCTAGGGGGCTATAGGACGCGGATGACGCTGGCGACGCTGGCGATTTCGGGGAAGGCGCGAATTTCGTCAAGGGCGGTTTGGAAGTTGGCCTCGGTGACCTCGTGGCTGACGATGACGATTTCGGCCCCATCGTCGTGGATGCCCGTTTGCACGATGGATTCTAGGCTGACGGCATGATCCCCAAAGCACAGACCCAGCTTGCCGATCACCCCTGGTTCGTCCTTGGCTAGGAGCCGCACATAGAACCGACTGACAATGTCGGCCATGGGGCTGACTTTGCAGTAGTGCTGGTGGCTACAGGCCAGCAGGGGGTTAGCGGTTTTGGGCGTCACCTCGCGGCCTTGGCCCGAAACCAGGGTGGCAGCGATACTCACAATGTCGGACACGACAGCGCTGGCGGTTGGCCCTTCCCCGGCCCCCGGCCCAAAGAACATCACCTGACCGATGGGATCGCCTTCGACCACAATGGCGTTGTATACGTTGTTGACCGAGGCCAACGGGTGAGATTCTGGAACCAGGGTGGGATGGACGCGCAGTTCCAGTTCTTCAACGCTATCTTCGCCAGGGGATCGGACGTGGCGACGGGCAATGGCCAAGAGCTTGATCACAAATCCTAGACGGTTGGCGTAGGTAATATCGGCGGCGGAAACCTGGCGAATCCCTTCGCTGTAAACCTCGGACAATTTAATTCGGCCCCCAAAGGCGAGGGAGGCTAGGATGGCAATCTTGTCGGCGGCATCCAGCCCGTCCACATCGGCGGAGGGATCAGCTTCGGCATAGCCCAACTGCTGGGCATCGGCCAGGATCGGCTCAAAGTCGCCGCCCTCCTGCTGCATCCGGCTGAGGATGTAGTTGGTGGTGCCGTTGATGATCCCGGTGACGGCCTGAATCCGGTTCACCCCTAGGGCTTGCTTAAGGGGCTGAATGACGGGAATGCCACCCCCCACCGCCGCTTCTAACAGAACGTAGACCCCGGCTTCGTTGGCGGCGGTGAAAATTTCATGGCCGTAGCGGGCAATCACCGCTTTGTTGGCGGTTACAACGTGCTTGCCGTTAGCAATGGCCTTCAAAATTAAGGTGCGGGCTGGTTCCAGGCCACCCAAGACTTCTACCACCACATCCACAGCGGGATCGGTGACGATACTCTCTAGGTCAATCGTTAGGCAATCGGCGGGGATCTCAACGCTACGGGGCTTGTCGAGGGTTCGCACCCCCACCTTGGCGAGGGTAATGTGGCGCAGCAGCGGGTGACGACCCTCTGGATCCAGAAGAATCTTGGCGGTGCCTGACCCCACCGTGCCTAACCCTAACAGCCCAACGTTGATACCCAAAGTTCTATACCCCCAACAACGCGCTCTGCCTCCAATTGTAAAGGGAGACGGGAGCCAATAAAAAAGGAAGGCGTTTCCCCCTTCCCTTAGACCATCAAATTAAAAAGTAAGTTGTCTTGCTGACAGTTTGCCCTCACCCTAAATCCCTCTCCCAATCTGGGAGAGGGACTTTGAGTTGGTTTCTGGCTCCCCTCTCCCCACGGGAGAGGGGCTGGGGGTGAGGGTCTGCAAACCCTAGTAGGTTTCGACGTGCCAGCGGTGTTCTTTCTTCATCTGCCTGCGGAATTCAATCCAGTCCACACCGTGCTTGCTGGCTTCGGCGGACATGCCTTCGTCGATGCCGTCTTCCATACCCTTGAGACCGCACATATAGGTGTGGGTGTTGGGCTTCTGCATCAGTTGCCACAGGTCAGCGGCGTGCTCGGCGACTCGGTGCTGGATGTACATCCGGCCACCCTCAGCGTTTTGCTGTTCGCGGCTGATGGCGTAGGTGAGGCGGAAGTTGTCGGGGTATTCGTTTTGGATGGCTTCCAACTCTTCCTTGTAAAGGATGTTGGGGGTGTAGGGCACACCAAAGATCAGCCACGCCAAGCCCTTGAACTGGTAGTCGGAGTTGGCCTTGCGCTCAGCTTCCTTAAACATCCGCCACAGGTAGGCGCGGAAGGGCGCGATCCCCGTCCCGGTGGCCAGCATGATGATGGTGGCATCGGGATCGTCGGGTAGCAGCATTTCCTTGCCTACGGGGCCCGTGATTTTCACCTTGGCACCGGGTTCAATGTTGCACAGGTAGGTGGAGCAAACGCCGTAGACGGTTTCGCCGGATTCAGGGCTCTTGTATTCCAACTGGCGCACGCAGAGGGAGACGGTTTTGTCATCCATGTGGTCGCCGTGGCGGGTGGAGGCGATGGAGTAGAGGCGCAGCTTGTGGGGCTTGCCGTTGGCATCGGTGCCTTCGGGGATGATGCCGATACTCTGGCCTTCGACGTAGTGGAGGTCGCCCTCGGACAGGTCGAAGGTGATGTGTTGAACGATGCCGAGACCACCCTCGCCGACAAGGGGCTCGTTGGACAGCACCTTGCCCACATAGGGGGAATTGGGCTTATAGATGTTGACAGGAACATCGGCCTTGGAGGCCTTGGGGGTAGCTTGGGTCATGGGCTTTGCTGTGGGGTCAGGGGTCACAGGCGCTGACTCAATTACCGTCGGGGTGGCGTTGGCGATGGCTCCCACCGTTTCCATGGGGCGGATGCTGACAATTTTGCCGCCCATGCGGGTAATCCGCTGCATTTCTTGGTTCATACGGCTGTAGGACACCGTGATGAAGACGCTGCCACTCTTGCGAATGGGGTTGCTCATCTTATCGGTTTCTGCATTCTGGCGCAGGCCCTGCACCTCGTATAAAAATAGACGGCTACCAGCGAGGCTGCTGGCGTTGCCGCCGCTCACACTTGGATTGTACATAGTTAACTTGCAACTCTCTTAACCCTACTAGTGGCAACAGGCGCACGAAGCATAACCTGCCGCATCAAGCGTGGCCTAACCAAGGAAACCCCCGGCCAACCCCAACGCCTTATCTTTTTATTAGAGTATCACTGTAGGTCGGCCTACAGGGCAGAGCGCACAAGTTGTCGGTTCCCATCGCCAAGTAACCGAGGTGATTGGCATCGCCAAATTGTGGGTACTCTAGTAAATTCTTCGTTCAAAGACTGTGTTCTATGCAGCATCTTGGGCTTAAAGCTGTAGCAGGGGTCGGAATCGTTGTTCTAGGCATCCTAGGGCTTCTAGCTAGCCGCGTGGATTGGCGATTGTGGACGCGATCCCTGAGTTATCCCAACCGACCCGCCACCAGCGTCGATTGGTATCGGCCCCGCTATCCGGTGCCGGGAAACCCCACGCCACCACCCTGGACAGTGGTTGCGCCGACGGCAGAACCAGGAGAACTGTCCCCGGAGGTATTGGAAGAAGTGGCGGCTTTTGCGGAGGCCCAAAACTCCGTGGCACTGCTGATTCTGCATCGAGATCGCCTCATTTTCGAGCGCTACTGGCAGGGGCACGGGCCAGGGAGTCCGGTCAACGGTATGTCGATGACCAAAAACCTGCTGGGCTTGATGATTGGCGTGGCTTTGGCAGAGGGACATATCAACGCCCTAACGGATCGCGTGGGGGACTACCTGCCGGAGTGGGCCGACGATCCCCGTGGGGATATTACCCTAGAGGACTTGATCTATATGAAGTCGGGTCTACGCAACGATGACCGTACCGATTCTCTAGGGTCTGACTTGGTGAAACTCTACGGTGGCTCGAACCTGCGCCGCTTTGCCCTGTCGATTCCCCAGGTTCAGCCCCCCGGCCAGGTGTACGAGTACAACAACGTCAATTCCCAACTGTTGGCCTTTGTGCTGGAAGCCGCCACGGGCGAACCCTGGGGAGACTATCTCTCTAGCCGCCTATGGCAACCCCTGGAGGCAGAAGACACCTTTTTGTGGATGGATCGACCGGGGGGCAGCGCCAAGGCGTTTTGCTGTTTCTTTGCTATGGCTACGGACTGGCTGCGGGTGGGGCACCTGTTTCTACGCCAAGGCAAGGTGGGTGATCGTCAGGTAATTCCGGCGGATTGGATCGCCAAAATGCGGCAGGAGTCGCCCCTGGAACCCACCTACGGGATGCACCTGTGGATTAAAGCCCGCACCCCCGACTACCCAAACGTGAACTCGGCCTCCTCGGCCCCCTTTCTCGATCCCAAGGCGTTTTACCTGGACGGCCATCACCATCAGAAAGTGTACGTTTTGCCCTCCTACGATCTGGTGATTGTGCGCTTGGGCGAGGAGCCCCCCGCCTGGGACGATGCGGTGATTCCGAATACCTTAATTGAAGCGCTGAAGCCTGAGTAATCTATCTGAACTGGGTTTGGGACGCGACATCGTAGGCTATTTAGCGACGCTTGCCAACGGTTTAACGCTTTGGCCCCACCGCTAACCAGGCAATGATGACCAAAAACGAGACATAACCACCTACGAACAGCCATTCTTGCCAACGGCTAGACTCCAGTTCGATCATCCTCACCCCCGTTGAAAAACAGCTTGATTGTATCCGACTAGGCCGCGCCCCAGGTTTGAAGCCACTGCACCATCTCCACGGGCAGCGGATGACGGCGACGAGGCTGGGGCTCGATGCACACATGACGGGTGAGAGCGGCGGCTAGGAGACGGTCGGCCCCGGTCTCGGTCTCACGATAGAGGTGGTAGGCGACCTCAAAACTGGCCTCCTCCAATTGCGTAGGACGTAGGGTAATGGTGACCAAATCCCCGCAATAGAGGGGGCGGTGGTAGTCCATGCTGGTGTGGACAATCGGGTAGGCTAAGGAATCTGTGGGGCTAAAAAAGGTTCTGACATCCACCCCAGCGGCCTGAAGGGAGTCTTCGTAGGCGGCATGGCAAAGGGCAAGGCCACGGGCAAAATAAACCACCCCCGCTGCATCGGTATCCTGAAACCGAATTGGGTAGCTGCGCGTAAAGGCCATGGGTCGCCTAATTAAGATCGCCTAAAGGTTTCAGATTAAGCCTTATCTCAGATACATTAGCTGGCGTTGGGCTGGGCCGGACGGTAGGGGTAGTCCACCGGGGTATCTGGAGAATCGGCGGTGCTGGCCTCGGTGGGGTTAGCGGTACCTTGCCCTAGCGCCGCCATCGGATGGTTGATGATGTTCATCAGGTTAGCAATACCGTACTCCAGCACTTCGCCAGGATCCATCGCCACCCAGCCGTCGCCCGTCAATTGCCTTACCTCAAAGTGCAGGTGGGGGCCAGTGGACGTTCCGGTACTGCCCACCAGGCCGATCACCTCACCCTGCTCAATCCATTCTCCAGAGCGCACCGCAATTTGAGCCAAGTGGGCGTAACGGGACTCTAGGTTGCCGTCACCGTGGCGCAAAATCACCGTCAACCCGTAGCCCCCTAAGGAGCCTGCCACCGCCACCCGTCCGGCCTGGGTCGCCAGGACGGGGGTGCCCATAGGGGCGGCGATATCCGTACCAGAGTGGAACCGCCAGGTTTGGTGAATGGGGTGCATCCGCCAGCCAAAAACGGAAGAAATCGGCGCTGGAATCGAGAGGGGAAAGACAAATTCTTCGTTACCCCGCCGCAGGATATTGAGGGGGCGAATTCGATCATTCAGGGCGGTACGACTGACCACCATGGTGCTGTTGAGGCTCATGCCACGGGGGCTAACGGTCACTGGCCCGGTAGGCAACCGCGATCCTCCCACCAAGGAACCCGTGGCCGTTAGGGCACCGTTGGGTGTGGCGGCAATGCCAGATCCAGGGATGGTTGCAGAGGCGGTGCCACAACGTGAGGCGGTTTGTCCGCCAGCCACCGTGATTTGGCAGCCCGTTGCCCGCTCAGAAAACACCACACTAGGCGTCGCCGGAGCTTCCGTTGCTCCAACGTTGTAGCCCGTGGGGTCGATAAAAACACTGTTGTAGCCTGCGGGCACCGATTCATCGGCGGCAACTTGCCCAGGAACAACCAGATCTGCGGCACGGGGAATCGCGGGGCTGGGTGTGGCAGGGGCCATCCTGGGGCCGGGGGTGACCGCCGAACTGGGGCTCAGTTCTGGGCTAGCGGCTGGGGTGCCCACCGTTGCGCTGGGGGCTGGGGCCGGGGTCAGCAAACTCTCGGCCATGATCGGCGCAGAGGCAGGCTCAGGAATGACGATGGCCGCTGCATTGGGGGGTGGAACCGGAGGTTGCATGGGCTAGCTTACGTGGGGGAAAAGACTACGTGGGGAAAACGTTGGATTCAAGACAACGGTGGATAAAAACAGGTTTCGGATGGTACCACCTGCCAATCGCTACGCATTGTAGCCTAAAGTGACTTCACCGGGTTTAACCTCCACCGCTAGGAAGATCCCAGCCGAATCAGACGGGATCTGCACTTTCAGGTTCCCGGAGGGCGCGATCCCTGTCACCGTGCCCTGGTTTTGGCCAATGACAACCGCCCGACCTAAATGACTCATGTGCTGCTGATAGCGGGTTAAAAAGGCCAGATCGCCCTGGGTTTGCCACAGGTGATAGCCCTGCATCAGCCCGTAGAGCGCCACGGCGGCGAGGTTCTCTAGGCTGCTGAGGTGGGTAGATCGCTCGGTCAGATGTGCCGCCGCCTGGGGACAGGCCAAGATCTGCTGGAGCGAAATACCCGTGGGGGGCACCGGGTTGCTGTAGTTCAACCCTAGACCGACTACGGACACCGGAATGCGATCCCCCTGTACCCGCGTGTCTACTAAAATGCCCCCCAGTTTGCGGCCCTCCACCACGAGATCGTTGGGCCATTTCACCTGCACCGGAATGCCTAGGTTGCTGAGACTAGTTGCCAACCCCCAGGCACTCGCTAGGGTGAGGTAGAGGCTGCGCTGCACCGTCATCTCTGGTCGCAGTCCGAGGGAAAGATACAGCCCCCCCCGGCCCGACTGCCACGCTCGACCCCATTGCCCCCGTCCAGCCTGCTGGGTACCTGCGATTAAGACCGATCCCGCCGCCGCCCCCGCCGTCATCTGGGCCATCAAATCTTGGTTGGTAGACCCAGTTTCCGCGACCCATTGCAGGTGAAACTGGGGCCGCAGTCTCCCCCATTCGGGCAACAGGCCAAGGGCACTGGGAGGTTGCTGTAGGGCTTGGTGTAGCTGGTGCAGATCCACGTTGGGTTATCGAAGCCATCCCTGGGAAACTTAGCCTATAGTAAGCGTAGATGGTAAGTAGCACTCCAGAAACATCTATGGTTTTCTTTGGCTTAGGTAAAGGCAAAAAGACGGAAATGCCCTCTCCCCAAGACGCCCTGCCGGGACGTCCTACCCCCATGTCGGTACCGAGTCAACACTACGTCAATGGCCATGCCCTCCAGCCCCCGTTCCCGGCTGGGATGGAAACGGCGATGTTTGGCCTCGGTTGCTTTTGGGGAGCCGAGCGCAAATTTTGGCAGCAAGAGGGCGTCTACACCACGGCGGTGGGCTATGCGGCGGGCTATACCCCCAACCCCACCTATCAAGAGGTGTGCTCTAGCCTGACGGGCCATAACGAGGTGGTTTTGGTGGTTTTTGATCCCCAGGTGGTGAGCTACGAACAACTGCTGAAGGTGTTCTGGGAAAGCCACAACCCCACCCAGGGAATGCGCCAGGGCAACGATGTGGGCACCCAGTACCGCTCTGGAATCTACACCTACTCGCCAGACCAAAAGCGGTTGGCAGCATCCTCCAAGCATCTCTACCAACAGGCGCTATCGGCGGCGGGCTACGGCACCATCACCACCGAAATTCTAGACGCCCCAGCGTTCTACTACGCCGAAGCCTATCACCAGCAATATTTGGCCAAAAACCCCGGTGGCTACTGTGGCCTCGGTGGTACCAATGTCGCCTGTCCGGTGGGTCTGGCCGTTTAGAACTGGCCCGTTGCTAACGTTTCTGCGGTTTTACCATGGGCACCCCGATCACCGTCGCCGACCTCATCCAGCGTCTAGAAGCCTGGGCACCCCCCCAATGGCAAGAAAGCTGGGATAACTGTGGCTGGCAGGTGGAGGCGGGGGGGCTCGATCATCCGGCCCACGTCCTGATTTGCCTCACCCCCACCCTGGCCGTTATGGAGGAAGCCTTGGCGCTCCGGCAGCAGGGCACAGCGGTGAACCTGATCTTGGCCCACCATCCGCTGATGTTTAGTCCGCTGAAATCGATTACCCAGGGCGACCCAGTGGGGCAGATGGTCTACCAATCCATCACCCACGGGGTTGGGATCTATAGCGCCCACACCAACTTTGATCAAGTGGATGGCGGTACGGCAGATACCCTGGCTCAAGTTCTCCCCCTCCACAACCCGGAACCCGTGGTGCCCACCCAGCCAGAGGTGGGCTATGGCCGAGTGGGGGATTTAAACCCGGCCCTGTCTCTGCAAGACCTGTTGACCACCATTCAGCGCACCCTAGCTCCGCCCCGGTTAATCTATTCCCCTGCGGTCGATCTTCAACAACCCATTCAGCGCCTTGCGGTGTTGGGCGGATCGGGAGCCAGCTTTTTGGGTGCCGTGGCCAAAACCGGGGCCCAGGCTTACCTCACGGCAGACTGCAAATTCCACCAGTTCCAGGAGGCCCGTGATCGCGGCATCGTCCTGATTGACGCCGGACACTATGCCACCGAGCGCCCCGCCTGTGCTGCCTGGGTCAACTGGGCCAAGGATCAGGGGGTGGCTTGGGCCAAGCTCAGCCAGCGGGACGAGGATTTCCGTCAGTTTTTGGCCTCGGAGGGTACGGGTGCCGTGGTCGAAGCCTGACCTCCTTGGGCACAGACATAGTCCAGGGTTTGGGCATTGAGGGGATCGCCCTCGACCGAATGCCAAGTTAAGTCGCCCGGTTTGCCGTTGTAGTCCACGTCTCGAAACAGCCGTTCCTGGCACCGATATTCCGTGGTGTAGGTGGTGCGCTGGGTGGGCTGCTGTCGTTGGTTTTGGTAGAGGCTGCGCACCTGTACCGTTCCTTCCGGCAGGGTTTGGATAGAGGCGACATCAATGAACTGCTGCTCTAGGTCAGGAGGGGTGACAGGCAACCACTCGCTGGCTAGGGCCGGAGCCTCCCAAATGAGGCCGATGATGGACAGGGCTAGCCCCCAACGGACTAGGGCAAATCCCCACGATATGAACCTAGCCATCGTGCGATCCGACATCAAAAACCCCCAACCTTCAATCATTCTGCAACAGCCCCATTCTGCAACAGCCCCATTCTGCAACAGCCCCATTCTGCAACAGCCCCATTCTG
>JBBAWV010000060.1:0-26823 GCA_040396995.1 Nodosilinea sp. | reverse complement strand
AGCCCCTCTACGGGAAGCTTCTAGGTGTTGCACTTCATTCTAGAATCGGCGAAGTAGGGTGGGCACTGCCCACAGTGAGGGAAACTATTTCCCAAAGTTCACCTTATTTTTGAAGCCTTGCTTAAGAATATGAATTCAAAGTTCAAAGCTCCAAACTGTTCTTTAACAGATATATTGGGTTACATCTTCACCGCAAACATCAGTGAGATAGGTCAAAGATCGAAAACGCAGGGCCACAAATTCGTCGTACAACGGGTTGAGTTTGCACATCGCAGGAATGTGGAACGTGCGGCCCAAAATGGTGACATCCCGCTCGAAGGGACAACAGCAGGGAATAAGGCGACAAACTAGGTGGGCAAATCGACGATTGGGTATGGCTAATTGATCAATCCAGCGACGGAGTGGGGCTAGGAGATCAAGGCTAGGGCGGTGAGTGAGGGTCATGGGGCTTATCATTCAGTTTGGGCAATCAGGGGAGCAAGGTCTTCGGCACGTTCGAGTTCAATACTAAGACAGCCCACAACTTGGTTACTTTCTAGAAAATGAACCGAGTAAATATAGGCTCGTTGTAGGTAGGTGCCGATGCCAATGACATAGCCAATATCGTCTTTTTCGGCCAGCTTTTCCCCGATATTTTTGCCGGGAAAAGTGCCATCGTTACGGATTACCTTTAGCACCCGCACCCGATCACCCAAATCAAATACGGGAGGAGAGTCGAGTTCTATAGTGTCAGGAAGTTTCATCGCAAAAAATTAAGTTCATTAGGAGGTTAGAACGGGAGTAAAAATGGAATGGGCGGATAGATAAACGACGTATCCACCCATCCATCAACATCGTTAGCGAATCAGGTCGAAGGAGATATCTTGACCGACAACGCCAGTCTTCGCATCGGCTTCTTCTAGGAAGGCATTCACCAACCAGGTAATCTGGTTCAGAGCCCCCTGGTAGCCAAGGGTGGCGTAGCGGTGCATATGATGGCGATCAAAGATTGGATAGCCAATGCGCAGCAAGGGAATGCCTGTATCGCGGGAGAGAAACTTACCGTAGGAGTTCCCAATCAAAAGATCCACAGGCTCCGTGAACAGTAGGGAGCGCAGGTGCCACAGATCTTTGTTGCACCAAACGGTGGCCTCTTTGCCGTAGGGGCTGGTGGCCAAAAATTCGCGGGCTTCGGCCTCAAAGGCTTCGTTTTGGGTACCAATTAAAACGTGAACGGGCTCAGCACCAAATTCCAGCAGCAGGTTGATCAAGGTAATCACATAATCCGGATCGCCGTAGACCGCAACCCGCTTGCCATGCACCCAGGATTGAGAATCGGTCATGGCATCAATAGCCCGTCCCCGCTCCACTTGCAATTCCTTCGGAATAGGCTTGCCCGTAATAGTCGATAGGTTCATCAAGAACTCATCGGTGCCCCGAATCCCAAAGGGCCGGAAATTGTAGGTTTTTTGCCCCCCTTCCTTAGCCAGAAATTCCTGACTCTTAGGCGTCGTGTATTTCTGGAAGAAGAAACTTCCTTCCGCATTGATGCTATCCGCCGCATCCTCTAGGGTGGTTAGCCCGTTATACATTTTGAATTCGCCCGTATTGGGAGAATCAAAGGCATCGGAATTGTCGGATAGAATGGTGTAGTCAATACCGAAGAGATCAAGGATTCGCTTTAGTTCACGGGTGTTGCCTACGTAGGGATCAAAGCCGAGGTTGAAGTTGTATTTTCCGTTGGTAGTTTCAGCTTTTTTGTCCTTGGTTAGCGCCACCAAAATGCCCTTCAGCATATTGTCGTAACCCGTGATATGGGAACCCACAAAACTAGGCGTATGGGCATAGGGCACCGGAAAATCTTCTGGAATGTGTCCTTCATTCTTGGAGGTCGTAATAAACGCTCCTAAGTCATCCCCAATGACCTCGGCCATGCAGGTAGTGCAGAGGGCAATCATTTTAGGTTTGTAGAGGGTGTAGGCATTTTCTAGACCAGCCTTGAGGTTACTGAGCCCCCCAAATACCGCTGCATCTTCCGTCATGGAGGAGGAAACAGCCTGGAAGGGTTCTTTGTAGTTGCGGGTGAGGTGGCTGCGGAAATAAGCCACACAGCCCTGGGAACCGTGGCTATAGGGTAGGGTATCTTCAAATCCGGCGGCTACAAACAGGGCACCCAACGGCTGGCACGCTTTGGCGGGGTTAACGGTGAGGGCTTCACGGGCAAAGTTCTTTTCCCGGTATTCCCAGGTCTTTGTCCATGCTTCAACTTCTGCAATTTTTTCGTGGCTATGGGCACCCTCAAACTGGCGCTTATAGGCGAACAACTCCTTATATTCTTCGGTTTGGAATAGCTCAAAGTGATCCTTAACTCGGCCTGGGTCTTCGGTGCCGCAGGGGGTCGGAATTGTGTTGTCAAGATTGTCAGTCATGATGCTCTCCTTATGGGGAGGTGGCGATGGGTGGGTCGGGTTAGGTTCAGGGGCATAGGGGCACATAGTGGTGCGCCCCTATCAAAATGGCTAGGCGGTTTCCCAAGGGGTTTTCACCAGGCCCCAGGTGGGGTTGTTAATGGCCAAATCCATGTCACGGGCAAAGACTTCAAAGCCCTCATAGCCGTGGTAGGGGCCAGAGTAATCCCAGGAGTGCATTTGGCGGAACGGAACAGCCATTTTCTGGAAGACGTACTTCTCTTTCACCCCAGAAGCGATCAGATCGGGCTTGAGTTGTTTGGCAAATTCTTCAAACTCATAGCCGCTCACATCGTCGTAAATGACGGTGCCATCTTTCACATAGTCGAGGGTGCGTTTATAGTCATCGCCATGGCCAAATTCATAGCCCGTACCGATCACATTCATGCCCAGATCTTCAAAGGCAGGAATGACGTGGCGAGGACGCAAACCACCCACCATAATCATGACGGTTTTGCCTTCTAAGCGAGGCCGATACTTGGCGATAATTTGATCCATTCGAGCCTGATTGGCGGCGATAACTTTTTCCGCCTTGGCCTGAATCATTTCGTCAAACTGTCCGGCGATTTTTCGCAGGGACTTGGCAATTTGGGTGGGGCCAAAGAAGTTGTACTCTAGCCAGCCAATGCCATACTTTTCTTCCATGAATCGGCAAATGTAGTTCATCGACCGATAGCAGTGGATGAGATTGAGTTTAGCCAGGGGGGTCATCACCACTTCGTTAAAGGTGCCATCACCAGAAAAGTGACACAACACCCGCAGACCCATGGCCTCCAGCAGTTTGCGGCTAGGCCAAGCATCTCCACCGATGTTGTAATCACCGATGATATTGACATCGTAGGGACTGGGTTCAAACCCTTCGGGCAGTTTGCGATATTCATCGGCCTTGGGCAACACCCAGTCGCGCACGGTGTCGTTAGCAATGTGGTGGCCTAGGGATTGGGAAACGCCCCGGAATCCTTCGCAGCGCACCGGAATAACGGGCTTACCAGTATCCTTAGCCTTGACACGGGCAACGGCTTCAATATCATCCCCAATCAGCCCTACAGGACATTCCGATTCAATCGTGACGCCCTGGTTGAGGGGGAAGAGATCTTCTACTTCGTCAATCAGTTGGGTCAGCTTTTTGTCACCCCCAAAAACGATATCGCGCTCTTGGAAATCGGAAGTGAACTGCATCGTACCAAAGCTATCTACCCCGGTAGTGCCCACATAATAATTACGGCGACCGGCCCAGGAATAGTAGCCACAACCCACAGGCCCATGGCTGAGGTGAACCATGTCCTTAATTGGCCCATAAACCACCCCTTTGGCCCCTGCAAAGGCACAGCCACGGGTTGTCATCACGCCGGGAACGGACTTTTTGTTGGACTTTGCACCACAGTCAGATTCACCTTCGGCATGAACATCAAGGTGCTTAGCCCGAAGCTTTTTCGCCTTTACAGGATAGGCTTCTAGAACCTCCTGAATCAGCGCTTTTCTGTCTTCTACGGTAGTCATGATGCCCTCTCAGATAGGGTAACGTGGGTCTTGGATTTAGTTCAAAGATCCTAGGGTTTTGCCAGGGTAAGTTTGAGGTTTTAGCAGCTAGTTCATCATCCTGGAATCTGGTCATTTAGTCGGGGTAAAAACCAGAATTCTGCCGAGAATATGGAGACTTAAACTTCCCAAAAGGAACCCCAGGATCTAGATCAAGGTGTTCTAAACAGCAACAGCAGCCTTGTCAGAGGCGAGGGCTTTTTGATACTCTTCGTCGCCATCCAAAATGCCGAATTCAATCAACAGTTCTTCCAGTTCATCCATGGAGATGGGAGTAGGAATGGTAAGTTTTTTGTTGTTGATAATCTTGTCGGCCAGTTGAGCATATTCCTCAGCCTGCTTACTGCTAGGGGCGTACTCATTTACCGTCATGCGGCGCAGTTCGGCGTGTTGTACGATGTTGTCGCGGGGCACAAAGTGAATCATTTGGGTATTGAGCTTAGCAGCCAGAGCTTCAATCAACTCAACTTCCCGGTCAGTATTTCGGCTGTTACAAATGAGACCACCCAAACGTACACCACCGGATTGGGCATACTTGAGGACACCACGGGCGATGTTGTTAGCCGCATACATGGCCATCATTTCACCAGAAACCACGATGTAGATTTCCTGGGCTTTGCCTTCCCGAATGGGCATGGCAAAACCGCCACAAACCACGTCTCCAAGTACGTCGTAGGAAACGAAATCGAGGTCTTCATAGGCTCCTTCTTCCTCTAGGAAATTGATGGCGGTAATGATGCCCCGACCTGCACAGCCAACGCCGGGTTCTGGGCCACCAGATTCAACACACTTAACGCCGCGATAGCCCGTTTGCAGTACTTGATCCAGTTCCACATCTTCAACGGCACCGAGTTCAGCCGCCAGTTGTAGCACGGAAGTTTGGGCCTTGCTGTGTAGCATCAGGCGGGTGGAATCAGCCTTGGGGTCGCAGCCCACAATCATAATCCGTTGCCCTTTTTCAGCCATGGCAGCCAGGGTGTTTTGGGAGGTCGTGGATTTACCAATACCGCCTTTTCCGTAAAATGCAATCTGTCGCATGGGGAGATTTCTCCTAGGTTTTGAATTCAGATCGGGAAGGAAACGCTCGTTATCTCGGATCGGGAGTCAGGCGAGGGCCTGGGGTAAAGAAAGATGAAGCGGGCCGGAGGATCCCGTCCGGCATGGGGAATAAATAGGGGATGCATGGGGGGAAAGGTTGTGAGTCAACGTAGGGAGCATTGCTTCGCGAATGCACCACTCCAGCAATCAGCCTCAAATCGCTTCAACAACAAGGGACGGCAATACCAAATCCTTCAACTTGGCCTCAATGGCGTACTTCAAGGTGTCAGTGCTGCTGGCACAGGAACCACAGGCTCCTTGTAACTTAACCAGGACTCGATTCCCATCTACATCGTGCAGTTGTAAATCGCCGCCATCGGCTAGGAGGATGGGCCGAATTTCTTGATCCAAAACGGTTTGGATCATCATGATCTTTTGCAAATTGGTGAGGACAGGAATGGTGACTAATTCTGGATCGCCTGAATCTTTAACACCTGACCAATGATGGGCTGTATTCTGACTTCGTTGCTTCTGTTCAACAGCTAATTCTGCGGCGACCTTAACGGTTTCAACGGATTGTTTTACATCCAAAATCAGGTCTTCGATATTGGCTAAACAAGATCCGCAGCCACCACCTGCTTTTACATAGTTGGTGACTTGTTCAACGGTATCTAGATCGTTTTCAGCAATGGCCCGCCGAATTTTCTTTTCGGTAATACCGTAACAGGCACAAACGAGACTGCCTTCATCATCATCGTGGGCTTCAATTGTGATGCCGCGATAGTTGTAAATGGCGGCCTCCAAGGCTTCTTGCCCCATCACCGAGCAGTGCATTTTGGCTTCGGGCAATCCACCCAGGAAGTCAGCGATGTCGTGGTTGGTGATATTCAGCGCTTCGTCGAGGGTTTTGCCCTTGATAATTTCCGTCAACGCTGAGGAGGACGCAATCGCGCTGGTACAACCAAAGGTCTGAAATCGAGCCTCTAAAATGCTGTCTGTGGAAGGCTGAATCTTGAGGTGTAAGCGTAGGGCATCGCCACAGGCAATGCTGCCCACTTCCCCAAACACCACTGCCACATCGGGCTGATTTGGGTCTTCAATGGTGCCCTGATTGAGGGGATTGTAGAAGAGTTCCAGTACTTTTTCAGAGTAGTCCCACATGGTGTTTTCGGGGGGTGAGGGGTGGATGGTGAGGCAGGGTGGTGGGGTGGTGGGGTGGTGGGGTGGTGAAGGGGGGGGGCTTTCTGGCCTCGCTATCTCGCCATCTCGCTACCTCACCATCTCCCCTAGGTCGCAACAGCCAAATCTCGCTCTTGCAACCACTCAGCTTGGTCGTTGTTGAAGGGGGACATGGCCCGCAGGCGGTCTACGATGTCGGGCATGACGTTGAGAACGGCGCGGATCTCGGCTTCGGTGGTGTAGCGGGACAGGCTGAACCGGATGGAACCGTGCAGGATGGTGTAGGGCAGGCCCATGGCGGTGAGGACATGGGAGGGGTCGAGGCTGCCGGAGGTGCAGGCGGAACCAGAGGAGGCGCAGATGCCGTACTTGTTGAGCATGAATAGGATGGCTTCCCCTTCGATGTATTTGAAGCCGATGTTGGTCGTATTGGGCAGTCGTGCCGCGCCGCCGCCGTTGACCACGGTCTCGGGGATGGTGGCTAGAATGCCGTACTCCAGCATGTCCCGCAGTTCGGCCTCGCGCCGGGTGTGGGCTAGGTTAAGCTGGGCCAGTTCCGCCGCTTTGCCCAGGGCCACAATGCCGGGGACGTTGTGGGTTCCAGCTCGACGACCGCGCTCTTGGTGTCCGCCGAGTAAAAAGGGCCGGAAGCGGAAGCCTTTACGTACATACAGGGCACCGATACCCTTGGGGGCGTGCAGTTTGTGGCCGGACAGGGTGAGCATATCGATGGTGCTGCTAGCGAGATTGACGGGGAGTTTGCCCACCGCCTGCACGGCATCCACATGGAAGGTGGCTCCATAGGCTTTGGCGATTTCACCCACCTGCTCCACTGGAAAAATCACCCCGGTTTCGTTGTTGGCCACCATCGTGGTGACGAGGGCAGTGCCGCCGGTCATGGCCGCTTCCAGTTCTGCCAAATCCAGCTCACCCCGCTCGTTCACCGATAGGTAGGTGACGGTATAGCCCTTCTTTTCCAAGTGCTTGCACACTTCCAGGATGGCCGGGTGTTCCACCGCTGTGGTCACAAGGTGGCGCTTGTCGGGCTGGGCGGCTAGGGCGGCATGGATGGCGGTGTTGTTGCCTTCGCTGCCGCAGCTATTGAAGAGAATCTCCGTCGGCTCGGCCCCTAGCAATTGGGCGACCTGTTCACGCGCCCCTTCAATCACCATCCCCACTTGGCCGCCAAAGCTGTGCATAGATGAGGGATTGCCGTATAGCTCGCTTAGGTAGGGCAGCATCGCCGCCAACACATCGGGATCGGTGCGGGTGGTTGCGTTGTTGTCGAGATAAATAACCATGGCGGAGTAGGGGAATGGGGGGGCGGGAGTCGGGAATCGGGAGTCGGGAGTCGGGCAATTCCGGTTCCCCTCTCCCCGTGGGAGAGGGGCTAGGGGTGAGGGTCTATCGCTTCAGCACATGCTGGTCGTAGAAGCGGCGGGCAACGGTTTCGATCACGTCGTAGTCTTCCATCACCACCAGACCCGCTTGGTGCAGTTGCTTGCTGGGGCAAGGGCCAATCTTGGCCGCCAGGACGGCTTTGCAATCGGAAATGGTGTCGATGATGCCTTGCAGCATGGCCTCTTCGCCGTAGCCGCCCTGGCAGTAGTCCGCCACTTTGCGATGGCTCACGAACTTGGCCTCGGCAGCGTCTACCTCGTAAATCATGAATTCCTTGGCGTGGCCGAAGTGCTGGTTCACAATGCCGCCGCCCTTGGTGGCCACAGCCACGAGAACCTTGGGGGAACTTTCCGACAGCGTGCCAGGAACACGGGCGGCGGATTGGCGCTTGGCGGCCACGGCGGCCCGCTCCTGCTCAATGCTGAGGTGAACGGCTTGGCGGGTTTCCAGGCTATAGTCCACGGGCATTTCCATGAACTTCTGTTTGGTGAATTCCTGGCTGCGGTCTTCCCCTAGCAGACCCACCGCATCGGCCCGACACTGGCGGCAATGGCGCATCAGCTTCATATTGCCAGAGCACTTGTCCTGCACCGCCTTAAGTTCCTTCGGTTTTGGGCCGCGCTGCCCGTTCAGGCCAAAGTAGGTGCCGTGCTCTGGGGCAGAAATCAGGGGCATGATGTTGTGTAAAAAGGCTCCCCGTTCCCGAATAGCGGCGTTCACCTCGGGCATGTGCTCATCGTTGATGCCGGGAATCAGCACCGAGTTCACTTTGCAAAGAATGTCCGCTTCCTTCAGGGCCTGCAACCCTTCCATCTGCCGTTCGCGGAGGATGCGAACCCCCTCAATGCCCCGGTAGCGCTTACGGCGATAGTGCACCCAGGGGTAGATTTTGGCCCCAATTTCCGGGTCGATCATATTAATGGTGATCGTGACGTGATCCACGTTCAGGGCCTTGATCCGATCCACATAGTCCGGCAGCATCAGGCCATTGGTGGAGAGGCAAAGCTTAATGTCGGGGGCGTGCTCGGCAATGAGCTCAAAGGTGCGGAAGGTTTTTTCGGGATTCGCCAGGGGGTCGCCAGGGCCAGCAATGCCCAGCACCGTCATCTGGGGGATTTTGCCCGCTACGACGAGTACCTTGTGGGCGGCTTCTTCCGGGGTCAGCAGTTCGCTCACCACCCCAGGACGGCTCTCGTTGGCGCAGTCATACTTGCGGTTGCAGTAGTTGCACTGAATATTGCAGGCCGGGGCCACCGCAACGTGCATCCGGGCATAGTGATGGTGGGCCGCTTCGCTATAGCAGGGGTGCTTGTCAATCCGGGCTCTCATGCTCTCGCTGAGGCCATCGACGGTTTCCGTCGTGCTGCATCCAGAGGTGCTAGCGCAACCGCCCGCAGGTTTAACCACAGTTTTCGTCTTAGTCAGAGTAATGTCCAGATCGGGCGTCGCGGTGGGCGCGGAGGTCAGGGCAGAGGCTGGCGGTGGCGTCATGGGTTTGGGGAGGTAGGGTTGGGTGCGATAGCGGCTGGATAAGTGGGACAGTCGTAGGGTGGACACCGCCAACCAGAGGAACTGGCTGGGAGATGGCAACCCCAATGTTTCGCCAATGGCCGATGGGTGGCCCTCAAATCAGGAGGGCGGAACCCATCAACCACGGCACCGCTTCGTCGCGACCAAAGGCGATGTCCTGGGGTGGAGGAGGAGGAACCGCTTTTGACCTCAAGATCTGAAAGGCTCCTAAGGACTGGGCAAGGCGTCGTAGGAAAGAGGCTTAACGAGCCAGCGTGGACATTGCCCGCCGTTGAGAGAGGCTCACTTCAGCGCTTGAGTAACGCTGGGTGCTTGGCGTTGAAAGAGTTATAGCAACGGGGTTATTACGGACTTGCCACACCCGTTCGATAGGATTGATTGAATGATTAGCACGGTACTCAATCGCCTAAACCCTAGCCATCTCTGGCCAAAAAATAAATTGAGCCCTAGGGGGGCTAGTCTTTTTTGAGCCCAGGGCAAGCATTGTGCTAAGGAAAGTCGGGATTTGTGTACTCAGTTAAAACCCTGACCCTGCAAGGAAACATCGCTTCATTGAAGACGATAGATACAGCATTTAACCAGTACTCAAAGTCGATTATTTTGACTAATTCGATACAGAATGAAGCGTCTACATCGAACATTCAAATATTAAACTGTATCCGTTTTACCCGTCCCCAAATCGCAATGGTATTTAACGCCACTTTTAATGATTAAGAAGGGTTAAGCAGCGCCCATGGAATACCGTTATGCCTGTGTTAGTTCGATGAACGAACGTTCCTAATTATTCTGATTCTGATTCTGATTCTGGCTCTGGCTCTGGCTCTGCACAATCGACAGCCGCCGCCCAAACCAGTAGAGCCTGTGTGGCCTCATCGCGCCAACGCAGCCAGCCTGCTTCAGTGGTATGGCCAGGGAGTGCCGTGCAGCCCTGCACGGGTTGGGTCACCTCCACTCGCATCCAGTCGCCATCGATGGCCAGGGGGCGAATACGGCTGTTGGGGGCGACCAGGGCTTGCAGAGACGCCGTACCACTGGGCTCCGTTCGCAGCGATTGAGACAGCCCATGCCGCCGAAAACGAACCTGCCCCGCCGTGGCTAGGGTGTCTTCCCAGGGTTGAAGGGCGAGGGCTACGGCCCCCACCTCCAGATGATCGCGGTGAGCCCAAGCGCTACCAGCAGGAGTGTATTGAAAACGAAACCAGCCATCGGGCCGCTGCTCTAAAACTGGAAAACTGTACATTCCCGTCCGGGCCTGCACCATGGAAAAGCTAGCATCGCGGCCAATAGCCATGGGCTCATAGCCGTTGATGATTAGCCATCCATTGACCATCCAGCCCCAGTGTTCCCCATCGGGGCCAACATAGAGGGGCAGGGCCACAGAACGGAGCCAGCGACCGTAGGCGAGGGGATTGCCCTCCCAATCGGCCCGGTCTAAAAAGTCTAGGTTGCGGGGTTGCAGCACCCCAATGCCCAGGTTATCGTCCGGGCCAGGGGAAAGGCCCACAATCCCCTCATTGGAAGGCACCACGGCCTCTGGGATGGCGGTAGGCACTGGGGGCACTGGGGGCGAGGTGTCTTGCTTGGTCTGGGAATCGGCAAGGTCGCCGTTGGGGCTCACCTGAAAATCTTGATTGGGGTCTAGACCAGGGGCAAAAGCGGGGGCTGTCACGCTGTCCGTTGGAGAAGTTGGGGTCGCTGCCTCGGCTATGCCTGCTCCCTGGGGGCTGAGGGCTAGGCCCAACATCACGGTAGCCAGTGCCAAAATTCTGGCAGCGGGTGATCGGTGGGCTAAGGGGTAGAGAAAACCCCCTAGAATTGGGGAACTACGCTGGACTGGCGTCGTCATGGTCATAGTACAGCGAAACCGTCAGGTGTGGTAAACAGGGACAGACTGATCAAGACAGACGCGGGACAGAAAGCGACATGCACTATCGCGTAATAGCAACGGACTACGATGGCACCCTGGCTACGGAGGGAACGGTCGATAACGCTACCCTAGAGTCTCTAGAACGCTACCGCAACAGTGGCGGTCACGTAATCCTCGTAACGGGGCGACAACTCGATGATTTATTTCGAGTTTTTCCCCATAGCCATCTATTTGAGGGCATTGTGGCAGAAAATGGCGCGGTTTTCCACCAACCCCACCGGAATCAGACCCAACGTTTAGCGAATCCGTTTCCGCCCACCCTCATAGATACCCTGAAGGCAGTGGGTGTTGATCCTATCGACCAAGGACAGGTGATGATCTCCACCTGGGAACCCCACGGCGACGCTGTTCACCGGGCCATTCAGTCCTTGGGGCTATCGGCGACGGTCATTCTCAATAAGCGGGCCGTGATGATTTTGCCCCACGGAGTGAACAAAGCCAGCGGATTGGCCTTGGCCTTAGCCGATCTGAACCTCGCTCACCACCCCTCCGTGGGCATTGGCGATGCCGAAAATGACCTCAGCCTGCTCCAAGCCTGCCACCGAGGGGTGGCCGTCGCCAACGCCCTACCCGAACTCAAGGCCGTCGCCCACTACACCACCCAGGATGAACGAGGGGCGGGCGTCCAAGAGGTCATCCAGCGCATTCTCAACAATCAACTTTAAACAGCCCAAAATTCCAACCTAGAACCCCGCTGTTGGCAATCCCTTGTTGGCAATCACTACGCAGGGCGGCTAACCAATCGGCTCGATCCGCATCGGTGAGGGGTTGGCCCTGGCTCATCTTGGTTTTGTTGGCCACCGAATGAAAGTCGTCGCCATCGTAAAACGGGATGTGCAGATCTGCGGCTAGGGCTTGACCGACCGTGGTTTTGCCCGCCCCCGTCACGCCCATCACCACGATGATCCGGCCCTCTTCCGCGCAGCGATGCCCCTCTTCCATCCGCTCTCCTCTTGCTATCGTTGCGCCTGATGCCCGATTGATCCTCGCGTCTTGTGGCCACCCTAGCACCGAATCCGCTTGAGACTAAGGGGTTGGGGTTGAGACTAAGATGTTGGGGGTTGATCTGGGGTAGCCTCGGCTTCGCGCAGGTGGGCGGGTTTCCAGCCTTCGTGGATTTTTTGGGGCGCACGGGATACCACCAGGCAATCGTCGGGGACGTCCTTGCGCACGACGGATCCGGCGGCAATGGTGACATCGGATCCCACGGTAATCGGTGCGACAAGGACGCTGTTCGACCCGGTTTTGGTGCGGTCGCCGATGACGGTCGGGTGTTTTTTGTAGCCGTCATAGTTGGCGGTGATGGTGCCTGCGCCCACGTTCACCTTTTCGCCCAGGGTGGCATCGCCCAGGTAAGACAGGTGGGCCACATTGGTGCCCTTGCCGAGGGTGGCTTTCTTCAGTTCTACAAAGTTGCCGACGCGGCAGTTTTCGCCGACGATGGCTTGGCCACGCAGGTGGGCATAGGGGCCAACCTTGGCTCCGGCTTCCACGGTGCTGTCGGAAATCACCGAAAAGGTGATGGTGGTGTTTGGCCCAATCTGACTGTCTTCAATCATAGAGCCAGGGCCGATGCGGCTTCCGGTGCCGATGCTGGTATGGCCGCGCAGGTGGGTTTGGGGTTCAATCACCACGTCGGGTTCGATGTGGACGGTGGTGTCGATGGTGATGCTGTCGGGGTCGATTAGGGTGACGCCAGCGGCCATCCACTGGGTTTTGATGCGCTCTTGCAGAATAGCGTAGGCTTCGGCCAATTGCTGACGGCTGTTGATGCCGAAGATTTCCTGGCAATCGGCCACATCCACGGCCATGGCGGGGCTAAGGTCTTTCACCACGTCCGTCAGGTAGTATTCCTGCTGGTCGTTGTCGGATTGCAGGTGGGGCAGCACCTCCATTAGCTTGGGCCAGCTAAAGCAGTAGACCCCGGCATTGATGCGCGGATTTTGCCGTTGGGCGGGGCTGCAATCCCGGTGTTCCACAATTTCCGTCACAATGCTTTGATCGGTGCAGAACACCCGACCGTAGCCCGTGGGGTCGGCAAATTGGGCGGTTAACAACGTTGCCGCATTGCCGTTGTCTCGGTGGGTTTGCACCAGGGTATAGATAGTTTCTGGCCGCAAGAGGGGCACATCGCCATTCAGCACCAGCAGATCGCCCTCAAAGCCTTCGAGGTGGGGGATTACCTGCTGCACGGCGTGCCCCGTCCCCAACTGTTCCGCTTGGTGAACAAAGGTTAAGTTTGGGATGTGGGCCAAGGCCGCCTGCACCTTCTCCTGGCCAAAGCCAACGATGATAAAAATTCGCTCTGGCTGCACCGCCGCCAGCCCGTCTAACACCCGTTCTACCATGGGTTTGCCCCCCACCGAGTGCAGAACCTTCGGTAGGTCAGACTTCATCCGGGTGCCGCGTCCGGCGGCGAGAATGGCAACGGCAACCATTGCAGTGGGCTCCCTCTAGGCGTGGTGCTGCACAAGGGAGTATACAGCATTTCCTGACCTGGAAAGACACCGCCAAGGCTTGAAAATCAAGGGTTTTCGGGCAATTTTCCAGGCTTATGCGGGATAAGACTGTCGTCCCATGGGGTCACACCATCTCCACAATGCCCATCATGCCCTGGTCTTCGTGGTCGAGAATGTGGCAGTGGTAGACGGTTTTGCCTGTGAAATCCCGAAAAGGAATGCGGATGCGCACGGTTTCGTAGGCCCGCAGGTGCACGGTATCTCGCCAAGCCCGCAGGGGTTCCGGTTGGTCGTTGCGGCTCATCACCTGAAACCAATTGGTATGCAGGTGAAAGGGGTGATCCATCCCCGCCTTGTTGATCAGTACCCAATCCTCCACGCTGCCCACCTGGGCCTGCACATCCACCCGATGATGGCCAAAGGCGCGACCGTTAATCAAAAAGGGATCGCGAGTTTCGGGATCAATGCCGTGGTCGAACACAAATTCCCTCACCGCCGAGGGTTTCGGCAGGGTTTCCACGGTTCCCAACGACCCAGGCATCGCCCCATTACGGCCTGTCCCAGCCTCGCCTGGTTCCGATACAGCGTAGTCCAGATGGGCGATGGTTTGGGGTTCTTCCGCATCAATAGATCCATTCCCCATCATCGACCCGTGGCCCATCATGGATCGGGCCATGGCGTTAATTCCTCGGTCGTAGGGCAAGCTCATTAGGGCATAGCTGCCGGACTCTTGATCCCCCGCCACCAGTAGATCCGCCCGTTCCCCAGGGGCCAAAATTACCGCGTCTTGAGATACCGGAGCCGCCAGGGATCGCCCATCCGTCGCCGCCAGCCACCAGGGATGATCCGCCAACTGAAGCTGGTAAATCCGTGACGCCGAGGCATTGAGAATCCGCAGCCGCAGCACCCCCCCCTGGGGCAGGCTAAACCGAGGCTGAGTTTGACCGTTGACGGTGATCCCATTCCCCTGCCGTCCCCACATGCGAAAGGGTGGCATGGGTTCCTGCACATGGCCGCGACGGTCGAGGTCAAAATCTTGCAGCACCAGCACGGCTTCTTGGGCCGATTGCAGTTCGGGTAGTTGGTCTGGATCGCCTGGTACTTCATCCCCCCGCACGATGATGGTTCCTGCTAACCCACTGGCCACCTGCTGTGCCACCAGACCATGAACATGGGGGTGATACCAAAAGAAGCCGCTGGGGTGCTGGTCGGGAATTTGGAAGTCGTAGAGAGCCGTTTCCCCTGGGGCCACCGTGCGGAAGGGATCGTCGGCTAAGCCCGTGGGCGGTAGGTGCAGCCCGTGGTAGTGCAAATTGGTGGGCTGATCCAGGGCATTGGTGAAGCGAATCTGCACCCGATCCCCCGGTCTCACCTCAAGCTGGGGGCCAGGAATTTGCTGGTTGTAGGTCATCAGCATGGCGGATCGACCGCCCACCGTTACCCGGCCTTGGCTAGCGGTTAGGTCTACCGCCAAGGTTCCGGCCTCGCTGGTGTAGACCGTAGGCATCGCCATGGTTGACCCCAGCCGCGCACACCGAGCCACGAGCGGAGTACCCGCCATCGCTACCATTAGCGACAAAAACTGCCGTCGTTCCATGCCGTTAGGTTTTCCTACCCTTGTCTCTGCCTAGCGCCCCGTTTGCCCCACAGAGCCATGACCATAGTGGCCCGTCTCCATAATTATGGCGCTTTCTTCAGTATGGCCCCTTAAGGTTCGGCGGGCCAGTTGAAGCCACGGGATTGCAGGAGTTGGCGCTGGCGTTGGCGGGCTAGGTTTTGCAGGTCAATGCTGCGGTCGGTTTCGTCCACAATTTCCCCGGTTAGCACCTCTAGCACGTCCTCTAGGGTAACGACGCCGGAAACGCCGCCATACTCATCGACGACGACGGCCAGGTGTTCGCGGACGGTTTGAAATTCTTGCAGCAGCTTATCGGCCCGCTCGGTCTCCGAGACAAAGCGCACCGGACGCACCACATCGCGTACTAACTGTTGCCCCCGACCTTGAATGAGAGCGGTGAGCAGGTCGTTTTTCATTACCAGGCCGAGGATGTGGTCGATGTCGGTGTCGCTGACGAGGATACGGCTGTGCTGGGAGTTGAAGATTTCGTCCTGGGCTTCGGCAATGG
Source organism: Nodosilinea sp. (assembly GCA_040396995.1). Classification (GTDB taxonomy): domain Bacteria; phylum Cyanobacteriota; class Cyanobacteriia; order Phormidesmidales; family Phormidesmidaceae; genus Nodosilinea. The sequence continues at coordinate 11,177 of JBBAWV010000060.1, read as the reverse complement.
TCATATCCCCCGACAGGTAGGTGAGGGCCACCCGTGGGGTCATGATGTTGATGGATTTGGTGTCGTTGAGGCGAAACACGCGCCGGATCATTTCCGCCTCGTCGGCTTCGATGATGCCTTCTTCGTGACCGATGGTGGCCATCAGTTTAATTTCGGCTTCGTTGGTGCTGGGGCGGTTGCCGGAATTCACAAAGGGGGCCGTCACCCGTTCTAGCAAGAGCACAATGGGCGTAAACAGCCAGGTGATCCACCGGATGGGGATCGCCACCGCCAGGGCAATGGGGACGGCGTAGCGTTCGCCAAAGATCTTCGGGAAAATCTCGCCAAAGAGGATCACCAGCAGGGTGAGAATCGCCGTGAAGATCCCCAACAGAGCATCGTGAAAGACCGTGGCAGCCATGCCTCCAATCAGGACGCTGCCGACAATGTTAAACAGGTTGTTGAGAATCACGATGGTGGCGATGGGGCGGTTCACCCGTTGACGAATGGCCAACAACGCTAGGGCGGCGGGCTTTTTGGATTCGGCCAATTGTTGCGTTTTGAGGACGGGCACCGACAGGATCGCGGCTTCGCTGCTGGAACACAGCGCTGAACCGATTAGCATCACGACAATGGCGACTACGAGACTCAGCATGGGTTCGGTTGGGGCAGACTGATGGGGGACGAAGACACTGTTATGATTCTTCTAATCTTACGCTCTTGGGAGAACGGCATTGCTTTTGGCCGTCTGCCCTAGCGTAGTCCATCCCTAGCCAATCCTTTGGGGCGACGGTCAATTGGGGCCAGTCTGCCAAGGGGATGGGAATGGGTCAGGGATTTCCATGCCGAGGGCCATGTCATCACCACAGCCAATGAGCGATACCATTCTCGATGTCCGTCACCTCCAGGTTGAGTTTGAGGTGGATGGGCGAGTCATTCCTGCGGTTAACGATATTTCCTTTCAAGTCAAGCGGGGGCAAACCCTCGGCATTGTGGGGGAATCAGGCTCTGGCAAGTCCGTCACTTCCCTGGCGGTGATGGGGCTAATTCCGTCGCCACCGGGGCGGATTGTGGGCGGCGAAATTTTCTTTCAGGCCCCGGATACCCCTGCGGTGGATCTCTGTAGCCTCAGCCCAGGGCAGCGGCAAGCCTACCGGGGGGGGCAGGTGGCGATGATTTTTCAGGAACCGATGAGTTCCCTCAATCCCGTGTATACCATCGGCTTTCAACTAGTCGAAGCCATTCGCCAGCACCGAGACATCAGCAAAGAAGACGCCCAGCGGCAGGCCATTGCTCACTTGCAGGAGGTGAAACTGCTGCCCGATGTGGCCCAGCGACGAGCAGAGTTGCAGGCCGCGAATCCTCGCCTCAGTGAAGCGGCGTTGACGGCTCAAATCGAAGCCCAGCAGCAGGCCATGCTGCACCGCTATCCCCACGAACTCTCTGGGGGCCAAATTCAGCGGGTGATGATTGCCATGGCCATCTCTGGCAACCCGGCCCTGCTGATTGCCGACGAACCCACCACCGCCCTGGATGTCACCGTTCAAGCCACCATCCTCGATCTGCTGCGGGAACTGCGGGATCGACGGGGCATGTCCCTGATGTTCATCACCCACGATCTGGGGATCATCGCCGAAATTGCCGACCAGGTAGCGGTGATGTACCAGGGCAACATTGTCGAAACTGGCCCGGTGATCGATATTTTTGCCAACCCCCAACATCCCTACACCAAGGGGCTGCTGGCCTGTCGTCCCCGACCCGATCAGCGCCACCGCCGTCTGCCCACCGTAGCCGACTACATGACCACGACCCTGGAACAGGGCCAACTCACCATCCGCGAAACCGTCCTCGATGAGGCTGCCCTCGCCCAATTTTCGCCCCTCACCGAGGCCGAACTAGAGACCCGCCGCCAAGCCCTAGAGGCCAGCGCCCCCCTGCTGAGGGTGGAGCATCTCAAGGTGGGCTATCCCATTCGGGGTGTGTTTGGCAAAACCCAGGGCTATTTCATGGCTGTTAACGATGTCTCCTTCCACATTCGCCAGGGGGAAACCTTTGGCCTAGTAGGGGAATCGGGCTGTGGCAAAACCACCCTAGGCCGTGCTCTGCTGCGGTTGGTAAATACCCTCGACGGCAAAATTTGGTTTGAGGGGCACGATGTCCTGGCCCTGAAGCCCCAGGCGCTACGTACCCTGCGCCGCGATATGCAGATTATTTTCCAAGACCCCTACAGTTCTTTGGATCCGCGTATGAGTGTGGGGGCCGCCATTGCCGAACCGCTGAAAATCCACGGCGTCATCAAAAGCCAGCGCAACCAGAGGGAACGGGTCGCCTACCTGCTCGAACGGGTGGGCCTGCCCGCCGACTGCATGAACCGCTTCCCCCACGAATTTTCGGGGGGCCAACGCCAGCGCATTTGCATCGCCCGTGCCCTGGCTCTCAACCCCAAATTTATTATTTGTGACGAGTCCGTTTCCGCCCTAGATGTCTCCGTCCAGGCCCAGGTGTTGAACCTGCTGAAGGAACTCCAGGCCGAATTCAACCTCACCTACATCTTCATTTCCCACGATCTCGCGGTTGTGAAATTCATGAGCGACCGCATCATGGTGATGAACCAGGGCCAGGTAGAAGAAGTCGGCCCCGCTGAATCGGTCTATCGCCAGCCCCAAACCCCCTACACCCAAAAACTCATCCAGGCCATTCCCATCGGTAGCCTAGAGCGTATCCAGGAGTTGCAAAAAGCTCGATGGGTGGCCTAGCGATTGCAAAGTTTCCTCGCACCCAGGCAAGACCTACCTGGATGCGAGGAATGACGAGGCTCTGGCCCTAGACCCAATACGTCTAGAGCAGTTTCAGGTGGGGATATTCGGCAATCATTTCGTCGGCACTGAGGGTTTTGCCAGACTGCTGGGGCGTCCACAGCACCTCTACGGCTAGGAGGTCATCACTGCCAATGGCCCCAATTTGGCCCAGGGCTCGCCGCAGGTCTTCGGTGGAACGAATATCGGGCAGGTCTAGCTTGCCCTGGGCTGCCACAACCAGGGTCGCCAAAATATATTCCCCAGGAGCCGCGAAGTCATCGGCTTGACCGGGCAGGGTAGCCTTGGGAGTCGATTGGGTGATCTGGCTGTTCACGTTGGATAGGGTTTCTTCTGTGAACTGGCTGCGGGTGGCCAGGGTGTAGCGGTTAAATTCCTGCTCGGCACTGAGGAGACGGGTTTGCTTGTCTTCGCTGGCTCCGTAAACCCAGTAGTCGGGGTGGCGCAGCAGGGATAGGGTCGTTTCCTGAAGGAGTTTGGCCAGTCCTGCACTACTGCTGGTATCGGCACTAAGGGCAAGGCGGTTGAGGTCATCCTGGAGGGACCGGGCATTGGCCAACAGCCCAACTTGCAGCTTGGCCACCGAAACCGGGGGATTGCTGGCGGTGGTCATGGGCATACCCCCGTCGTCTTCGCCAATTCGCCGGAAGCTATTGATCAAAAAATTGGCAATAGCGAAGACCATCAGCAGGGTAAACAACCCACCAAAGCCGCCGCCAAAACCGAACAGGGGAAACAGGAAGGGAAAGCCAAAGCCGCCACCGGGGTAGTAGCCGCCGCCGCCCACCGGGGCACGGGTACTGGGGGCGGGGGCCATGCGAGGAGCCGGAGCCCGGAAACTCCCGCCGCCAATGCGTCCGCCTGCCTTGGCCGCCCAAGCGCCATCGGCATGGCCAAACACCAGCACCAGGGCCAACCCTAGGGCCAACATGGGATTGAACAGGGACTTCACCCATTGCAGCTTAAAGCGTTGAAACAGTTTTTGCAGCATGGTTTCTAAACACCGGAAAAGACGAAACACCGTAAAGTTTATGAGGCGTTGGTTAACGTACTTAATACTCTACCGCGCCCGCCCCAGGCAATCAGGGGCCACGGTGGCCTTCCCTGAACCGGAAATCCGTACTGACTCGGCGGCTAGCATTTCCTAGCCACCGCCCACAATGGTGACGATTTCTAGGCGGTCGTCGGGGTGCATTTGGGTGGTGTCCCAAAGCTGGCGGTGCAGAATTTCGCCGTTGTATTCCACCGCCACCAGGCGAGGATTCAACCCCAGGGCGGTTAAAAACGCGGGTAGGAGGGTACCCGGTTGGCAAGCCTGGGGTTCTCCATTCACCCGCACCAAAAAGCTATCAACGGTGGGATCCATCATAGGTACAACGAGCAGAGGTATCGCAGAACAGCCTAGTCAGCCCCAAGTTCCATGGGCCAAGTGCCAACGTACCGATCTAGCACGTCCCCTTGGAACATGGCGTTGAGGTTGAAGTAGTGGTAGCCGTAGCGGTTGGGATTGGTAACGTTGCTCATCACGATGACAAAGTTGGTGTTGGCCGGAATCGGCGCTTCGGGAGTGACGACAATACGGCCTGATCCCTCTTCCCACTCAATGCTCTCGATGGGAATGACTTCCCCACCGCGCCATTCCCCCTGCCGGATTTCAATGGCATTGAAATCCAATCGTCCCCGCCGTTCCGTGAAGGATTCGGGGTACTCAATTTCAAAGGAAAGGATATCTTGGGTCACCTTGTTGCGAGCCACTTGCAGGTAGTAGCGGCTGTTGCGGCTGCGGGGGCTATTGAAATCAATGAAGTAGCGCAGACGATATTCGGGAGCAACACCGCCAAAGATAGTTAACCCCGACTGAGCCGGAGCGGGCTGCGGCAGTGCTACACCCACACCCGTGGCAATGGTGGCCGCCGCCAAAGCCAGCATTGCAAATCGCAGAGAACGTTTGGGGGATGCCATGGATTACCTCCGAAAAACCCGTCTAAATGCCAAAAAACGTCTAAATACAGTGGATACCCTAGGTCGGGGTTCCGCCAAAACTCTAACCTTTGCGACCCTAAACCATTGATCCACCTGTGCCAGTGACGCAACCGGGTGCCCAAAAGCGCCAGATCAGGCTTGCCTAGACCCAACCGCCTGGGCCATCAACGCTGTTCACATTGTTGCAGCTTTCCATCCTAGCATCGCCGTTTTTCCTTTTGGCAAGGGTTTTCGGGCGGGCGGTTGTGCCTAGGCTGGGCCGATGGCTTCCACCGCCGCCGCCACCGCTAGGGCCACATGGGTCCAGTGGGTGCCGCCCTGGCAGTAGACGATGTAGGGTTCGCGCAGGGGGCCATCGGCAGAGAGTTCGGAGGTGCTGCCGTCGATGAAGGTGCCTCCCGCCATCACCAGTTGGGTGTCGTAGCCGGGGGTGACGGCGGGCACGGGTTCCACGTAGGCATCGATGGGGGAATGCTGTTGAATGGCTTTGCAAAAGGCGATCATCTTTTCTGGCGACCCCAGTTTGATCGCCTGAATCACATCCCGTTGGGCCATGGCGGGACTGGGTTTGACCGAGTATCCCAGGGCATCGAAGGTAGCGGCTAACAAATAATTTCCCTTCATCGCCTCACCCACCATTTGTGGGGCAAGGAAAAGCCCCTGGTACATCAAACGGTTTTGATTCAGGCTGGAACCGCCGCTGGATCCGATGCCCGGTGCGGTTAACCGACAGGCCGCCGCTTCCACTAAATCCGCCCGTCCGGCCACGTAGGCCCCGGTGGTGGCGATGGTGCCGCCCGGATTTTTAATCAGCGATCCCGCCATCAGATCGGCCCCAACGGCGGTGGGTTCGCGGTCTTCCAAAAATTCGCCATAGCAGTTATCGACAAAACAAACCACGTCGGATTTCTGTCGTTTCACCGTTGCCACGATGCGCTCAATTTCGGCTATGGTAAGGGTTGTGCGCCAACTGTAGCCGCAGGAACGCTGAATGTGTACCAGCCGAGTATTCGGTTTAATGGCGGTTTCCAGGGCATCCCAATCCACGGAATCAGCGGCGGTCAATGGTAATTCTCGATAGGTGATCCCAAATTCTGCCAGCGAACCCTGGCCCGATGCTCGCAACCCAATCACCTCCTCCAAGGTGTCGTAGGGGGCTCCCGCCACCGCCAAACATTCATCCCCAGGGCGAAGAACGCCGTAGAGGGCGCAGGCAATGGCATGGGTACCCGACACAAACTGCGAACGCACAAGGGCCGCTTCCGCCTGAAAAACCTCCGCAAACACTTTATCTAAGGTGTCTCGGCCCAGGTCATCATGGCCATAGCCCGACACACTGCTGAAATGGTGGCTTCCTACCCGATGTTGCCGAAACGCCCTGAGCACCCGCTCAAGGTTATGCTTGACCTGGGCGTCAATTCCGTAAAAAATCGGAAGCATTAAGGATTCTGACGGCATCATCGTGTTTGATCGTTGCGAAGGTTAATTTTTTTCGTTAAGAAACGAGGGAGACCTATTGTCCCTCACATGTATTCAACCTGTCCAAAACTTTTTGTCCAAAACTTCAGAGATTTCGTTCATGACTGCAACAACCCCTACCTCCACTAGCCTTCCCCGCGACTGGGTCACTTTGTGGTTCATGGTCGCCATGCATGGCCTAGCGCTACTGGCGTTCTTGCCCGGAAACTTTTCCTGGGCGGCGGTAGGGGTGGCCCTGCTGCTGCACTGGGTGACGGGCTGTCTGGGCATTACCCTAGGCTGGCACCGCCTCATTTCCCACCGCAGCTTCCAGGTGCCCAAGTGGCTAGAGTACTTTTTTGTGTTCTGCGGCACCCTAGCCTGCCAGCACGGCCCCATTACCTGGGTGGGTCTGCACCGCCATCACCATGCCTTTTCTGATCAAAGCAACGACCACCACGACTCCAACAAAGGCTTCTGGTGGAGCCACATGGGCTGGATGCTGCGGGACGTACCTGCCAAGCGAGAAATGGGCCGCTTCACCCGCGACATTTCCGACGATCCCGTTTATCTCTTCTTTGAAAGATATTTCCTAGCCCTGCAAGTGGCCCTGGGCGTGGCCCTCTATTTCCTCGGTGGCTGGCCCTTTGTGCTGTGGGGGATCTTCGTGCGCCTGGTGGTGGTCTATCACTGTACCTGGCTGGTGAATAGCGCCACCCATAAGTTCGGCTACCGCACCTACGAAACCGAAGACAAATCCACCAACTGCTGGTGGGTGGCCGTTGTCACCTATGGCGAAGGCTGGCACAACAACCACCACGCCTTCCAATACTCGGCCCGTCATGGTCTCAAGTGGTGGGAAATCGACATCACCTGGATGACCATTCGCCTACTGGAAATGGTGGGTCTGGCCAAAAAAGTGAAACTCGTCAACGCCAATGCCGCCGAGTAGGGGCGAGGTCGCCTCGACCTTCCGAATCTCAACTCTTTGAATAATTACCCAAGACCGATGCCGTCCACCATTCACTGGGCGGCATTCTTTTTGGGCAGTTTTCCCATCAACCAAGGCGAATCTGACTGTGGTACGCTAGGAAAGCAAAACGGGATGTAGCGCAGCTTGGTAGCGCACTTCGTTCGGGACGAAGGGGCCGTGGGTTCGAATCCCGCCATCCCGATTTTTCTGAAACTTGATGCAAGGGCGACCTGTGACAGACAGCATAGCCTTTTTCCTTAGGTACAGGTTATTGGTTTAGCTCTGTTATGGACAATACCCCAATCGTGACGGGTGATGGGATGCTTCAGTTTTAGCGTTATCATCGGCAACGGCATCAGTCCGTTGGATAATCTTGACAGGTGAGGCTTCCTTAAAACCTTTTGGTGGTCATCTTTGCGTCGCATGGAGTCATCGTCATGGGCTTGATGACACTCTAAATAGCGTTTGGGCAAACAGATGGCAGCTTATGGGGGAGACTTCAGGGCAAGGAGATCTCACCGCCCACAGTGGGGCTGGGCTGGGAAACGGTCTGACCCTCAAATTCGCCAGCGGTACAGCACGGAATCCTCTTCGGAGGGTTCTAGTTTGACCGTTGATTCCGGAGGCCAGTCATCCATATCAAACTGGTGGGAAATGATCCGGGCTCCGGGCTGGAGTTGGTTGAGCAGGTGGGGGCGTAGGCGCAGGTTGAGGTGAGGCAGCAAATAAATGAGGACTACTGTGGCCTGTCGCACATCAGCTTCAAACAGGTTGCCCTGAATGAAGCTGAGCCGATCTCCTACCCCTGCCGCCTCGGCATCTAGGCGAGCCTGGGCCAACAGGTTGGGGTTGATGTCGATGCCCACCCCGCAAGCACCATAGACCGTCGCCGCATGGATCAGCAACCGACCATCACCGCAACCAAGGTCATAGACGCGATCTGCTGGGGTCAGTTCTGCCAGGGCCAGCATCGCCGCCACAGCGTCGGAGGGCGTGGGGATGAAGGCAATAGCGGGACGAGGATGGGTCATGGTCTAGGCATTCCGGTTGGCCCAGTGGGCTTGAACTTCTGGCAGGCTGAACAGCGCCGTAAAGGCGATGCCCTGCTCGGCGTAGAGTTCCGCCCCGCCCTGCTGCCGATCCACCAGAGCCAAGATTTGATCCACCTGGTAGCCCGCCCCCTGAAGTCGTTCCACCGCCTTGAGAGCCGATTGTCCGGTCGTCACCACATCCTCTAGCACCGTGATTACACTCCCCGCAGGTAAACTTACCCCTTCGATATAGGCTTTGGTACCGTGGCCCTTGGCTTCCTTACGAATAATCAGCGGGAACAGTTGTCGCCCACCATACATGGCCACCAGGCTAACCGCAGACACCATCGGATCCGCCCCCAGGGTCAGCCCCGCGACACCGATGACCTCCGGCCCAATGAGATCCAGCATCAGCCGCCCCATCATCAGCGCTCCTTGGGGATGGAGCGTCACCAGCTTGCCATTGATGTAGTAGGTGCTGCGTTGCCCGGAGGTGAGGACAAAATCCCCCTCTTGGTAGGCTCCCTGGCAGATCAGATCAAGGAGCGCCAGCCGCAAAGCCCCCGATTCTATCTGGGCGAGGTCTGGGCCGTTGTACTGGGAGGAGAAGTCCGTCATGGCATCGGGGATTGAGGATTTACAGAAGAGGGGATTACAAAGACTAGAATCGTTGGGGGTGCGAGGGTGAGACACGCCGCCGCGCCTTTGTACCGAACGGGTGGAGGTGGGGGCTATTCCAGGGATCTACTACTTTAATGGCCTACTGCCTCTGTAACAATACGCCAACAATAGGCCAGGAAACCTGTGCCGCTTTTCGGCCTTTGCGATATAAAGGGGGTGAAGGAGTGTGCTTGAGTCCGGACTCTAGGCTGATGCTTAGTTCCATTGACTCCGCTCCAACGACCTAGGGTGTGCTCTGGCTAACGGTCGGCGATGGTTTCGGTGACGGTTTTAGAGCATCCCCCATCCACTGTCCTGTAAGGTTCTGAGGAGGCATGGCGATGGCCATTCAATTCAAGCACATCTCTGGAATGCTGGCGCTTTTGACTGCATGTACCGTAGCTCCGGCAGCGATGGCCCAGGAAACGCCGCCCCACGAGCTACAAACCATCCCAGAAGCCCTTAATGACCTGATGTCCACCTATTCCGGCGACTTTTTTATCAACCGCACCATGGGTCGCCAAGGCGGTAGAATAGTCGGCTTTGGCTTCCCAGATCGCGAACTAGAGTGGGATGCTAATGCCACCGCCACCGCCTTTCAAGAATTGATGCTGCTGCAAAACACCGCCGACCCCACCCTGCGCGTACCCGATTTGGCCAATCCTTACAACTCCTCGCTGCTGACCATGCCCAGCAGTCAGGTTCCCTTGGTGGGTACTGAATTCATCTTCGAGCGCTTCTAGCCTAAAATTCCGCCCCATAGAGGTGGTATGGCGGTAAATCGAACCCCGTAGTCCAACATTCCAACATGTAGACTACGGGGTTTTTTATGGCTTAAATCCAGGGTGCAGGAGTTGAACCTGCCTAAGGCGAATTATGAGTTCGCTGCCTCATCCGCTCGGCCAACCCTGGGGAATTGGTTCTATTGTAGGCCGTTGATTGCCGAGGCGTCTATTCTTCTAGCTGCCACAGTTCGCGGTTGTAGCCTTCATCTAGAATGCGCTTGGGCCGCAGCACCAAAATCACTCGGCCCAAAATAGCTGCATTCGGCGGATTCTCTGACCAAACGAGTCTCAGTTGGCCGTCCTCTTCGGTGAAGAAGTAGTTATCGTCGTCCCAGTTGCGATCCGCCCGGTCTACCACAACGAGGACCGGTTCGTTGGGGGTATCGGCGGGCATATTGGGTAATTCGCCCGCCTGGGTCAGCAGCCCCACCGGATCTTCGGCCCGAAAAATGACCTGCCAGCCAGGTACGGCAATCCAGGCGCTTGGTCCCGCCGTTCGCACCAAGCCAAAGGGATCTTCGGGGAGGGCGACGGGCACGGATCGCAGGTCATCCACCGACATAGGCAGTTGCCCCGCCACCGGAATCACGCGGGGGAGTTCCGTTTCCGATTCAATGCGATACAGGGGTAAGCGAGGGGCGGTGCGGATTTTGACCACCGTAAAATCGGTGAGCAATTTTTCGATCTGCTGGCGGGCCTCGGCACTTTCCGCAAACCGCAACCCCTGGGCAATCAGGCGAGATCGATCCTGCAAATCGTCCTTTTGACGGGCTAACTTCCAAAAGTGAAAAGCTAAGGCATCCCCTGGGCCATCGCCAAAACCGGGTGGGTTTTCCTTGCGGTAGCCGTATTCCTTGATGGGTTTGACGAGATCACGCACGGCGTCTGAATCGAGCCCATGGCGCAGAATGAACTCTGCCACGCTGGCCCGATCTGCCTGGGAGAGAATCCGTAGCTCGTAGAGAGAGTCGCTGCCCCGCTCGGTGAAGTGGGCTTGGGTGGCCTCTGCGACGCCTACTTTAAGGATGGACTGAAACACCTGTTCCGCCACCATAATTTGGTTTTGGTGGATGGGTTCGATGCCCGTTTCCTCAAAAATTTGCTGGGGGGTGAACTTGGCCCGTTGTAGCGCTTGGCATCCCTGCGCCCAATCCACCCAAGTCCCCTGCTTACGCCGCAGCCGCAGCACAATATCCTGCACAGCCTCAGGGTCGGGGATGGGGGCAGAACCAGAAAACACCATAGTGATTAACCGTGGGGACAAGATCTCAATATCTGTTCTGACTCTATCGCGGATGGCTAGCCAAGAACCCCAAACCAGGCAAAATTTAGCGCTAGATCCAAGGCGACCTAGCGCTCTCCTGTCCATCCCCAAATTAGGGTTGACGAATACCCCCCTCTTACGCCACTATTAATGATGCGCGAGATGCGTAAGGGGCTATAGCTCAGTTGGTAGAGCGCTTGAATGGCATTCAAGAGGTCAGCGGTTCGA
>JBBAWV010000059.1:0-26837 GCA_040396995.1 Nodosilinea sp. | reverse complement strand
ACCTCACGGGTTGTAGAACCTTACACAATTATCACACGAACTCAGGGAGAGCCGAAATTGATGTCCTGAAGGATGAGGTCTTAATTTCCTTTCTGCGTCAACTGCGTTCCGGATATCCTGACCGCCCCAAGGGATTTCCCCAATCCCTTGCCCTCATTGGCGTGCGAGATGTCCGGGATTACAAGGTGGCCTCTGGGGGCAGCACCCGACTCAACACCTCCAGCCCCTTCAACATCAAGGTGGAATCCCTCACCCTCGGTAATTTTTCCCCGGCGGATGTGGCCGAACTCTATCAACAGCACACCACCGAAACCGGGCAGGTATTCTCCCCGGAGGCCGTACAGCATGTCTTTCATCTCACCCAAGGCCAGCCCTGGCTGGTGAATGCCCTGGCCCGACAACTGGTGGAGGTGATCGTCCCCGACCCCACGGAACCCATCACCCCAACCCATGTCAACACCGCCAAGGAAATTCTGATTCAACGGCAAGACACCCACCTTGATAGTTTGGCCAGCATTTTGCGCGAAGACCGGGTGCGGGCCGTGATAGAACCCCTATTGGCGGGTCAGGAACTCGGCGATGTGCCCGCCGATGATATTCGATTTTTGACTGATTTAGGACTGTGTCGCCGCAGTTCTCAGGGGGGGCTAGTGGTGGCCAACCCCATCTACCGGGAAGTATTACCCCGTGTTTTGAGCCAAACCCCGGAGGCGTCCCTGCCGCAAATCAGCCCCAGTTGGCTGACCCCAGAAGGACATCTTGACTCCGACAAGTTGCTCACCGCCTTCCTCAGCTTTTGGCGGCAGCATGGCCAACCGCTGCTCAAAAGTGCGCCCTACCACGAAATTGCCCCCCACCTGGTGCTGATGGCCTTTTTGCATCGCGTCATCAACGGCGGCGGCACCCTAGAACGCGAATACGCCATCGGCTCCGACCGCATGGATCTCTGCCTGCGCTACGGTGAGGTGACCCTGGGTATCGAACTCAAGGTATGGCGACCCGGACGCCCCGATCCCCTCCAGGCGGGGTTAGAACAAATCGACCGCTACCTGGCTGGACTGGGCCTGAATAGCGGCTGGCTGGTCATCTTCGACCGCCGCCCCGATCTGCCCCCCATCGCCGAACGTACCACCACCGAGCAGGCCCAAACCCCCAGCGGTCGGCAGATTACCGTCATTCGTGGCTAGTGATTTGTCAAACATAAACCAGGAGTTTCTTATGCTGCAAGCATTCCTTCATTAGGACGATCATTATCAGCCCGATCATCTTTCTCTGCTGCATACGTTGATTGGCGAGTATTTGTCGAAGCGCCTGAAGCATAGATTTTCTGGGCTTTTTCATTGCCAGGAACCCAATTCCATACATCGTTTTGACAATCTCCCTGAGTAGGAGCTTCTAAAAACTTAGCTGCAAAAACCTTCATCGTTACATCTCCTATTGCTGTTGAATTAACCAAGCAACTATTGAGTCGGAAATCCTCAGTCCTGTCAAATCCTCAATCCAGAGCCACTGTCCACTGGAATTCACCTCTAGAAAGTACCATTCGTTTGAAGGAGTAACAATAAAGTCAAAAGCCCCATATGAAAGTCCTAGCCTATAAAGCAATTGGTTCACCTTTGACTGAATTTCTATAGGCGGCTGCATTGAAAGATGAGGAGTATTGGGAATGTCATACCTCCGCCAATCAACACTAGCCACGCTTGACTTTTGCGACTCAATACGACATGCGTGATGGACTTGACCTACGACAGTATATCTTACCTCAAAGCACTTGGGAATGTATGCTTGTAACACAACTGGATTTTCCGATAACCCTCCGAAATCATCAAAATCATCTATGTTTAATAGATTCACATAAATGCCTTTATAGATCCCATCATCATCCTGATAAAACTCTTGAGTCATAAGCTTCAAGACAACTTCATCATACTTCTTTACGAAGTTTAAGATGCAATCTTTTTCATTGGTTACTAAAGTAGGTGGAAGTTGAAAGCCAACCTTCCTAGCTTCTTCCATCTGAAGATACTTATTTTCAGCCCTGTAAGCTTCCTTCAAAGGATTGAGCCAAGGAACTGAGCGTATTTTAGAATAGAACCCGAGTAATGCTTTATTCCATTCCCCTTTCCAAATCTTAAAGTTCGGATCGCTCTCATTCTGCTCCTGAAGCGTTAATTCAACAAAAGGGCGGCGTAGCCAAACACATTTAATCTCATGCGAGAGTATTGCACCAAACTCATTCTGAATCGACCATATATCCTCGTCAAATGATATAGCAGTTTTTTGTAGAGATTGAGTGTCGAGATTAAGCCTAAAGAAGTTGTGCCCTCTATTTTTAAGCTTTTCTGCGACAACATCACAATGTTTATCGTATGAATCCGTAAGAAGCAAAATCATTAACGTTCTCAATCACCTTGCCTGCAAACACATGCCATTCACGTAGACCTTACATTCTTATGTTTCCGAGTATTCGGATCTTTTAAGGATTACAACTCTACGCCTAAACTATTATCTGATGAATTCGCAAAATGCTACCTTGATCTTAAGAAAATAATTATCATTGCTGCTGAATAACCCAGCAGCACTCCATTAATGCACGCACACTTTGACCGTCACTGCCCCACGGGCACTCTTCTGAACCGTGATAACCAGCACCGCAGAAGCAAGCACTGTGGCACAATGAACGATAGTCTAATTTTGTTGTGCCGTAATCCTTAGAAACGCCAGTGAGTTCTACTGCTGCCCCATCCCACTCCTCCCCTGCGCCTCGGCGGGCGGTTTTTCCCTTCACCGCCGTGATTGGCCAAGACGACATGAAGCTGGCCCTGCTGCTCAACGTCATTGACCCCAAAATTGGCGGGGTGATGATCATGGGCGACCGAGGTACGGGCAAATCCACCACCATTCGCGCCCTGGCCGACCTGCTGCCCGAAATCGACGTCGTGGCCGACGATCCCTTCAGTCGGTCGCCCCAAGACCCCGACATCATTGCCGAGCGGGGCACCACGGATCTGCCCGTTGCCGCCAAAAAGGTGCCCATGGTAGACCTGCCCCTGGGGGCCACCGAAGACCGGGTCTGCGGCACCATCGACATCGAAAAAGCCCTCTCCGAAGGGGTGAAAGCCTTTGAACCAGGCCTCCTCGCCAAGGCCAACCGGGGCATCCTCTACGTGGATGAGGTCAACCTGCTGGACGACCACCTGGTAGACGTACTACTCGACTCTGCTGCTTCTGGCTGGAACACCGTGGAGCGGGAGGGCATCTCCATTCGCCACCCGGCCCAGTTTGTGCTGGTGGGTTCCGGCAACCCCGAGGAAGGGGAACTGCGGCCCCAACTACTCGACCGCTTTGGCATGCACGCCGAAATTCGCACCGTCCGGAACCCCGAACTGCGGGTAGAAATCGTCGAACAGCGTTCCGCCTTTGACCAAGACCCCGCTGGCTATCTGGCCCAGCACGAGGCCAAGCAAACCGAGCTTCAGGCCCGCCTAGTAGAGGCCCAAAAGCGTCTGCCCTCCGTCACCCTGGAGTACGAAGACCGGGTACGCATTTCTGAGGTCTGCGCCGAGCTGGATGTGGACGGTCTACGGGGCGACATTGTCACCAACCGCGCCGCTAAGGCCATCGCCGCCTACGAAGGCCGCACCGCAGTCACCCTCAACGATATCCGACGGGTGATTGTGCTGTGCCTGCGCCACCGTCTGCGGAAGGATCCCCTGGAGAGCATCGACTCTGGTTACAAAGTAGAGAAGGTATTCTGCAAGGTATTTGGCCTCGCCGACCCCGATGAAGCCCTAGCCAACGGTCGCCAACCCGTTGGGGCGAAGTGATCCTGGTCATCGGCATCCACCGTGATCGAGTGAGTAGGATCAGCCTACCGTGACCCGTATTCTGGGCATCGATCCTGGCTTGGCCACCTTGGGTTTTGGGGTGATTGATACGCCACCCCAATCCCAGGAGGCCGAGTCGAGTGTTACGGTGATCGATTTTGGCGTGATTTCCACTCCGGCCAAAACCCCAGTGGGGGAGCGTCTTTGCACAATTTATGACGATCTCCACAGCCTGATCGACCAGTTCCAGCCCGACCAGGTCGTCATCGAAAAATTCTTCTTCTATCGCATGGGCAACACGATTTTGGTCGCCCAGGCGCGGGGGGTAGTCATGCTTGTCCTAGCCCAACACCAGCTCCCGCTGACGGAATTTACCCCCGCCCAGGTCAAACAAGCCCTGACCGGATACGGCAACGCCGACAAAGCCGAAGTGCAAGAGGCCGTAGCTCGCGAGCTCAACCTAGACAAAATCCCCCGCCCTGACGATGCCGCCGACGCCCTCGCCCTGGCCTTGGCAGGGTGGTTTCAGCGGTAGAGCTTCCCCCCTGACAACACCCTGGCATTGGGATTCAGGCAAGTGATAGCGGGTCTAGATCTTCATGGAACCCAGCCGCTCAACCAGGGCGTCTACCTCCGACTCTAGGGTGAGGTAATGGACACAGGCCCGCACACAGTGGGGCGACAGCAGTGTACGCAGGAAAATGCCCTCGGCTTCCAAGGTTTCCACCAGTTGGCGGTGGTGTTGGGGGGAGGGTTCGCCGTTGTGCAGCACCCAGAAGGACACTAGGCCAGAATCTGGCGGGGTTTGCCGCACCGGGCGCAGGTGAGGGATGGCGTTCAACTGCTGCCAAAGCCGCTGGCTGAGCTGGCAGATGCGTTGGTAGCGTTCCTCGGCGGTGCCCCAGGTGGCCTGATGGGCGAGGGCGGCCCGCAGTCCGGCCTGGAGGGCATAATCAGAGGTGGCCACTTCAAAGCGTTGGCCGTTGGGTTGCCATCCGGTGGGGTTTCCGGTCGCATCGGTGGTGATGCTGCGCCAGCCAATGAAGGTGGGATCGATGGCGTCTAGGGCGTCTGGGCGAACATAAAGCCCCCCCAGTCCCCCTGGCCCGCACCACCACTTATGGCCCGTAAAGGCATAGAAATCGACCCCCAAATCCGGCAAGTTTAGGGGCAAGGATCCTACAGACTGGGCCGCATCCACCAACACCCGCACGGGTTGGGGGCGGCTATGACACAGGTCGGCAATAGCCTGGAGGGGTAGCACTTGGCCCGTATTCCAAAACACATGGCTGATCACCAGTAGGCGGGTATTGGGCTGTAGGGCTTGGTCAATCACCGCTACGGGGTCGCCCCCGTTGACGGTCTCCAGCAGGGGGCAGGTGCTATGGGTCACGCCGTAGCGACGGCCAATTTCCTGCACCGTCGCAATCACCCCAGGGTGCTCACAATCGGACAGCAGGATGTGGTCTCCCGCCTGCCAGGGCACCCCCCAGAGGGGAATATTGCAGCCCACGGTCACGTCCTCGGTGAGGGTAATGGTGTCGGCAGTGGTGCCTAGTTCAATGGCAATAGCCTGTCGAGTGCGGGCAGCTTCAGCCCCAATCCACTGGTTAACGGTGTTGGAAAACGGCCCTACGGTTTGGATATGGCGATGGCCGAGGCCCATCGCGGTGAGGGCTACCTCCGCCATCGGCCCTTGGCCACCGTAATTAAAGTACTGCCCTCGCCGAAGCGCCGGAAAGCCCCGACGGTGTTGCATTAAGCCCGCCAAATCAGCGGTAGGGTCGGCAGGAAAGGCAGCAGGAGACGGAATCACGGCGGCAATCATGGAAAAGCATCGGCTTTAAACCCTATCCCACCGCTGGCCTTTCGGCCAAGGGGCACAGGGCGTTGTGAGGGTGTCCTTATGGAATTGTTATAAATCTAGCCTCTGTGTAAGAAGAATCAGCTCAATTCTTTTCCGGGGGATTACCGATTTTTTAAAATTCCGATTATGATCAGAACCGGCAAAGCATCGGGTCGTCTAGCCAACCCCCAAGCCCTAGATTGCCTCTGGGAACCCTAGGGGGCTTGCCTGTCGTCTAGTGTCATGACTTTAGGTGTTGTGTTTTCGGTATGTCCACATTCCCTTACACGCCGGGTTCACTCCAGGGTCACGGGGGCGATCATCGCCAATCCAGCCCCCACTTCAGTTCCGCTGTAGCGATTTGTTCGGACCTAGATGTGATGAAACGCGATCGCTTTGAATTACTTAGCGCCTACCTCGATGGGGAAGTGACCCCAGAGGAACGACGCCTGGTGCAAGCTTGGTTGAGCAACGACCCCACCGCCAAGTGCCTCTACAACCGCCTCATGGCCCTGCGCTACGGTCTACGCGAAGAGGCTTGCCCCCCCGCATGCGATGCCGATGCCACCTTGGAGGGGGTATTTCAATGTCTAAACCGTCGCTTCCGCATGGTTTCCATGGCTGGAGCGGGCGTGGTAGTGCTGGGCGTACTAAATCTGCTGTCCAACACCGTTGGTTCTAACCCAACTCAGTGGTCAGTGACCCAAGCCCCCACCGCTGATCAGGCGACGCTACAAATCGCCCTCGATCAGCCCGCCTTCCCCATTCCGCCTGTCGTCCCGGTCGATGGCCCCACCATGACAACCTCTAGCGGCATTCCCATCGACTCAGAGTTGTAAAGATTGCGGCACAGGTATGGGAAGGGGCTAGTTAGACCATGACTCTCTCAACTGTGAGGGAGCCATCAAGGTATCTTCGAGGCTTTTGTGCGTATTCCTGATCTCAGTATGAGGACAAAGGTTAACGCACCTGGTTGAACCAAGCCCCCCGTAGGTCGAGATCACAAAAGATGCGTCGCAGGAAATCACAGCCATAGCGGAACAGACTCTTGGCTCTGCGCTCATGGGCCTTGAGGGGAATGGGGTGGTGTGGGTGGTGCCAGAGACCCGTGAGCATCGCCCAACAGAACGCCAGCGCCAGGAGTGTCACCAACTTGCTCAAGCGTTCGGCCTGGCAAGGGAGAGGGGTTCTGCAACCTCTTCTCCCAAGGGAGAAGAGGTTGGGGGATGAGGGCAAAGGCTGGACGTTTTATTCGTTTGAGTACACGCCTCGTCGAGCGGTCGCTAGCGGGAGAACTCACCCACCACCTGTCTCAGGATGCGCCGAACCCTGAGACCAATTCAGCACACCGCAATAGCCGCAATGGCTACTCGAAAAAGACGGTGCAATCCACCCAAGGCGATTTAGAACTATCCATTCCGCGCGACCGCAACGGTGACTTTGAGCCGATTCTGGTACCCAAACATTTTATCTTCATTTTTTATTGGTAGTAGAAGCCGAGGTTTTGGTTTCCTAGGCCCAGGGTTTGAATACCATCTTGGCCTTCAGGATGGGCTCACCGTCGCGCCATTCCAATTGGCCAATGCCGAGGAAGTCACTGCCATCGGCGGACAGAATGCGGTAGGGCTGATCAGCCTCTAGGGGCACCGGAGGTGGGAACTTTTGACCCATCTGCCAACGCCGAGCCAGATCGGTGTCTAGGGGCAGGGTTGGCAGATGGGTGAGGGCAGATTCTGAGGCATGGAGTTGGATGGTCTGGCTCTCTACGTGCTGCTTCACTTGATCGAGCGTCAGACTGGAGGCCAGATCAAAACCATTGCTGCGGGTACGGGTGAGGTGGGCGAGGGTGGCTCCAGTGCCCACCTGCTGGCCCAGATCGCGGGCTAGGGAACGAATGTAGGTGCCGGGGCCACAGTCCACATCTAGGGTAAGTTCGGGATAGTCTCCCGGTTGCCAGCCCTGCACCGTGAGTCGATGGATGACCACCGTGCGCGGGGGCGGCGTCACCACCTGGCCTCGGCGAGCCAAATCATACAGCCGCTTACCCTGCACCTGAATAGCGCTAAACACCGGGGGCACCTGGGCCAGGGTGCCGACAAACTCCGGCAGGGCCGCTTGGACGGTCTCTAGGGTCAAATCCGTGGCGAGGCAATGGTTCAGCACATCGCCCTCTAGGTCGTCGGTGGTGGTGGTGATACCGAAGCGAATGACGGCTCGGTAGGCTTTATCTGCCACGAGGTAGGGCAACAACCGCGTGGCCCGCCCCACCGCCAAAGGAAGTACTCCCTCCGCCAGAGGATCGAGGGTGCCGCCATGGCCAACCTTGGGAGTGCCCAACAGTCGCCGCACCATCGCCACGCAGTCGTGGGAAGTAACCTGGCTGGGCTTGTTTAAGTTTAAAAAACCGTCCACAGCGACATCAACGCCTTACAGCTAACGACCTGAGCAACTAACACCTTGACGGGCTAACAACTTGATCAACATAAATGACCTGGCCTAATGCGGGAGTTTGCCGTGGCCACCGCTGAGATAGATGACCTACGTCCTGGGTTTGAGCCCCGCAACCGTTTCAGGCAAACCCGATATTAGCGCGATTGCGGCCCCTAGCCCAGGCTTCATCATCGGCAGGGCCAACCGTAGGCAAGTACAATACGTTAAGCATTATGCTCAATGTTGACGGTGATGCTGGCGCTCTTGTCCGAACCGTCATTCTGAATCATCCCGCACCCTAGGCAACCCTATGCCCCTCGGCCACGAACCTCCCCAACTGCTGAAACGGCGCTTACTCTACGAGGGCCGTAAGTTTAACTTTGAGGTCAATCGCCTGCGTCTGCCCAACCAGGCCGAGGGCGAGTGGGAATGTGTACGCCACCCCGGCGGTGCCCTAGCGGTGCCCCTCACCGATGATGGTCGCCTGATTCTACTGCGGCAGTATCGGTTTGCGGTGTTGGGGCGGCTCCTAGAGTTTCCGGCAGGTACCATCGAACCCAACGAATCCCCGGCAGAGACCATTCGCCGCGAAATCCAAGAGGAAACGGGCTATGCGGCCACCACCTGGCTTCCCATTGGTACCTTTGCTCTCGCTCCGGGCTATTCCGACGAGTTTATCTACGCCTTTCTGGCCACGGATCTAGAACCCGTGGAGGCCGTGGAGGGGGACGAAGACGAAGATATGGAAGTGGTGTTGATGACCCCCGATCAGTTTGAAAAGGCCATCATGGCCGGGGAAGCCGTGGATGCCAAAACTATCGCTAGCTTTTTCCTAGCCAAGCCCTTCATCGCCAAACTGACCGATTTCTAGCGCGATCCCCAGGGCAACCTACGACAACACCTACGACAACTGGCGGAACTTGGACGGCGCTTATGGCCCCGTGTCTACGACCTGGGCAGCTTATACGCAAGGCTCAGTAGGGTAGACAGCGGGAAAGCTGGCTGCGGCTGAAGCCCCATGTTGTGCATTGAACTAAGGGGGTATCGCTGTGTTTAAGTCTGTGGGTCAGCGAGTGTGTGCGTTTGATCTGGAATGGGTGCCCGATGCGCCCTCAGGGCGGCGAGTGTATCGGCTGCCGGAGAGCCTACCCGATGGGGAGGTGTTTCAGGTGATGTGGGAAAATGGTGGAGCCACGGAGGACAAGCCTCGGCCCTACCTGAAAACGGCCCTGTGTCGGGTGGTATCGGTGGCGGCGGTAATTCGAGAGCAATCCCGTAAGGGCGAGGTGACGTTGCGGCTAACGGCCCTGCCCAAACAGCTCGACCAGCCCATGGCAGAAGGGGAACTAATCGCCACGTTTTTGGGCTATGTGGGTCAGCAAAAGCCCCAGTTGGTAGGGTTTAATTCCCACACCTCCGATTTTCCGATTCTGCTCCAGCGGGGCATGGTCACGGGCATTGCCGCTAAGGATTTCTGCCATCGCCCAGACAAACCCTGGGAGGGCATCGACTACTTTTCCCGCCACACCGAGGCCCACATTGATATCAAAAATTTGGTCAGCGGTTGGGGCATTGGCACTCCCTCCCTGCACGAACTGGCGGCGGCGATGGGTATTCCCGGCAAGATGGGCACAGACGGCAGTAGCGTCGTCGATCTCTGGGTGGAGGGTAACCTGCGGGCCATTGTGGAATACAACCACTTTGATGCCCTCACCACCTACCTAGTGTGGCTGCGTACAGCCCTATTTGCAGGCTTCTTTAGCCCTGAGCAGCACCAAGTGGAGGAAGACCGAGTGCGGGATCTCCTGCATCGGCACATTGCAGCAGGCGACCAGCATTTGGCCCAATATTTGGAGCAGTGGAACCACTTCCAGCCCCAGCCCGCCGATACCGTGGCCATTGACCTCTCCCCTATTACTGAAGGGACTATGGCCGAGGTGGCGATGACCGAAATAGCGGCCTAATCGTTCCGCGAGATAGGGTGGCGGGTTGATAGAACATCGAGCCGATAGGATGTTGGGGGTTAATGCAAACCATCGTCAATAAAGGGTAGGATGTCTGGCAGGGTGGGCCTTACCTCCCCTGTTTCCCATGGTTACCAACGCGATGACTTCCCAGGATATTCTGCGTCTTGATGCAATTACGAAGCGATACATCCCCAACGCCCCCCCGGCGGTGGATGGGGTGAGCCTCGGTCTGCGCCAGGGCGAGATTTTGGCGTTGTTGGGGCCTTCGGGTTGTGGCAAAACTACCCTGCTGCGACTGATTGCCGGGTTTGAATACCCCGACCAGGGCACCATCTACCTGGGTCAGCAACCCGTCTGTGGCCCCTGCTGGCTGCCCCCAGAGCGGCGGGATGTGGGCATTGTGTTTCAGGACTATGCCCTGTTTCCCCATCTGACGGTGGAGAAAAATGTAGCCTTTGGGCTTCAGTCCTTAGTTCGTCTGGGCAGTTTGAACCCTAAGCAGGTGCAGGCCCAGACCCAGGAGTCCATTGCCCTAGTGGGGTTGACTGGGTTTGAGACTCGCTTTCCCCACGAGCTGTCTGGTGGGCAACAGCAGCGGGTGGCCCTGGCTCGTGCCCTAGCCCCTCGGCCCACGATCATCTTGCTGGATGAACCCTTCAGTAATTTGGATGTGCAAGTGCGGCTGCATCTGCGCCAGGAGGTGAGGGATGTGCTGAAACAGGTGAACGCCTCCGGGGTCTTCGTCACCCACGATCAGGAGGAAGCCCTAGCGATTGCGGATCAGGTGGCCGTGATGCGCCAGGGACGGTTAGAGCAGTGGGGTAGTCCTGAGACGGTCTATACCGCCCCTGCTTCCCGTTTTATTGCCAGCTTTGTCACCCAGGCCAACTTTCTCCCTGCCCGCCGCACCCCCCAGGGCTGGGAGACCGAATTGGGCACCCTGACCCAGGTGATCCAGGCCGATGGGCTCCATCCCGCCGACACCACGGCCCAGGGGGAGGTGATGATTCGCCAGGAAGATCTGGCCCTGCAAGCCGTGGATGAGGGGCTGCTGCACGTTAAAAGTCGCCAGTTTTTAGGCCGAGAATACAAATATTGTCTTGCCACGCCTTCTGGGCACACCCTCCACGCCCGCCTACCCGCCAGTCAGGCCATCCCGGTGGGAGGACAGGTGAACCCGGTGATTCCCCCTCACCCGCTGTGGCTCTATCCCAGCCCAGCCCCGGAGACCTGAGCCCGTATCGCAGGGGGTGTACTTAGAAGAAATGCTGATATTGTCCGGATGCATACCGCAAAAGCACGGAATAGCTAGAGTACTAGACTAAAAGAAGCACTAACTGATATAAATACTGACATAGCTATTCTCTGGCAAATAGGTATACCTCAACAAAATCACCCCTAGGAACTCGGGGGCTGAACTCTTTGACGGTGCTGCATCTCACCAAAATTCGCTTGATAAGTCACTCATCCCGGTCACCCATTCTAAATTAGCCCAGCAGTTCTAGCGGATTTTACTGATGAGGTGAGTGTTGCCTAAGAACTCAATACGCTCGTGTTGTGTGCCCCCCTTTGACCTGTTGCGACCCCCTTTGCGACCACTGACGCCTCTCCGGTGATTGCCATGAGCCCCTGGGATTCCCTAGATTCTTGGTCTGACTACTCGAATCGCCCTCCTGCTAATTTGGAGGAAACGATTTATCAACATTTTCAGCACTGGCGGCGACAGGAAGCGCCCCACGAGCTGCTCAATCGGTTGCATCAATTGCTGATCCAAGGGGACAGCTACCCCGATGCCACCGTGGCGCGGGCCTTGTTTGCCCTGGCCAAGGAGCCCAATGCCGAACGGGAATTTAAGTACGTCCTCAACCGCTGTTGCTATACCCTCATTAATTTCTGGTACACCCAGCCTCGGGATCACTGGGCGATTCCTGAACTGATTGAATTGTTTGATCAAAACCTAGCCCCCGCCAATGCGCCAGAGGTGCGGCGAGTCCAGGCTTTGATGAAGTCCTTTGTGACCAGTGATCAGTATGCGGCCCTAGGGCGTTTGGCTCAGATTTTGAGCGAGCCAAAGCGGGGAGCCGGAACTAGGGCAGCGGTGGAAGAACAGCCCCTCGGCTACCGCATTTCCCACTATCCCTTTTTGTACCATGGCAGCTTGCTCACCAAGGACAGCGACCAGGAGCAGGCACAAAATGTCGGCGATCTGCGGCGTAAGGCCGAGCTAAAGCTGGCGGTGAATTTGGCCCGTTACCACAGTGGTCTGAAGCAACGGGGTGAAGATCTTAGGCTGGCTAGCCCCACCCTGTTGCCTGCCGCCGATTTTCAGCAGGCCATGGGCTACTACACGGGCAAGGTCGATGGCCACCGCACCCAAAGGGACTTGGCCTCCTGGTTTTCTACCTACAGCAAAACCGCCCGCTCCTTTGGCCGTTTTAAGGATGAGTTTGTGGATTATTTGATCGGGCCCATTGCGGCCATTGAGCCCAAATACAGCGGCAACCACTTTACCCGTAATCTGCGCCAACACCTCTACGACACCCTGCCCCAGTTTGATGATCACCCCATCAACGACTTTATTCTGGTGGAAACCTGCCGTCAGGTACTCAGTTTTCTGGTGGTGGATAACCCCAAAAAGCCGGTTTTCCGACGCTATTGCCACCTGATCGAGGACATTGGTCACACCCTAACCATGGGGCTGTTGCTGCGGATTGTGCTCTTCTGCGCCAAGGCCAAACCCTGGTTAGAGCGGCGCTTTTCCATTCTGTTCAATCTGCACGAGCGCCGCCTGTGCAAAGAGGTGCCCTGGCTGGTCACCAGTTTGGAACATGCTAACCTAGCGCTTATCACCAACTTCAACGACGTTGGCTACCAATTTTAGGAAAAATTTTCAGGAACAGTCTGGCATGGGAGAATCTCGCATCGGTCTGCCTGAGACAAAACACCCCGGTGCCCCATCTTACTCAGCTACCCCCAATTTCCCCCCTGAAACTGGATGGGCATGGCGATGGGGTGGCCTGCTGGTCGGGTGTTTAGGCTGGAGTCTTTTGGCTGGGCCGAGTTGGGCTCTGTTGTCCCCGGTGCCAAATCCCCTGGCTATAGAGGGGGAATTGCGGTCAGAAACCCCGCCTCTACCACCGCTGGGGGAAGCGACCGACCACTTGCCATCGAGGGTCGATCCGGTCTATGCCAGCCATGTGGTGCTGCGGCTGTCGGAGCGCCGCGTGTATCTCTATGATGGTGACCATCTATGGGTGTCCTATCCGGTGGCGGTAGGGCGCGAAGGCTGGGCCACCCCCACCGGACGCTTTGTGGTGCAGCGCAAACAGGCCGATCCCACCTGGCGGCATCCCTTCACCGGAGCACTGGTTCCCCCCGGCCCAGACAATCCCCTCGGTCGTCATTGGGTGGGCTTTTGGAGCGATGGCAATAATGTGATTGGGTTCCACGGCACCCCCCAGGAGGAGTTGATTGGGCAGGCGGTGTCCCATGGCTGTGTGCGGATGCGCAATGCCGATGTGGCGGAATTCTTTGAGCGAGTGCAGGTGGGTACTCCTGTGGTGGTGGAGCCCTAGACGCGGTCGGTTGGCCCTAGTCTGCGCCTGCCATGATCAGGTCGAAGCCGTAGTCGATGTAGGTGGCGTTGGGCATGAGGGTGCCGAGCAGATTGGCACCGGTTAGGTCGGTGCCCGTTAGGTCGGCATTGCGTAGGTCGGCCCCTTGCAGGTTGGCTTGGCTGAGGCTGGCCCCGCGTAGATTAGCCCGCTTTAGGTTGGCCCCGCGAAGGTCGCAGCCGCTGAGGGATGCATCCACCAGTTGGGCGTGGCTGAGGTTGGCCCCGGTCATCTGTGACCCAGACAGCATCGCTTGGTAGAGGTTCGCCGCCGATAGATCCACCCGGATAAGCTCGGCCCCAATCAAATTGACACGATGCAGGATAGCCCGGTGCAGACTCGTGCGATCTAGCACCGCACCGGGCAGAAAAGCTCCAGTGCAGTTCACCCCTTGTAGATTGCATTCCACCAGTTCAATGAAAGGAAACTTCACATCTTTGAAGGACAGATGATGCAAATCTAGGTGCTCAAACCGCAGATAGCCCTGGTTATAGCGCTGGATCAGATCGGTAATGGAGAAGCGATTGAGCGGCAACATAGGTACACCACAAACACAGCTAAGGACGGCGACCACACCGCCAAGGCGCAAGACCCTTGAGTCCGCAGCCCTTGACTTGATAGAAACGAGTAGATGAGCGCCCTGGGGATATCCTTAGCACTGGTGGGCGGGCCACCGAGGATCTCAATCCGACTATCATAGCCGCACCGAGGACAACCATGCCGTTGGCCGCCAGTGTTGAGAGCCAGTGAAGATGCCCTACTTCAATACTATAGGTTGTACCAAGAAACCGAAATTCAACGGGTGCGAAAAATTTATTAAATTACCGAAGTACCACGCCCTTGCCCCCCTTTAGGAACAATACCTGCCCCGTGGGGTGGTCATGGCTAGACCTCCTAACCACCCGGGCCTGTGAAGGTACGATTCATTTGCGCATCGTCCATCGGGAAGCAAGCTACACTGACCATGTCTGTGCCTGGGTAAACGGGAGATTGTGGCCATGGCTGGGGTGCCGCTGCCGGGAATCGATCTAATCAAAACCTTTGAGGGGTCTCACCTGGAGGCCTATCCCGACCCTAAAACGGGGGGCGAACCCATCACCATTGGCTGGGGTTCCACCCGCGACCGTCAGGGCCGTCCCTTCAAGTTGGGAGACCGCATTACCCAGCAGGAGGCCGACGATCTGCTGATGGATCAAGTGATTCGCGCCTACCTACCGCCCCAAGCCAGGATTCCCGGATGGGATCGCCTCAACGACAATCAACGGGGGGCCATTCTCAGCTTTGCCTATAACCTGGGAGCCCATTTCTACGGGGCCAACGGCTTTGAAACGATTTCGCGGGTACTCGGCAACCAGGAGTGGCACAACTTAGAAGCGGCCTTGATTTTGTATCGCAACCCCGGTAGTCGGGTGGAGGAAGGGCTGCTGCGGCGTCGGTTGTCGGAGGCGAATGTGTTTTTATCGGGGACTCCAGGGGTGTCCCTGAGTGCGGCGGGGCAGCGCTACCTCTCTGGGGGTCGCACCCGTGACCCCAACTCCCCCCTAAGCCGCGAGGCCCAAGCCTACCTGTCCAATCGGCCCCGCGTCGCCAGTGGTGGCCCGACGGTGGCTAGCCCCCCTGTGGCCCCTGGGGTTCGCCCCCTGCGGCTGGCCACACCCTACCTACAAGGGCCAGATGTTCAGCAGGCTCAAGCCGCCCTAGTTCGCTGGGGAGCCAACCTGGTACCCGATGGCGTCTTTGGCCCCTCAACCCAACGAGCCGTGAGCCAGTTCCAAGCGGCCCAGGGGCTAGAACCCGATGGGGTAGTGGGATCTCAAACCTGGGCGGCTCTCCAGCGCCAGGTGGTCGTCCCGCCGCCGCCCGCTGTCCCGTCCCAGCCGCCGCGGTCCTTGCCATCGACCCCAGCAACTGCCCCTAGCCTACCCCGCACCCTGCGGCTAACTCACCCCTTTACCACGGGATCGGATGTGCGTGATTTGCAGCAGGCTCTGGCCCGGTCGGGGGTAGCCCTTGTGGTGGATGGCGTCTTTGGCCCCGGCACGGATCGGGCGGTCAAGCTGTTTCAATCAAACCGGGGATTAACTCCCGATGGCGTTGTGGGGCCGCGCACCTGGGCCATGCTCCAGGGATCAGCTACCCCTCCTTCCCCAGCCGCTGGCCCCCGTGTCCTACGGCTTACTCATCCCTTTACCACGGGGCCAAATGTCCGACTGCTGCAACAGGCGCTCACCCGATCTGGGTTTACCGTCGCCGATGATGGCATCTTTGGCCCCGGCACTGAACGAGCCGTGAAACAGTTCCAATCGAGCCGTCGCCTCGTTGCTGATGGCATTGTAGGGGAGCAAACCCGCGCTCGGTTGGGGCTCTAGAGACAGGCGGTCGGTTAGCGGTAGTTAGTAAATTGCAGGGCTAGGGGCCAGTCTTCCTGCTTCACCAACTGCATGGCCTGTTGCAGGTCATCCTTCGATTTGCCCGACACCCGCACGACATCCCCTTGGATGGAGGCTGTCACCTTTTTCAGGTTGTCGCGGATGAGCTTCGACACCTGCTTGGCCATCTCCTGGCTCATGCCCCGTTTGAGGGTAATCTGCTGGCGCACTCGGTTGCCGCTGGCGGATTCCACCACGCCGTAGTCAAAAATCTTCAGGGACAAATCCCGCTTCGCCGCCTTCTGATGCATCAGTTCCTTCACCGAATCCAGGCTCATCTGGCTGGCGGTTTCGATGGTGATGGTGTCGTTACTGAGTTCGATGGTGGTTTTACTGTCCTTCAGGTCGTAGCGACTGGTGACATCGCGGCGGGTTTGGTCGAGGGCGTTGACCAGTTCTTGGCGGTCAAAGTCGCTGACAATATCAAAGGAAAACGTAGAGGCCATCGTTGAGGGTCTCCCAAATACCAACAATTTCTAACTACCGCGTTTTAACTATCGCGTGAATCACCCCCAGCCTACAGGAAGGCGGCACGACAACTCAAGACATACAGCGTGAAGGTGCCCAGGTTGGCCAACCCAAACATTAACGAACGCAAAATCGGCACATCGGCGATATAAAACACCGGATACAGCGACCGCGCTACCAAATAGACCACCGCTGCCGCCAGTGCCGCCGAAGACTGAAGTTGGGTGACGTAGGCCATCAACGCCGCCGGAGCAAAGAGAATCATCGACTCGAAGGCGTTTTCGTGGGCCCAGGCGGCCCGCTGCGCGTAGGGGGGCAACTTGGGCAACATGGCGCGAGGGGCCGATTTGTCGTAGCCCAGCTTCAATCGGGCATAGCCCACTGCAAAAAAGGGCAGGTACACCAGGGTGGCGGCAAGGGGAATGCTGAGTAACAAGAAACCGGGCATTGCAATCACCATGGAAGAATCCGTTGTCGGTCAAGGTGCCTAACCGATAAGCATGGGCACCTTCAAGGCCATCAGCCTTTGCACCTTAAGGCAAAAGGTGGTCGTTCCTAGACGCACCCTAGTCGAAGTAGAACAGCGTCACAATTTTACGCTGGTCTTCGGCATCCTGGCAGGTGCGCAACAGGGTGTGGCTGTCGTGGAACGCAAAGCAGATTAACTGCTGGCAACGGGAGATAATTTCCTGGTTGCAGATGGAGCTAGCCTCTGCCAAGGGCAGGACATCGTTGGAGGGATTCTCCACTAGGTGCATCACGTCCTCCAGTTGATCCCGTGACTCGCGGGGCTGGCGCTCTAGGCTCTGGGGCAAAATCACTGTCAACAGGTTGGGATCGGCCTTCATTGCCCCCCGAATAGCCGCCGAGTTTGTGCCCGTCGCGCCGGAGGTGATCACCCGGTTTCCCCCCAGCACCAAGGCATAGGTCATTAACTCGATGAGTTGCTGATGGGTGATGGGCACATGGCGAGACCCCAGAATGGCCACTCGCTTAGAACCGGACTGTTGAATAGCGGCCAGTTCCTGGAGGAAGGTATCGACTTTGGATGCTTCGATAGACTGACTCAACGGCTACACCGATTAGGAGAAGACGGGCTTCATTGTATCAGACCCCTGTTCTCCCTGGGCAGAGTTCTGGGGCAAGGTTGCCCCTAGCCCGCCGAGACGGGCAGTTTCAGGTCAATTAGGCTGAGTAGGCGATCTAGATCCAGATGGGTGGAGACTAAATCCTGTACGCACTGTACTTTGATGGGCTGATGGAGGCGTACCTGGCCAAACAGTTCGTCGATGCGCTCCACGGTGGAGAGGGTGTCGGAATCCACCGCCATGATGGGAATTTCGAGATCCGTGGCCCGCTCTAGGATGGGGGGAGTGGGGGGGATTTGCCCGGTCAACACCAGGCACTGGGTGGAGGTTTCTAGGGCGGCAAACTGGATGTCGGTGCGGTCTCCCCCGGTTACCACAGCCATGTTCAACCCCTTGCGGAAATAGCGCAGGGCAGAGTTGACGTTCATGGCCCCAATGGTGAGGCTTTCTACCATGAGTTCCATGCGGTCGGGGCAGCACAGCACCTCAGCGTGCAGGCGGGCCACAATTTCTCCCACGGTGATGCTACGCATGATGGGGGAACGGGGAAACAGCGCCAGCACCGGGATGCCTTGCTGTTCGAGGAAGGGTTGGGTGATGTGCTGGGCCGACTCCAGGCTGTCATCGGGCACATCGTTGAGGATCACCCCCACCAGATGATGCCCCAGTTGGGCTTTAGCTGCCAGCAGTCGATCTACCAGCAGTGGGGAATCGTAGCGGGTGACCAACAGCACCGAGGCATTGAGATCAGCGGCCATGCGGGGGAGGGAGAGGTTGAGCAGGCTCCCCTCCGTGAGGTTGCCGGGGCCTTCTAGCAGCAGTAGGTCTTCCCCCCGACTTTGGCCATAGGCGGATAGGCTATGGTTGGCCAGGGTGCCCTGGGTGAGGCGTTGTTCCACCGCTGCCTCGGTGAGGGACGCCAAGGGGGGATAGTAGCGATCCTCAGGTAACTTCAGGGTTTCTAGGATGAAATCGAGGTCGGGATCGAAGGCGTTGCCGTTCAAGGCGCTACCGAGGGGTTTGCCAAAGGCAATATCCACGTCCATGGCCTGGAGTTTTAGGCCAATGCCCAGGATGGCTGCCGACTTGCCACTGTAGGGCTCGGTCGATCCAATTAATAAACGCTTTGAACTGGGCACGCCATCACTCCTTCACATGGGGGAACCATCTAGTCTCTAGGGTAGACCAAACTAGGCCCTTCATCATACCTAGGACGAGGGTACCCCGGGGCAAACCCGTCATCATTCACACGCTGAGGGTAGTGAGTTTGACCAGGAGTGGATCGACCAGGGTTTGTTGTTTGTCAGCCAGCAGTTGTTGAATGTAGGCCCGAAGCCCTTGACTTTGCTGGGGATTGGGCACATACACCTGGGGGTTAGGACGACTGAACAGGGGAGCCATACCCAGCAGTTTGAGGGCCGGATCTGGGCTAGGAATCAGCAAGGGGCTGGGGGTGGCGGTAGGAAGTAGGCCGGGGGGCAAACGTCCTTCCAGCAGGGCCATCAGGTGGGCTTCACACACCGACACATTAAGACCCTGTTCCTGGAGCAGGTGGAGAATCCCGCTAAGGGGCATGGGTTGATCCGGGCAGGTGCGCAGCAGTTCCATCAGCAGGAACATATCACTGTACTGGTGGCGGTTGAGATCGAGCACCTGGGGATAGCGGGCCAAATTCACCAGACCATAGGCGACGCGGCTGCAACTGGGGGGACGGTCGCTGTGGTAGGTGTCTTGGACGATGGTGGCGTTGGGGAACTTTTGCCGTAGCCAGCGGGCCATCTTGGGCAGTGATGCACTGCCGCCCGTACAAACCACCTGATGCACTGCCTGACTGGCCATGCCCACTTCGCTCAGCAGGCGATTGAGATGGCCGTTGATGCGCTGAATGTAGGGCAGGATGATCCGGTCTTCTAGATCCTTGCTGCGCACAACCCAGTGTTGATCGGCTAAATCAAGCTCAAACTGAGACTGGTGCTGGAGGATGATTTTGAGGTGGCGGGCCGCATCTAAAACGCTCTGCCCCAGAGCCGAGGATTCTAGCCGCTGCCAGAGCCGCTGCCGACGGACGAGGTCGGGTTCGGCGGGGCGGGGCAAATCTAGGTCATCCAGGCGCAGATCGGCCCAGTGGGCATTCTCCAATTCCGGCACCTCTGCCTGCCAGCCCCAGCCATTGGCCCTCGTGGATGGGCTGTAGGCCGGGATGGCACGAGGTTGCCGACGGTCGGCGGGGTGCAGCAGTTGGCAGACGATATCTAGGTCAATGGCATCTCCAGCATAGGCGAGGGAATGGAGAGCAAAATCCCCATAACTCAGGTTAGCCAAGGGTTCCGGGATATTGACGAGGCCCACTTCGGTGACGGTGGCCCCGGCAGAAATCACCACGGTACCCCCCGTCCACTGGCAGGCATAGAGGGTTTGCTGTTGGATGGGCTGGCTTTGGCCCTGGGGCACGGGGGTGGCGGGATCGGGCAAGCCCGACAATACCGCCGCAATGGCATCCTCAATGAAATACACATCATCGGCACTCGCTACCAGCCCCGCCCCTAGCACCGCTTCCCGTAGGTTAAAGGTGTAGGTATCGGGCCAGTTGGCGGGGTAGCTTACCACCACTCCGGCTAACTGCCCTAGGGCTTGGGCAATGGCCTCGGCCTTCAGCCCAACGGCTCCCAAGGTAAAAGACGCCTCACGCTGGAGAGCCTGGGGTAGGGTAGCCAAGAGCCCCTGCAAACTGTCCTGAAACGCCTTCAGGGGGAGCCGGGTAGCCTCCGACCACTGGATTTGTGGCTGGGAGGTGGCCCCACAACCAGAGGGAATGCCCAGGCGCAAAAACGGCTTCAGATTTTTGAGTGTCACCGTACTATCGTCGGGGTCACCCTCACTCCAGGTGACGGTGAGGGCCGATGATCCAACGGACTGCACTTGGTAATCGCCGCTAGCTGCCACCCGCACCAACCCCAGGGTCGGTAAGCGGAAAAACTTATCGGCAGTGGCCCCAGAAATGCCGTTATCCACCCAGTAGAGCGGGTGTACCTGTCCGCTGTGGCGTTCTAACAGCACCGCCGATAGCCCCGTGGTGCCCAAATCCAGCCCTAAAAACCACAGGGATTCTGGGTCACGCCGAACCGGGGGAGGGGGCGGCGGGGCGACGGGGGGCAGTGGTTCCGACAGCAGGGCTTCCAGGTTGGCCAAGTCGGCCTCGTCTAGGGCGGATTTTCCTGCGGAGATCGGCGGAGATACAGGTTGCATAGGCGTTGGGGAGGCCAGGGGAACGACCTGAGTGGGGGTCGCCCGATCCGTCAAGACTTCATCGGCAATGTCCTGCGCCACATCGCCCGTTAAGCTGGCAATCCGGTCTTGATCCAGGGAGCCCAAGATGCTGTCTAGGCTCATTTCCCGGTGCCAGTCGCTATCTCCGTTCACCGCCATATCTGCTACCATGTCTGGCGGCGCAGAGGGCATAGCACCCTCGTTACCGAGGGACCCTAGGGAGATATCGGGAGAGACTGCGGCGACGGGGGCAGGTTCCGGTTCCGGCGTTCCCGCTTCGCCTAGGCTCAAATCCAGGTCATCCAGGGTAATTGAGAAATCAAAGGGATCGGTCGTGGCGGCAGTGGTTGGTGGACTCGGATCTGCTGGCTCCGAACCCCCAAAATCTACCCCCCACGCCGCGAGGGAGTCGTCACCCGGACGAGCAGATCCAGCGTCGCCTAGGGATGGTTCTGAAACGGCAAACTCCTCCAGGGTTGGCTCGGTAGCCCCAAAGTCCCCCAGTGTTGGCCCAGACGTGCCGAAGTCCTCTAGCGTTGGGCCAGATATGATTGGGGCCGTTGGCGCGGACTCCTCTGGTGCGGATGATTCCCCCCAACCCAGGCTATCCCCCTCTAAGCTGAACGACAAATCGGGGACTTCCACACTGGACTGAAGCGGCGGGGCGGCGGGGGCACCTTGGTCGGTCTCCGGGGCACCAAAATCCCCAAACACGTCCTCGGCGGTTACGGCCTTCGTTTCCGGCTCTGGCGTGGGGAACCGGGGATCAAGGCTAATATCGCCAATCAAGTTTTCTAGACTGAGAGATGGATCCGAGACCTCAGGCACAGCGGGCGGTGGGGCAGGTGGCCCCTCGCCAAACAGGTCAAGTCCGGCATCAAAGGGCATCGCCTCCACGGTGGGATCTGACGCTGAATTGGCGTCCGTCGCGAACTCGTCTAGGGCATCCAGGGTCAAGTCCGCTTCTGGGGGTTCTGGCTCCGTTGGCCCTAAGGTCAGGTCTAAATCCGACAGAATCATCGATAGGCTATCCGCCGTACTCAATCCCGGATCGATGGAGGAACGAGTCGGGAGACTGGGGGGATCGGGCGGGAGACTGGGGGCTAAATCGCCCAATAGGTCATTGCCCAAGGTTTTGCTCAGGTCTTGGCTCGGATCGCGGCTAAGATTCTGATTCAGGTCGCCGCCTAGATCGTCGCCTAGATCGTCGCCGAAGTCCCCAAACACATCTTCACTAGCCCCCGGTGCAGAGGGGGAACTGGCAAGATTTTGATCAAACTCACTGCCTAGGTCGCCGCCTAGATCGTCGCCAAAATCGCCAAACACATCCGCCGCTGTTAAGTCTGGGCTGGTAGAAGCATCGACCAGGAAGGAGGATGCTGGGGGCGCAGGGGGCGTTAATTCCGTTGCAAAGCCGCTAAATATCTCCCCAGTGATCAGACCGGAGCGACCCACGGGTCGTTCTAACGACTCCGCTAGAGAGACATCCCCAAACCCACCCACCGACTCGAAGCCCTGGATCTCAGAAGTATCCTGAACATCAGCGGCAAGATCGCCAAATAAATCCTCTGCGTCGGTAGACAAATCATCGACGGGGGTATCCTCCATAGCCACCTGCTGTGCCCACTGATCCACCCGTGTAGACCAGTCCACCTCTTCCTCCACGGGGGCATTCAGGGCCTCTGGCAACCCCTCACTTGGGGCATCTACCGGAACCGGAATCGGTGTGGACTCCAAGGTTTCTAAATCTTCGGAAAGGGTGCTGATGACCTCACTATTGAAGGGCAAGGCATAGCTATCGGCCTGGATAGACTCGGCGGTGGTGAGGAGATCTTCGTCCTCTGGAGCCTGAATTTGCTGGCTGGGGTTCAGCAGAATATCCAGGGCATCCAGTTCGGTGGAGGCTCCTGACCCATCGGGCAAGAGTTCATCGAGGGAGGTAATGGTGGC
Source organism: Nodosilinea sp. (assembly GCA_040396995.1). Taxonomy (GTDB): domain Bacteria; phylum Cyanobacteriota; class Cyanobacteriia; order Phormidesmidales; family Phormidesmidaceae; genus Nodosilinea. The sequence continues at coordinate 3,951 of JBBAWV010000059.1, read as the reverse complement.
GACGGTGGGGGCGGGGCTGGGGATAGAATCTGCCAGGGTGCCCTGGGTGCCCTCCACCAGTTGGGTTAGGCCATCGGCGGGGGGGGCAACCTCGACAGCCTCAGCCTCCCCCAGGTTTTGGGGGCCATCATCGGCTAGGGCTCCCCAGTTCTGGCTGTCGGGTGGGGGTGGGATAAACCCGAGCGGAGCCTCTGGCTGATCTAGGGGACTAGCCGCCCTAGGTTGCCCCTGGGGTGGACGAAGCGCACTATCGCCAAACAGGGTTTGGTAGAGATCGTCGATCTCCTCGGCGTCCTCGGTTGCGTCCTCGGCGTCCTCTGACACCGCATCGACTTCGGCCTCTGGGGCCACCGGAACCGACACCGACGCGCTGGGGTCGGAATCGGCTACGTTAAGCTGGCCCAGAATTTGCAGCGGCTCCAGGAAGCGAGTAGGCTCATCCTCGGTCTCTGGGCTGGGGGTTGGCGCGGCCTCATTTCCATCGAGGCGCAACTGCGAAATTTCCTCGTCAATTTGCAGCAGCGTCACTTCATCGTCGTCAAAGTCAATGTCGAGATCGAGCCCCTCAATGTCGAAGTCTTCTTCTTCGCTGGCCAAAACCTCCGGCGATGGGGGCGGCGTTACGGCTTCGGCGACGGGCAGTTTGGGGGGAGCCGTGCGTCCCGGCGACTCCAGATAGGCTAGGGCTTCCTGGTTCATGCGCTGGGCCACATGGTTCACCAAGGCGCTGAACATCATTTCGCCCTGCTGCCCCAGGGTGTGCATTTTGTTGAGCCCCTGGTTCAGGGAATCTTGGTAGCTGTAAACGCTCTGCTGAAGGGCATCGAACACCGCCCGCAGGGACAGGTCTAGGTTGCGGATTAGATCGTCGGTTTGGGCCTGAACTTGCTGGAGATAGGCCAAGCGCTGGGCCGGGGAGAGTTCCCCCAAACCCTCGGCTACGGACGGATCATCGGCAGAGGATTGGTTGAGCAGATAGTTGTTGGATACCGACGTTTCTAGACGACGCACCGCCTGTTCCACCTGCCCCGCCAGATGGGCATCGAGGTGCTGGGTTAGGTCTGCCAAGGTTCTCTCCCACAGCCCTGGAGAGAGGAGGGGGTTCCCTTGGGCGGATTCTAGGCGCTGCTGCTGAAGCTGTTGCACCTCCAACAGGAGGGTTTCTCGCTGTTGGCGCAGGGCCGATACTTCGTTCTGAAGCGGGGTTAAAATTTGTAGGGTTTGCCCCCGTAGGTACTGCATTTCCTGGAGTAGGGCATTCAGCACTTGGCTCGCCGCCTGACTGGTGGCATCCCCAGGGAGACTAGCGGCACCAGTGGGCAGGCTATCGATACTCTGAGGATCCGCCTGCATTTGGGCTAGGCAAGCCCTTGCCTTCGCTAAAAGCTGGCGTTGCTGCTGGGTGGCACTCGACATCACCCAGGGAAGCTTTGGTGCAGCCTCCCCTAAGGTTGCGTCAATCTCAGCAATTAAAGCTTCTAATTGTTGCCGCTGCACAGTCACGTCCCTAATCCCTTACTTCCCCAAGTATTGCCAAAGTGTATGCCAGACGGTCTGAAAAATCACCTTTCCGTCCGATACATTAAGTTCGATGTCTTCCCAACCCCCCGGCCCGCTAGGGCGTGAAATGGTATACTGAGTTCCCCGGTTTGGAACCAGTTGGAGCAAGGCTGAGGGATACCCATGGCACACCATCCCAGCTTGGCCCCAGCCCCGGTCGGCGTTCATCCTAGTTAGACCATCCTCTGGTGATCACATCCCATCGATCTATGGCTGTAGCATAGCGATAGTGAAGCCTCGGCTAGCGATTTTTGTTACCAGACTAGACAATTTTTTAGCGTTGGAGTAGTCAATGGATGCTCGCCACGGTCATCGGGATCCTCAGATTGATCTCCAGCTCGTTCGTTCGGCGCTGATATTCAAAGATTTGCCCGAAGACGCGGTGATTCAGGCCACTAGCCATGTGGTATCGCGTAGCCATCCCGCTAATCAGGTGATTTTGCTCGAAAACGACTGGGGCAGCTCGGTCTACTTCATTCTCGACGGCTGGGTAAAAATTCGCACCTACAACCTAGACGGCAAAGAGGTTACCCTCAACATTTTGGGCCGGGGGGAACTGTTTGGCGAAATGGCCCCCCTGGATGAAGTGCCCCGCTCCACCGATGTGATTACCCTCGTTCCTACGGTGATTGGCAGTGTGCCTGCCAGCGATTTTGTGCATTTGCTGAATACCCAACCCCTGGCAGGGATTCGGCTCTCCCAGCTCATGGCCCGACGGCTGCGCCAGGTGAACCGACGGCTGCGGCTGCGAGAATCGGACAGCACCTCACGGGTGGCGGATATTCTTCTGTTTCTAGCCGATGGCCAGGGCAAAAGCGGCCAGGGCGGTCTCGAAATTCCCAACCTGCCCCACCGCGAACTCAGTAGCCTTAGCGGTCTCGCCCGCGAAACAGTGACCCGCGTACTCAGTAAGCTAGAAAAGAAAGGGCTCATCGTTCGGGATAAAGACCTCATGGTCATTCCAGATGTCAACGCCCTGGAAAAGCTGCTCGTCTAGGTATCCATGAGTTCTTCCGTGCCCCATTCCGCTGGCCCCAACGGCCCACCCTCCGCCGCCCCTGGCTCTTCTCCAGAGTCTGAGGCCAATTTCGACGATCTCGATACCTACCTGGACTATCGCGCCGCCGCCAGCGACACCGGATCCTGGCGACCCCCCACCGCCGACCATCGCCGCAAGGCTGGCCCCCTGGTGATGGTGGAAACCGCCTTTTTGGCCAGCACCGCCGCCCTGATCTGGCTGGTGAATACCTACTTCCCACCTGGCCCCATTCTGCGGATTCTGTTCCCGTTGCCCATGGCCCTGGTGTATTTGCGCTGGGGGCCAAGGGCGGCCTGGATGTCGGCCCTAGTGTCGGGGCTGTTGCTGTCGGTGCTGATGGGGCCACCCCGGAGCCTGCTGTTTCTGATTCCCTACGCCATCATGGGGGTGCAGTTGGGCTTTACCTGGGTGCGAGGGGCCAACTGGTATATCTCCATCGCGGCGGGGACGTTCCTGGGGAGCCTGGGTTTTTTCTTTCGTCTGTGGCTGATGTCGGTGCTGATTGGCGAAGACCTCTGGGTCTACCTCACCACCCAGGTTACCCAAATGCTGAACTGGGGGCTAGAGAAACTGGTGAATTTTGGAATTCTAGACATCGGCGTGCTAGGGCAGGCCAACGTAGAAGCCATCCAAATCTTAGCCCTAGTGATGGTGCTGCTGAGCAATGTGGTGTATCTGTTCACCGTCCACCTGGCCGCTTGGCTGCTGTTAGAACGGCTGGGGGCCAAAATCCCCGAACCGCCCGACTGGGTACAAAGCCTCCTCGCCGATTAACCGCCAGATCCTAGGGCTCTACGTGGGGAATTCGAGAACTTCTGGCCCACCCTCGGCAGAACCCTGGGATCTTTCGTCATCTCATACTGTGCCATTGGTCGGGCTTTCTGGATCAAGTTCAGATTCCAAGTCATTCCAGCTAACGGTTTCTTCGGCTTCCAGCGAGCGAGCGACTAGGATGTCGTTAATATCCTCTAACAACTGTTGGGCAAGTTCATTTTGCAGGTCAATAGGGAGTTGTTTCGCGACTTGGAAAGCTTGTTCTAAAAGTGTGGTCATCGGGGCATCTCCGATTAATTTAGGGTCAGATCCCAGGGTTCTTCAAGAACCCTGGGATCTTTTGCATTACAGGTTTGCTATGGCATCGGGGATGGGGTATTTCTCAATTTCGCTGAGGGGTAGCAGTAGGGTGTCTTCGATGTATTGCCGGGTAGCCTTGGTGACGTAGCATTCCCGCGAACGAGCGACATAGGATGTCGTAGAAGTCTTCCCATAGATCGCCCCATTCCTAGAGATCTAAAAGAACGGCTCTCCCTGAGTTCGTGTGATAATTGTGTAAGGTTCTACAACCCGTGAGG
>JBBAWV010000058.1:0-27763 GCA_040396995.1 Nodosilinea sp. | reverse complement strand
ATTAGCCTGCCTAGGAAGTTCATAATCAGTAACACACCCAGTCAGGGAGAGCCGGGACGGAGGCTCCTCATACTGCCAATGAGATATAGAAAAAGGCCAGAAGATTGCTCTCCTAGCCTTTTGTTTTATCTATTTTGAATCAGGAAGTATCTATTCTGATTCAAAAACAGATCTTAGTAGCGGTAGGTGCTAGCACCGGGCTTGTGCACGATGAAGCTAGCAATCTGACACTGCTTCACGTTGTCGAAACCGACCACGCGGATGAAGCAGTTGGAGTACTCGGAGCGGCAAGCCTGCACTTCGCTCAGCACTTCCTGGGTGGAGGTAGCGTTGAACATGGGCAGTTTCCACATCGTCCAGTAGTAGGCTTCGGGATCGGAGTCTTCGTTAAACTCCACAGCCGGGAAATAGCCCATTTTCAGGATGTAGGCAATTTGCCGCTCGATCTGAGCATCGGTCAGAGGGGGCAGGTAGGACATCGTTTCATAACGACGCTCTTTAGGCAGAGTTTTCATAGTTCCTCGCTGGGGTTACTAATCTGCAATCAGCTAAGACTGACTGCGAGTGAACAAAAGGGTTAACGGCGATTGTTCGACGATGTTGTTGGCCTACTCTGGGAATTGCCCGGTTTCGGGGTTGACCTCCTGGGATACCTCAACGGTACTCAGGCTCTCCGAAGCCACCGTATGGTCGGCATCGCCCAATTGAGTTAGGCGCTCTAAATGCTGGCGGCGGTGTTCCATATTGGCTTGCTGAAGGTTGGCGATCACCATTTCCGGCAAAAACTCGCAGATTTCCTCTGCAATATGCTGCCGAACGGTCATGATGCGCATGGCCATGTCAGGCTTTTCCGCCATCAGTGCCGTCAGATAGGTTTCCCCATCCTGGAGCGCTTCCTTGGTAGAAAAGGTATTCAGCCAATAGGCTTGGGCGGGGTTGGTTTCCTTAAGCTGACTCAGCACCGTTTTCACGGCCTGGAAGGTCAGATAGCTGGTCAGCACCTTGGCGGTGTCCTTGGCCGCTTGCTTAAGGTCCATCGGTGTCTCCTCGAAGGGTTGACCTAGACCCCGCCCGGTGGGTGGGTAGCCCTGATTTAAGCCCGAAATCCGGGTGGATTCCGTAGCTTAGGCCGCAATCTTAAGTGTTCTTAAGACGCTAACGTTCGGGAATTTCCCACGCCCCGCCGCTGGAAGGGATAAACCGAAGCCTATCCCCACCACCGAAGCAGGCTTAGAGGGTGTCAACGGTGTCGAACTCGAACTTGATTTCCTTCCACAGTTCGCAGGCGGCAGCCAGTTCGGGAGACCACTTGCAGGCTTCGCGGATGATGTCGCCACCTTCGCGGGCCAGGTCGCGGCCTTCGTTACGGGCCTGAACACAAGCTTCCAGCGCCACGCGGTTAGCGGTTGCACCGGGAGCATTACCCCAGGGGTGACCCAGCGTACCACCACCGAACTGAAGCACGGAGTCGTCGCCGAAGATTTCTACCAGCGCGGGCATGTGCCACACGTGGATACCACCGGAGGCCACAGCCATCACGCCGCCCATGGAGGCCCAATCTTGGGTGAAGTACACACCGCGAGAGGGGTCGCGCTCCACGTAGTTTTCGCGCAGCAGGTCTACGAAGCCGAGGGTGCCAGCGCGGTCGCCTTCTAGCTTGCCCACCACGGTACCGGTGTGGATGTGGTCACCACCGGACATGCGCAGGCACTTGGCCAGCACGCGGAAGTGGATCCCGTGGTTCTTCTGACGGTCGATCACAGCGTGCATAGCGCGGTGAATGTGCAGCAGAACGCCGTTGTCGCGGCACCAGTGGGACAGGGTGGTGTTGGCGGTGAAACCAGCGGTGAGGAAGTCATGCATGACGATGGGCATGTCGAGTTCCTTGGCGTACTCGGCCCGCTTCAGCATTTCTTCGCAGGTAGCGGCGGTCACGTTCAGGTAGTGACCCTTGATTTCACCGGTTTCAGCCTGGGACTTGTGGATAGCGTCGGCCACAAACAGGAAACGGTCGCGCCAGCGCTGGAAGGGCTGGGAGTTGATGTTTTCGTCGTCTTTGGTGAAGTCTAGACCGCCACGCAGGGCTTCATACACGGCGCGGCCATAGTTCTTCGCAGACAGACCCAGCTTGGGCTTGATGGTACAACCCAGCAGAGGACGACCGTACTTGTTCAGGCGGTCGCGCTCCACTTGGATACCGTGGGGAGGGCCTTGGAAGGTCTTCAGGTAAGCCACGGGAATCCGCAGGTCTTCCAGACGCAGGGCGCGCAGGGCCTTAAAGCCGAACACGTTCCCCACCAGGGAGGTCAGCAGGTTGGTGACGGAACCTTCCTCGAACAGGTCGAGGGGGTAGGCCACATAGCAAATGTATTGGTTATCTTCACCGGGCACCGGCTCGATGTCGTAGCAGCGACCCTTATACCGATCCATGTCGGTTAGTAGGTCAGTCCACACGGTGGTCCAGGTACCCGTAGAGGATTCAGCGGCGACCGCAGCAGCGCACTCTTCGGGAGGTACACCGGGCTGGGGGGTCATCCGGAATGCCGCCAAAATATCGGTATCTTTGGGGGTGTAGTCGGGGGTGTAGTAGGTCAGCTTATAGTCCTTTACACCGGCGCTATAGCCCGCTTTTGACTGAGTCGTTGTCTGAGAGTAAGACATATCTCCCTTCCTGTGAATCTAAGAAATCTCTCACGCGAACCCCGGCGGCCCAGTCGCAGACACGGCGATCCCCACAAATAGGTATGGAGGAAACCTATGCCCAGCCCAAGAACCAGCCCGACGTCCAAAACAATGAGATGGCAGCAAACAGAAGGCAACCACCGAAACAGTTGCCCACCAAGCGCTTTAGGTATTTTTCATTACCTCATGCTCTAGCATATTACCAGTGATTGGATAAGTTTAATTTTGGAAGATCTGTATATATTCATAACTTTAGGTTATGGTCGGCGTAGGCATTTCTGAATGCCTATTTTAAGTTTTTCGACGCAGGGGGAATAGCGTCTCTAATATGTGATATGGAAGCCAGGATGCCCTTGCCAATCTAGGCTCGAATCTAGACGGAATGTCGTTGAGCCGCGATAGAGGTTCGGCGGGATAGTCAGCGATCTAGGGGCTAGGGTCTGGTGCTGTTGCCCCTAGGTTCCCCTGGGACCACAGGACTCAAGCCCTTAGGGGATAACCACTCTGAGGAATGTTAAGGACTGTGTTGATTTTCTCAGGTTGGCCCAGTAGGCGACAGACGTTCCCGTATGATCGTTTCCAAAGTTTGTAAATTTTCCTAAGATTCTGGAGATTCAAACGTGTCTCTTCCGTTACTAAACTATTCTCCGTCCAGCCAAAACCAGCGGGTTGCCGACATCGACGTGGGCGGCGACCGTCAGCCCCGGCTTTTCTCCACCGACGATGTCTACAGCGGCACCGGAATGGATGCCCTGATTGAAGCGGCCTATCGGCAGATGTTCTTCCACGCCTTCAAGTGTGATCGTCAGATCTTCCTGGAGTCTCAACTGCGGAACGGACAAATCACCGTGCGCGACTTCATCCGGGGCCTGGCTCTGTCTGCCACCTTCTACAACAGCTTCTTTGCCAAAAACAGCAACTACAAGTTTGTTGAGCACTGCGTCCAAAAAATCCTGGGCCGCGAAGTGTACAACGAGCGCGAAAAGATTGCTTGGTCTATCGTTGTGGCCAACAAGGGCATTCAGGGTCTCGTGGATGCGCTGCTCGACAGCGAAGAGTACCTGACCAACTTCGGCTACAACACCGTGCCCTACCAGCGCCGTCGGGTGCTTCCTGGCAAGGGTGAAGGCGATCTGCCCATCCACATCAGCAACCCCCGCTACGACGCCTACCACCGCAACCAACTGGGCTTCCCCCAAATCATTTGGCAGTCCCAGGTCAAGCGGTTTGTGCCCCAAGACAAGCAGGCTACCGCTGGCAACCCCAGCCTCTTCCTGTCTATGGCCCGCAACATTGGTGCCACGGGTGCGGCTCCGGCTCGCGTCTCCGTGGGCGATATCAACATCGCTACCGCTGTGCCCTACCGCAAGCTGTCTAGCTAAGCGTTAAAGGTCATGGGTCTTAAAAGAGAGTCGTCTACGGGCGGCTCTCTTTTTGTCTGGGGGTTGGGAGTGGGGTGATGAAGGCTAAAAAAAATCCCCCGGTTGCCCGAGAGATAAGCTTTGGTGTATCTACCATTCACCTGATGCCCTAGACGACATGGGGGATAAAAGGTTGCCTTGTTGGCATACTTTCCCTAAGTCTAGGTAGAGCGTGGGCCTTAGGGGAGGGGTTCACCCATGCCTTGGAGAAAGCTGGCTTGTTCCCGCAGGGAGTTGGCCCAGTTCGTATCCCCCGTCGCTTCAATCAGATCGGCGGCCTGCTCGAAATCGTCTATTGCCGATTGGCGGGCGGCGGCAGGGATATCCTCCGGGCCTTCTATGGTTGCCCCTTGCTCTACATAGACTTGGCTCAGGGTGGCTTGGGCGCGGCCTAGGTAGCCCAAGGGTTGCTCGCGGTCTATGGTAATGACGTCGGTGTAGGCCTCAATAGCGTCCTCATAACGCTCTGCGTGGAACAGGGCGTCGGCCTTTGCCAAAGCCACCTCATACTCGCTGGCGGGCCGCACCACGAGGTTAAAATCGCCGCCGCCACCGGAGTAGGAACGGGCAACTACCCGGTAGGTACCATTGGCCGGAAGTTCAGCCACAAGGCGGGAGTTGAGGCTTCCACCAAAGTCATCGTTAAAGGCAATTTCTTCCCCAGCCGCATTTTGTAACGTGACCACTGGGTCAAAGTCTGCGCTTTCCAGGATGATAGTCACCATCTGTCCAGCTTGGCCTTCAAAGGTATGGACAGACTCTGCCGGAACAATGGTGCCCCCGGTTTCGATGATGGATTGCTGTGCCCGTGCAGGCAGCGAGTCAACCCCTATCCCTAGACCTGTGGTTAAGGCCATCAGGGTCATGAATGAGCCAATGGGTCGCAGCAAAGCCATGGTGCCTCCGGGGGTAAGTCGTGTCCCTGCACCTTAACACAGGCCATTGGAGGGCATGACCCAATTGGGACAAAGTGTAAGGTGGCCTCAGCTATGCTAAAAACAACGCACCGTCAGCTAATCAATTCTACTTTGCCGCGAGTTTTCATGGATGCCCATGGTGATCCCTAGCCTTGCTCTGATTTTCAGCCTTGTGATGGTGGCTCCAGCCCTAGCGCTGCCACCGCCGGAGGACACCCCAGAGGAAATTCTACGCACGGAAATTATCACCGAAGCCCGTTCTCCCCTCACAGGGGAAACCCTCTCGGCGGCGGAATATGCTGTTTTGATGGAGCAACTTCAGGATCCCAACCGCAATCCCCAAGTTAGCCCGGAGGTCGCCCAATTGATCGGACTCTTGCAGTTCCGAAGGGTGTTTAAGCCTGTGCTGCCTTTTATTCGTTAAAGGCAGAAAAAATACGAGGACTAAAACCCGCCAGCGGTATCAAAAATTTCCCGGTGGAAATCACTAAGTTTTGTTAATCTATTTCGCAGATAGTAAATTTACGGCAATCTGAGGGCTGAGACGCCTCCTGTAAACGGTCGTCGGGGTTCAAGGCTGATCCCAGAACGTCGGGTTGCGGGGTAAACTCCTAACAGCGCACGGTACTGACAGCACTGGCACAAGGTTAGGGCATCGGGCACCTCAGGCTGCGTCATCATCACCTGTGGACTTTAAAACATGGCTGTAACCGTTGATCCTGGGCAAATTGACCGCATCGTCTGGAACCAGCACCACGATCCCTTTGAGGTGTTAGGGCCTCACATGGTGCAGCAGGATGGAAAAACCGTCTGGGCTGTCCGCGCCTATCTGCCCCAGGCTGAACAAGCTTGGGTGGTGCTGCCGGAGGAGCATAAAGAAGTGCCCATGGAGAGCTTCCACAATCCCCACTTCTTTGAGTGCATTTTGGAAGTGAAGGATTTGGCCAACTATCAGCTCAAGTACGTCAGCGGCGGCCATGTCCATGTCACCTACGACCCCTACGCCTTCAAAACCCGCGCCATTACCGACTTTGACATTCACCTCTTTGGCGAGGGCAACCACCACCGCATTTACGAAAAACTCGGCGCTCACTACACGGAAGTCGAAGGCGTTACCGGGGTGTACTTTGCCGTGTGGGCACCCAACGCCCGCAATGTTTCTGTCCTGGGAGATTTCAACTATTGGGATGGCCGCAAGCACCAGATGCGCCGCCTGTCCAACGGCATTTGGGATCTGTTCATTCCCGAACTGAAGGTGGGCACCCACTATAAATACGAAATCAAAAACTACGATGGCCACATCTACGAGAAGTCTGACCCCTACGGCTTCCAGCAGGAAACTCGGCCCAAAACGGCCTCCATCGTCACCGACCTAGATAGCTATGCTTGGCAAGATGACGCCTGGATGGAGAAGCGTCGCCAAACCGAACCGCTGACCCAGCCGGTGTCCATCTACGAAGTCCACCTCGGCTCCTGGCTGCACGAGTCTTCCGCCACCCCGGCCCTGCTGCCCGATGGCACCCCCGAACCCGTCGTTACCGTGGCCGAACTCAAACCTGGGGCGCGATTCCTCACCTATCGAGAACTGGCGGCGCGGCTGATTCCCTACGTCAAGGAACTGGGCTTTACCCACATCGAGCTGCTGCCCGTGGCCGAGCACCCCTTCGATGGCTCCTGGGGCTACCAGGTGACGGGCTACTATGCGGTCACCTCCCGCTACGGCACCCCGGAAGACTTCATGTACTTTGTCGATCAGTGCCATGCCAACGGCATTGGGGTGATTGTGGACTGGGTTCCTGGCCACTTCCCCAAGGACGGCCACGGGCTGGCCTTTTTCGACGGTACCCACTTGTATGAACACGCCGACCCCCGCAAGGGCGAACACAAGGAATGGGGCACCCTGGTGTTCAACTATGGCCGCAACGAGGTGCGCAACTTCCTGGTGGCCAACGCCATCTTCTGGTTCGAGAAGTACCACATCGACGGAATTCGGGTAGACGCCGTGGCCTCCATGCTCTACCTCAACTACTTCCGCAAAGATGGCGAGTGGGTCGCCAACGAGTATGGCGGCCATGAGCACATCGAAGCCGCCGACTTCCTGCGCCAGGTGAACCATCTGCTGTTCACCTACTTCCCCGGCGTGCTCTCTATTGCCGAAGAATCCACCGCTTGGCCGATGGTGTCTTGGCCTACCTACGTCGGCGGTCTAGGCTTCAACCTGAAGTGGAACATGGGCTGGATGCACGACATGCTGGACTACTTCCACATGGATCCCTGGTTCCGGCAGTTCCACCAAAACAACGTCACCTTCAGCATTTGGTACGCCTTCACCGAAAACTTCATGCTGGCGCTGTCCCACGATGAGGTCGTCCACGGCAAGAGCAACATGCTGGGCAAAATGCCCGGAGACGAATGGCAGAAGTTCGCCAACCTGCGCTGCCTCTACACCTACATGTTCACCCACCCCGGCAAAAAGACGCTCTTTATGAGCATGGAATTTGGCCAGTGGAGCGAGTGGAACGTGTGGGGCGACCTGGAATGGCACCTGCTGCAATACGAACCGCACCAAAGCCTGAAGCAGTTTATGAGTAAGCTCAACGAGTTCTACCGCAGCGAACCCGCCCTGTTTACCCAAGACTTCGACCAGGCCGGATTTGAGTGGATCGATTGCAGCGACAACCGCCACAGCGTGGTGTCCTTCCTGCGCCGCGACAAGGGCACGGGCGACTTTGTGGTGGTGGTGTGCAACTTCACCCCCCAACCCCACAGCCACTACCGCATCGGCGTCCCCGAAAAGGGCTACTACAAAGAGCTCTTCAACAGCGATGCCCGCGACTTTGGTGGCAGCAACATGGGCAATCTAGGCGGCAAATGGTCGGACGACTGGGCCTTCCACAACCGTCCCTTTTCCCTCGATCTCACCCTGCCTCCCCTGGGCGTGATTGTGCTGAAGCTCGACAAGGAAGAAACCCAAAAGGCCCTAGCCGAGGGTTAATCCTGTCTGCTCTATCGCAGCCCCAACCAACACCGGCACCCGTCACCAGGGAGTTTACTCCCTGGCTGACCGCAAAAGTCTGCGGTCGCAGACTGGGATAATCAGATTCCAATCCTCTTTAGAGGATTTTTTCCTTGAGCCAAGGACTCGAAGTCCTTGGCTCAAGTTTTGTCGCTAGGATGGCGGTAGTTCGTTGGGGATGCGCCCACTATGTTTGCGTTGGTTTCGCCCGAAAGCATCCAGTTGCCAGCGGGGGCGGTGGTGCGGTTGCCAGCCACCTGGTCGGAGTATCAGCGCCTATGTGAGCAGCGAGGCGATGGCACCCTGCCGCGATTAAAATACCGCCCTGGAGAAGTGCTGCTAATGTCTCCCTTGCCTGTGCACGGGCGCGATGCCAACCTGATCGCCGACATTGTAAAAGCCCTGCTCGACCATCGGGAACAAGACTACGATGCCTTCACCCCGGTGACGATGACGCTGCCAGAAATCAGCGGCCTAGAGCCGGACTACTGTTTTTACATTCAGAATTGGCAGGCCATATCGGGCAAAACCCGAATTGATTGGCAGCAGGATCCCCCCCCGGATTTAGTGATTGAAGTTGATGTCACCAGCTTTTCGGACGTTCAGGATTATCTGCCCTTTCGGGTGCCGGAAATCTGGCTCTACAAGCAGCAGCAGCTTTTGATTTATCAATTTCAGGAAGCGGCCTATCACCTCGTTACCCAAAGCCAATTCTTTCCAGGGATTGACTTGTCTGCGATCATCACCCGCTGTGTTCAGATTGCCTACGACCGTAACTCCAGTGCCGCCATTCGCGACCTTAAACAGCAGCTCGCGGCCCAGGGTTAGCGGGTTGCTGGAGTCCGTCAGGAGGTTGGAGTCTTTCAATGGGGAGACTGTCTGTAAGTCTGGCGGCGAGGGCTAGAAATTGCCTAACCTGGGAATGCTAGGGGTAACAATAGCGAGGCCCGAAACGGTGAACGGAAAAGCATTGGGGGCGGCGGTCCTGACGGTAGTAGCGCTGGTGGTTGGCGGCTATCGAGCCGGAAATCAGACGCTAGATTTCCAAACCATCAAGCCTGGAGAAATCCTCCCCGGTACCGCCTACCGCTATGCCTTCCAACTCAAAGAGGTGATGCACCCCGATGGCACCCTCGAAAAAAGCTCAGCGGTTTTTCTCACCGATGACCAAGGGCGGGCCTACCAACTGCCTGGCAACTTTGTCTTTCGGGAACGTCCTGGTGAGTTTATCTGCGATCAATGCGTGGCCGTCCTCCAGGAGGGAAAAGACACCTATGTTGTCACCCGTTCCCCAGCCTCGGAAAACCCTGGCACCTACGAACATCGGGTGGTCAACCTCAGTGAGTTCGGCCCTGCCACGGATACGATCTACCCCAGTTGCGGAGAGGTCTATCGGCAAGGCGCAGATTTAGTGTTTCCTCACCTAGCTTCTTCCTGTCCCGGCTTTTGGGCCATGGTTACCCCCCAACCCTGGGAGTACAGCCACGTTCCCATTGACGGCCCCTAGCACCCCAGCCAAGATCTGAGCCCGTAGTCACCATTACAATTCGTGGGGGTAGCCCGGTTCGCCCTAGTAAAGAAGGCCCAACGGGTGCAACACTAAAAGCAGCCCTCCGGCGGGCGCATACATGGAACTGCCCTCATATCGCCTATGACCAGCGCCACGCTACCTTCAACGCCCATCCCGCAGCTTCAGGATGGACTGCCCATCCTTTCCGGTTGGGATGCCGACCTTGACGCTGCCCTAGCCTCGGATGCTCCCATTTTCCTGCCCCATAGCAACCTCTCGTTAGACAACGTGTCTGCCGGGTTTGCCATTGCCCTGCACATGCACCAGCCCACCATTCCTGCCGGGGCCAAGGGGGCGTTGATCAACCATCTGCAATACATGTTCGAGCACCCCTACGAGGGCGACAACCACAACGCTGGCCCCTTTGCCTACTGCTATGCCCGCCTGGGGGATTTTATCCCTGAACTGGTGAACCAGGGCTGCAACCCCAGGGTGATGCTGGACTATTCTGGCACGCTGCTGTGGGGGCTTCAGCACATGGGGCGGCAGGATATTTTAGAAAAACTGCGCCGTCTGGCCTGCAATCCAACCTATCAACCCTATGTTGAATGGCTCGGTACCTGCTGGGGCCATGCGGTGGTGCCCTCTACGCCCATCCCCGATCTAAAGCTGCACATTCGGGCATGGCAACACCATTTTGCAGCCATTTTTGGATTAGAAGCCCTCAGCCGAGTGCGGGGGTTTTCGCCGCCGGAAATGCACCTGCCCAACCATCCCGACGTGCTCTACGCCTTTGTGAAGACCCTGAAGGACTGCGGCTATCGCTGGCTATTGGTGCAGGAACACACCGTCGAAACCCCCGAAGGCCACGGCATCACCCAGCCCCACTTGCCCCATCGTCTGGTGGCTCGCAATGCCCAAGGGGAAACGGCGGAAATCACCGTCTTGATCAAAACCCAAGGATCCGACACCAAGCTAGTGGCCCAAATGCAGTCCTACTGGGAAGCCAAAACCCTACGGCCCCAGCCCCTCGGTGCTGCCACCGTGCCGCCCTTGGTGACGCAAATTAGCGACGGCGAAAATGGCGGCGTGATGATGAACGAATTTCCCAGTGCCTTCATGCGTTCCTGGCACGAAATGCGGGAACAGGGCGGCGGGCGTCGTGGTGTCGTGGCCTTTAACGGTACGGAATACCTAGAACTGCTGGCGGCGGCGGGGGTGGATTCAGACCAGTTCCCCACCTGTCAGGCAGTGGGGCAACATCGCCTCTGGCAGAAAATGGGCGACCAAGTGGGTACCGAGGCTATGGCGGCGGCAATTGAGGCGCTTCGTTCAGAGGACGGCCAGTTTTCCATGGAGGGCGGCTCCTGGACGAACGACCGCAGTTGGGTACAGGGCTACGAAAACGTCATGGGGCCGATGGAACGCCTCAGCGCTCAGTTTCACCGCACCATGGCCCGTCAGTCGGCCTCCGCTGAACCCCTAGAACGCCAGTATCGCTATCGCAACGCCCTACTGCACCACCTCTTACTACAAACGAGCTGTTTTCGCTATTGGGGTCAGGGGGCCTGGACAGAATACGCCGAAGAAATCTATCGTCGAGGACAGGCCATCCTCACCCACGATTTTCCCTGGTAGATAGCTCGTTGTAGGTCTAAGGGGGGCGGTAGTTGGTATCATTCATCAACGTTTCAGTCTTCCGTAAAATTACGGGCAGAATGCCCCGGTATAGCCAAAGGATGGTTTACAATGCAGTTACCCAAGATTTTTTCTTGGATCTTGTCCTAGGTAGTGGCCATCCCTCCGCCTCCTAGACTGTCATTGGGCTTCAAGGTGATCGACAACGGTTCTCCGATGGGCTCCTGTTCCTGGGTAGCTCACCCCATGAAGGCCGCAGTCGGTTCTAAGCGGTAGTCCGATCCAAGCGATAGTTGGTGGTCACGGCTCCCCTAGCAGATCAGTTGCGGGGTTTCTGGCTACGTCCCCTCACCGATGTCTTCAGTCCCCACCTATCCTGTCATCCTATGCTGCTATCCACCACGACTGATAACGCCCGTCCTTTTCTCACCTGGCAGCGTATTACCGACTGGGCTCAGGAGCACTATCGGTCTCGATCCTTCAGTAAGGACGAGCGTATACCCACCCGTGCGGGCCTGCTATACCTGGTGGAGCGGGGGGCAGTACGCCTCGTGGGTACCAGTCAACTCCTCAGTGGGATGGAGACCGACCTGGAGGTTGATAGCGAGGATGAGAACCTGGGGGGCTTGGCCCTCGCCGGGAACGAAGAAGCCTTTCTGGGTTTTGTGGGGGCTGGTCAACCCTTTGAAATTGTGGCCCAATCGCCCTTCAGCCTCCAGAGCTTTGCCCACGTAGACAACACGACCGTCATCTGGCTGTACTGGAGCGACCTCGACAACTGGCCCCATTTCCGCCGCGAAGTGCTCGATGCCTTCCGTTATCAGCACCAGCGCAAACTCCTCTGGCTCAGCACCCTAGGCCAACGGCGCACCATTGATCGGCTACTGGGCTTCATCACCCTGCTAATCGAAGAATTTGGCGAACCCTGCGAATCGGGCTACTACCTGCCCTGGGCGCTCACCCATGCCCAAATTGGTAGCGCCATTGGTTCCACCCGCGTCACCGTGACCCGGCTGATGGGCAAACTGCGTCAGCGCAACCTCATTCACATTTACAAAGACGGGCTGATTGCCATTCCGGCCAACCAGATGGCATTTCGCAAGGAAGCCTAGGGCAACGTCTAGAAAGCCCCTGCCTCCGTAGGTAGCCCTATCCCATCAAAGCAAGGCAAACCGTAGCCGTTGGTTTACCGTTCGCTATAGGGCAAGCCGTTGAACCAGTAATCATGCATCCCTTGCAAAAAGCTGGAGTGATTGGATAGCCAGACGCTGACCCAATCACCGCATCAATGCCACAACGGAGACAAAGAGCCGTATCGTTGCCCTCATCTATCCATGCGGTGATCGCCGTTGGCGGAAAGATCGCTAGGCCATAAAAACAGCCACAGGCGTTGCTAGCCTCTCACTCCTGGCGATGGAGGCTGGAGTGTTGATGGGCAGCGACTGACATCGAACGAAGACATAGGGCCGTTTAGGGCGAGGGCGGAGAGCTAGCGGCGATGCCGTTGTTGTAGAGTTCGCCCAGGGCGGGGGATTTGTTGCTGCTTTTATCGTTGTTGATGGCTTTGAAATTGAGCGGCAGGTTGGTGAACTGGGGCAAAATTTCCTCGGTGAAGGCGGCGGCGGCCTTAGAACGGTAGCGGTTGGGGTTAAAAATCACCGATAGGGTGCGGTTCACCACCACAGACTCGATCTTGGCCCGGTGTAGAACACCCATTTGCAGCTCTTTTTCGATGGCGGAGTTGGACACAAAGGCTACCCCCAGCCCTGACTGCACGGCGGTTTTAATCGCCTCAATGGAATTGAGCTCCATCTCCACCTTGAGGCGGCGAGTTTCGATGCCGCAGCGGGTGAGCACCTGGTCAATCACCTTACGGATGGTGGATTGGGAATCGAGGGCAATAAAGTGAAGTTTGTAAAGATCTTCCCGCTGGATCACCTCCTGACTGGCCAGGGGATGATACATCGGCATGATTAATGCAAGTTCGTCCTCGGCATAGGGCACCCTTTCTAAAGAGTCTTGTAATTCGGGAGGAACTTCGCCCCCAATAATCGCTAGATCGATCTGCCCATTGGCCACGCTCCAGGAGGTACGGCGGGTGGAATGAACATGGAGCTGTACCGCCACATCGGCATACTTTTGGCGAAACATTCCAATCATCCGGGGCAGCAGGTAGGTGCCTGTGGTTTGGCTCGCACCGATAATCAGGGTGCCCCCCTGTAGGTTTTGTAAATCTTCAATCGCCCGACAGGTTTCTTGGCATAGGCTAAGAATACGATCACCATAGCTGAGCAGCAAATGTCCCGCCTCGGTGAGCTGAGCCCGCCGCCCGCCGCGATCAAACAGGGGAACATCCAACTGGCGCTCTAGGTTTTGCACCTGAAGGCTGACCGCTGGCTGGGACACGTAGAGACTATCTGCCGCTCGCTTAAAACTGCCCTCCGCCGCAATGGCTTTGAGGATGCGCAGTTGGTCGAGGGTAAAAGGAAGGTCAGACATGGGCATTAACCCTAACGTCAGGAGTGCTGGAAAGCCAAGGAGCAGAAATGGTCGAGCCAAAAGGATACAACCCGTGATCGGTGATTTTATTGATGCCCCAGGGTGTCCCCAGGGAATGGCTGGGGCGATCAGGTTGCCATCCTTAGATTACTTGTTTCGGGACACTCCCAGAAAAAATTTGACAGGATACCCCCAGGATTTATGAAACGTCAGGTTATTCAGAACTTCCTGAATTTACCCGGTCTATCGGGCATTGGCCTGATAGATGGTCGCAATCGCCCCTTTTTCTTTGGCCCCGATATCCAGCTCAACACGGGCCAGCAGGATGCCCTTGCCCAGGGCATTCAACAGGTAATTGAGACGATCCCGGCTGGGTTTGACACCTTCTCCTTCCGTTTCACCCACCAGGTTGTCCATATTTACAAACTCGACCAAGGGCTGATCTTACTGGTGTTGATGGCCGATCAAATGCCTCTGAACACCTACCGTTCTGCCATCCATCAACTGACGGCTACCCTGATGGAGGAGCCTCAGAATGTGGTACCCACGTTTCGCATGTTGGCAGGCTGCGTCACCCTCAGCAGCAGTTCCATGATGCCCCCGGCCCCTGATGTCGCCCCAGCGGAGGTTATCCCCACGCCCATTCCGGCTATGCCTGCTCCTCCCCAGGCCGCTACGGTCAGCATGGCCGATTTGGTGGCGGCGATGAATCATCTCAGCGAGGGGGCGACGCAGTACCTCGGCAAAATCATTGTGACCAACACCTGGAAACAGTCCCGCCCTGACCATCCCTGGCTGGAACAGTTTGAACTCCACAAGGATGGCCACTTCGCCCTGCCTAGCCAGACGAACCCCACCACGCCCGTGACGCCCGAACAACATCAGTGGGTACGCGACTGGGTGAGTGCTTTTATGGTGCGAGGTAGCCGCACCTTTCGCAATTTTCAGGATTTACTGGCCAACGGTTTGCTTTCGCCCCATGAGGTGGCCCTGCTGGTGGGAGATGCGGCTTCCCAGTAATAGGCCACTTCTCGCCACTTCTCGCCTCAAACCTAGAACGATTCTGAATCCTTGCAGTATTGTAAAGGAGCCGCCTCTGTAGGTTCTATCGTTCCCCGTTGCTGGAGTGAAGCAGTTCCCATGGTTAAAATCGTTCGCCTAGAGCCCATCGCCCAAGAGACTTCCATTGAAACCAATAGCAACCTACTCTCGGTGCTGCTCAATAAGGATCTGGATGTCTTAAAGGAATGCGGTGGCCGAGGCATGTGCGCCACCTGTCACATCTATGTGCAGTCGGGGATGGAAGCCCTAACCCCCATCAACCGACGCGAACAGCGCACCCTAGAGGTGATTACCTCCTGTAAGCCAAACTCGCGGTTAGCCTGTCAATCCCGCGTGGTTGGCAATGGGGTAGTGGTGGAACTCCCCCCCGGTATGTACGTCAACTCCCTCCAAGACATTGAGGCGCTGATTGGTCGGCGGGCGGAACAAGACCTCCTGCACCCGATTACCGGGGAAGTGCTGGTGGAAACGGGCAAGCTGATTACCCGATCCGTCCTCAAGCAACTGGAAGACACCGCCAGCTTCAAGGTAGGCGAATTCTTCACCCAAAGCTCAGACTCCTAGGCATTGCCCTAGGCCTGGGTCGCCTTGGATACCAGCTTCCCAGACGCATCTGCTATGGTAAGGCCAAGGCCCTGTTGAGTAGCCCCGTCGAGTAGTTTTAACGACCGCCCCCTATGGACGCCGCTCTTCCATTAACCAGTCGCCACGAGCAGGTGCTTCAGGCCACGGTGCGCCACTACATCGCCACGGCAGAACCCGTGGGATCGCGGGCCATTGTGCAGGAATATAATCTTAAGGTGAGTGCCGCCACGGTGCGCAACACCATGGGTCGGCTCGAAAAATACGGCCTGCTCTACCAACCCCACACCTCGGCGGGGCGGGTGCCCTCCGACTTTGGCTATCGGCTCTATGTGAATCGCCTCATGCAGCCCTCGGGCTCCCTGGGACAGCGGGTGGATGCCCTGCTGTCTGAAGAATTGGGGGTGGGTTGGAGCCTAGAGGCACTGCTTAAGGAGGCCACCCAAATTCTGGCCCAGGTCAGTGGCTACCTGGCCCTGATTACCGTTCCCCAGGCCAGCACGGCTCTGATTCGCCATATCCAACTGGTGCAGGTGGACGTGGGCAAGGTGCTGCTGTTGGTCTTGCTCGATTCCCTCACCACCCAGTCCGTGGTGCTGCAACTGCCAGCGGACATTACCTCCGCCCTTGGGGAAGATGCCAGTCGACGGGAAATGGATATTCTCTCTAACTTTCTCACCCAACACCTGCGGGGGCGTCCTCTGGCGGAGGTGGCGGGCCTAGATTGGAGCCACCTCGACCACGACTTTCAGCGCTACGGAGCCACCCTAGAACAAGCCTTACTCGATCTGGCTCGACGTTCCCAGGGGACGGGCACCACCCAGCTTGTCGTCAGTGGCTTGGCGGAAGTGCTGCGCCAACCCGAATTTGCCGATGCCCAGCGCATCCAAGCCATTGTGCGCCTGCTCGAAGAGGAACAATCCCAACTGTGGCCGCTATTCTTCTCTCAACCTCCCGCCACCGCCGCCCTAGCGTCTAACGTACGCGTTTGGATTGGCTCGGAGAACCCCATCGAGCCGATGCAGGGCTGTGCCTTGGTGGTTTCCAACTATGCCAAACAGGAGACCTCCCTGGGCACTGTGGGCGTGTTAGGGCCAACCCGGATGGTTTACGAAAATGCCGTAGCTGTGGTGCAAGCCACCGCCGATTATCTCTCCAACGCCCTGGGCCAATAGGTTCTGGCTATTCTCTGCGTTTCCGGGGCATAGTAAGCATGGGTGCTACGGATGGAGATCACTGTGATCATCACTGAGATTCTGGCAATTTTATCCATTGCGGCAGCAACGGGGCTACGGGTGGCCCTGCCGCTGCTGATGATTGGGTTAATGTCTGGGGAAACGCTTTGGGCTAATGTGCCCCTGCTATCAAAACTGCCCCCGGCCCTCTGCATTGGGCTACTGGTCAGTTGGTCAACGGCGGAGTTGATGCTGTCGAAGGACAGTTATAAGCAGCGGGTTTTTCAAATTGCTGAACTCATCCTTAGCCCTGGGATGGCCGCCCTAGCCGCCATTGCCGTGGCTCGCACCCTTGGCTTCGCCCCCTGGATTAGCTGGATTGGAACGGTGGTGAGTGCCCTACTAGCCCTCGCCATTCAACTATTACAGGTGGGCTGGTCCTACCGTCCCAAACGCCCTCCAGGCTGGCTGTTTTTCGTGATTGACGGGCTGTGCGTCATGCTCGTTTTCCTCACCTTCGATGCCCCTCGCCAAGGTGGGATCATTGCCCTGCTGCTGCTGTGGCTGGTGATTCGCACCTCCTACGTCTGGAAAAACTGGTCGTCTAAGCGGCCCTAGAACAAAATCCTGACTTCTTAAGAGCGACTCTATCAATCCCCAGCGTGTGGGTGCAGACCTTGCAAAAACACCCCAGCCCTATCAATAATGAAGAAACGTGAAGGGCGAAAGGCTCTCCTCCCCAGAACGGAACAATGAGAAGCGTGAGTGTGGATCAGGCAACCTGCGCCCACCCACCTAGATCCATGAACCATTACACAATTTTGGGAGCATATCCGTATGGCTGATGAATTCCTCGTTGATCAACTCAAATCTGGCGGCGTTGATGCGTGGAATAACTTGCGGGAAAAAAGCGGTGATGAGATCGCGATAGACCTGAGCGGTGCCGACCTGCATTATGCCAACCTGCACGATGCCAACCTGCACGGTGCCGACCTAAGCGATGCCAACCTGAACGGTGCCGACCTGAGCAAGACCAACCTGCGCACTGCCAAGCTGATCCGTGCTGACCTGAGCAAATCCAAGCTGATCCGTGCCGACCTGAGCAATGCCGACCTGAGCAACGCCAACCTGAGCAATGCCGACCTGCGCTTTGCCAACCTGAGCAACGCCAACCTGAGCAATGCCGACCTGCGCGGTGCCGACCTGAGCTATGCCACTTACATCCAAGAACAGATGAGCAGCGTTATTCGGTAATGGGTTTGCTGATGGGGTCGCCAAGCTGGCTTGCGTTGCCAGGGATAGAGATTCCCAGGATGTGGGGTGCGGTTGCGTGAGCGGGCATTCTCGTGGGTGCGCACATTGCATGAACACCCCCGACCACAGCAATGCAGAAATCTGAATGGTTAGGATGTGGGCGTCTTCCCATCATGGGAAAATGAGGAGAGCGAGTGCGACTGAGGTAACCCGCGCCCACCTACCTAGACCTATTAACCGTTACACAATTTTGGGAGCATATCCGTATAGCTAATGAATTCCTCGCTGATCAACTTAGAAATTACGGCATTGAGGCATGGAATACCTGGCGTGCAGAAGACAATAATGAGACCGTGCTAGACCGGTCTGGTGCCCTGCTGAGCGGTGCCGACCTGACCTACGCCGACCTGAGCGAAGCCGACCTGAGCGGTGCCAACCTGCGCGGTACCGACTTGTACAATGCCGACCTGCGCAATGCCAACCTGCGCGGTGCCAACTATGACAGCATACAGGTGAGCGTAGCGATTAACTATGATCAGGTTCTTCGAGAATAATGATGGTGGTTGAGCGCAGCACACGGCAAGAAGAGTTCGACGACCTGGTTGTCAGAACTCCGTGAGCGAACATTTCCCCCAGCGCCTGATCCCGTGCGTGGCCTACAAAATACCGACAAAATGCAGCGGGCCGTGGCCGCTCACCAGTTCCAGCAGCAAGGCCAAAAAGCCCACCATCGCCAGCCGCCCGTTCCACACTTCGGCGAAGGGGGTCAGCCCCCAGGCGGAGCGTTCGGGTGGGTAGATCTTCACCCGTTTTTCGGGCTGCACCACATCGGAGAACAGCTTGCGAGGGGAATCCAGCGCCTCCACCACCATCTCCGCCATGTCGTTGACGAATTGGGGATGGGTGTTGAGGGCGGGCACCCGATGGAAGCCATGAATGCCTGCTTCTTCGGCAATTTCGCGATATTCGATATCGATTTCTTGCAGGGTTTCGATGTGCTCGGAGACAAAGCTAATCGGCACCACCACCAGGTCTTTGACGCCCTGCTGGGCCAAGTTTTCGATGGCGTCTTCGGTGTAGGGTTGTAGCCATTCCACCGGGCCAACGCGGCTTTGGTAGGCCAGGGTGTGGGGATTGGGGCGATTCAGCGACCGCATGATCAGTTCGGTGCAGTGCTCAATTTCTCGCTGGTAGGGGTCGCCCGCTTCTTCTACATAGCTGACGGGGACGCCGTGGGCGCTGAAGAAAATGTGGGCCTGATCGGGGTTTTCCAGCTTGTCGAGTTCCTGGGCGATCAGGTCGGCCATGGCTCCGGTGTAGCCCGGACGGGCATACCAGGAGGGAATCACCGTGTAGGTGATGCGGTTGAGGGAGGGGTCTTCTAGCCAAATTTTCTCTAGCAGGCGGAAGCTGGAACCGCTAGTGCTGATGGAAAACTGCGGATACAGAGGCAGCACCACCAGGCGCTCAATGCCGTCGCGCTTGATTTGGGCCACCGCTTCCTCGGTGAAGGGATACCAGTAGCGCATCCCAATGTAGATGTTGGCCTCTTCGCCCTTGGCTTCCAACGCGGCTTTGAGGGCGTCGGCCTGTTGCTCGGTAATGCGGCGCAGGGGGGAGCCACCACCAATCTGCTGGTAGTTTTCCTGGGACTTTTGGGCACGGGAGCTGGAAATCAGCCAGGCGAGGGGGCGCTGCAACCAGGGGAAGGGCAGCCGGATAATTTCTGGATCGGCGAAGAGGTTAAACAAAAAGGGACGAACATCCTCAAGCTGTTCTGGCCCGCCCAAATTTAGCAGTAAGACCCCTACGCGACCCATGGCACTGTGCTGTTTTCTAAACGGCGAATAATCTTTTATTATCGTAACAATTTGCCGCCGATAGCTGCGGCAAATTCCCCCGACTGGCTGGGAGATTTTTGATGGAATCGTTAGCGCTGCCCCAGCCTTAATGCTAACTGTTCCTAATACTACCCATTCTACAGGGTCATATGGGAGCCACGGATAGCTTAGATACCGCCATTGCCAAACTCAACGAACGGCTCAAAGCGGCTCGAATGGGATTGGCGGTGGAGCGACGGGGGGATCGGTTAGCTCTACGGGGAACGCTGCCGCCCCGTCCCGACAGTGGCCGCACCAAACCCCACCAGCAGCGCATTCCCCTAGGTTTACCCGCCACCAAGGCCGGACTCAAGCAGATTGAACAGGACGCCAAGGTGATCGCCGCCCGCCTGATTGAGCGCACCTTTGACTGGGCTGATTACCTGCCCGCCGAAGCCCCTGCCGATCCCGACGCTCAACCCATCGAAGCCCTGATTGCTCAGTTTCAGAGCCACTGGTTCCATCGTCCGGGGGAAGATATCGCAGCCCAGGCGGCATTGAAAAGTACCTGGACAAAGGCCTATGCGCCCTACCTAAATAAGCTGCTGGCCCAAGTCAACGACCATCCTCGCCAGTCCCTAGGGCAGGCCATTGTGGCGACGTTGGAAGCCCTGCCCCGACAGGCCCGCAGCCGCCAGGTGGGTTGTACCGCGCTCAAAGCCTTTGCGGATTTTCACAAAATTCCCCTGCCCGTTGACCTGGAAACTCTGTGGGGCACCTACGGCAGCAGCAAGGCCCAACGCCGCCACCTGCCCACCGATGAGGACATTTTGACGTGGCACGACCTGATCCCAAACTCCGCTTGGCGCACGGTCTACGGATTGATGGCAGCCTATGGGTTGCGGAACCATGAGGTATTTTTTTGTGACCGTAGCCTCCTATCCACAGGCGACCCCGAAGCCCGGATCACCGTCCTTGAAACCACCAAAACTGGACTGCACGACGTGTGGCCCTTCTACCCGGAATGGGTGGATCGCTTTGAACTACGCCAGGGCGAATTGCCGCCAATCAACACCAATCTCACCACCACAACCCTGCAGCGGGTCGGCCAACAGGTGGCCCTCCAGTTCAAGCGCTACGGGGTGCCCTTTTCGCCCTACGATCTGCGCCACGCCTGGGCCGTCCGCACCATCCACTTTGGCCTACCCGACACCGTCGCCGCCCGCATGATGGGCCACTCCGTCGCCATCCACACCCGCACCTACCACCGCTGGATTACCCTGCGAGACCAACGCCAAGCCGTCCAAACCGCCCTGGATGGACGCACCTGGTCGGCCCCTGAGTAATAGATGCTAGATGTCTGTCCCAGATAGGCGGCGGTAGGCGGTGGCTAGGGCCGTGGCATCGCCCACGTTGCCGGGGAAGAGAACCACGGGTAGACCAGGGAATTGGGGATGATCCGCAGGGGTGCGTACCACGGACACCCCCGGCAGAATTTGCCCCAATAGTCGCGCCGTGGTGAGGGCGAGGCCCGTACTGAGGGTGTCGTTGGAGGTGATACCGCCCTTGCTGATCAAAAAGCCGATATCCAGGGGCAGTTTTTGGATCACATCCATCAGAAACCGAGAGACCTCGATACCAAAGTCTAGGCGGGCTTGGACGGTGTCGAAGGTAAGTTCTTGGCGACTGGTGTAGACCACGGGCACTAGGCCATCGCGGTGGGCGGCGTTCACCTGCTTAATTAGGTTGAACAGCAGGATGTCGCGGGCATCCTCGTCGCCATCGCGCAGGTCGGCGACGTTGACTTCCAGTCCCACTACACCGGGGGCTTGCAGTAGATGCGCCAATTGTTCGGTGGTTTTTTTGACGTGGGAACCCACGATGATCACCCCCGGCTTGCCGTCCCGCACGTAGGAACGCATGTGGTCGGCGTCGATGGGTTGGGGGGGCAGGGCCGCAAGGGCAGTGAGGATGCTGGCGGCACTGCGGAATAAAAACCGTTTTCCTTGGGCGGCGGCAGTGAGCAAATCCTGGGCAAAGCGATCTAAATCGGCCTGCACTTCGCCATCCACCACGCCGCAGACGTTACCCTTCAGCGCCATCAGCCGATCCAGGCAACCGCCGCGAACATCGGCCAGGGTGAAGCGCTGCACATCCTGGGCCACAATGCCGCCATCGGTTTTTTCGGCCACATAGTCGGGCAGGTAGCTGGTGCTGTAGCCAAAGACAGAATCCTTGGCAAACTCGGTTTCGTGGACGGGTACGGGTGCCCCATCCACCATCAAATAGTGGCGACTGTCGCGGGTGATGCGGCCTCCTTCAAAAAAGGCAGGCACCAAAAAGTGGGCATCGAAGGGGCCAAGTTCCGCCGCCATCACGTCGGTTTCGATGGGGTAGTGGCCGCGCAGGGTGGAATCGGAACGGCTGACCACCAGAAACTCCTGCACCTCCTCCAGGGCGATGGCCTGTTTCAGGTTTTGGCACACCTCACGGGTCACTTGTTCGGCAACGGCGGGGCTAAGGGCGCGGGTGTTGGTCAGCACAAAGAAAATCGGCGACTCGTCCCGCAACCCCCGACGCAGGGTCTCCACATCCCAACGCATCAACAACAGACAACTATGCACTGTCTGGGATCCAGTCGGGTCGTCGTCTAGAACAATAATTTTGGGCTGAGCCATCGCCGCTGGCCTCGATAGGTGGGGAGCAAAAGTAGCGAAAATGCACTCGCAAAAATGCATCAAATATTACTATCTCCCATGGGGGTATCCGTCGCCAAGTCTGATACTTCATCCGGGCTAATGCCCTCGGTTCAGTGGTTGTAGGGTGGGTAGTAGGTGTCGGGTAGGCAGCCCACCATTACCTGTTGCATATAGGGAAGAGATGGAAGATTTCCTCTCTATATTTTTACGGAGGCATAGACGGCAGGATTGGACTTGGGGATTAGGTGAGGCATCGCGCACCCTAGGAAAGCTAGGGTGCGCGATGCTAGGGCATAGGTCCGCTGAGATTAGCCCGAACAGCAGTTAATACCAAATCCTAATCGAATAACCCCGATTCCCAGCCCAGCAAACCGTAGGGGCGAGGTCTCCTCGCCCGCTGATACCGGGGGCAAACAAGTCGGATTTGGTATTATACCGAGGATGCCCCACCCGTCTCTGAACCGTGGCAGGGAGATCCAACCTGTAGCCTAAGTTCATCGGTTGGGGGCATCTCGTTCTAGCCACAAGGTGACGGGGCCATCGTTGCTAATCTCGACCTGCATCATCGCCCCAAACCGCCCCGTTTCTATCCGTAAGCCGCTGCCCCGCAGCCGTTCTACAAATTGATCGTAAAGCGCCTCGGCCTGGGTTGGGGGTGCTGCTTGGTCAAACGAGGGACGACGACCCTTGCGGCAGTCGCCATAGAGGGTGAACTGGCTGACCACCAGGATCTCGCCCTGGATGTCTTGGACAGACTGATCCCAGCGGTCGCTATCGGGGGATGAAAACAGTCGCAGATCTAAGCATTTACGGGCCATCCAGTCCAGTTCCGTGGCGGTGTCTGTGGGGGCAATTCCCACCAATAACATCAGCCCTCGGCCAATTTCCCCCACGATTTCCCCCGCTACCTCAACACGGGATGCCTGCACTCGCTGTAGAACCACTCGCATGGAGATACTCCTTGGGGGATTGGAAAGGAAAAATAGGGGGACGGTTGCCCCAAGGCGGAGGGGCTAGATCTTTTCGCCCTAGGGTTTGACAGGTGTTGCAGTTTGGCAAATGTTAACCAGTCGCCGTGCCAACTTGGTGATGGCGTCCCAATTCCCCTGGGCCACGGCCTCGGCAGGAAACAGCCCCGTAGAAAGCCCTACCGCCGTGGCTCCGGCTTGCAGCATGGCCTCCGCCTGATCTACCGTCAGCCCCCCCGTGGGCACCAACGGAATCTGCCCTAGGGGCGCTTGCAAACTACGGAGATAGCTTGGCCCACCCATGGCCCACACCGGAAACACTTTCACCGCTGGGGCACCAGCCCGCCACGCCGCCGCAATTTCGCTGGGGGTGAGGGCACCGGGCACTAGGGGCCACCGCCGATCTATCGCCCACCGTAATACATCAGGATCGGTATGGGGGGAAAAGCCAAACTCGGCTCCCGCCGCCATCGCCGCTTGCACGTCCGGCACCGAGAGCACCGTGCCCACCCCAATCCAGCAGTGGGGTAGGGCATGGCGAAGGTGAGCCACTAAGGTATCCGGCTGATCACTGTTCCAGGTGATCTCAATCAGCCGCACCCCGCCCGCTGCAACGGCCTCGGCCATGCGCAGCCCCAGATCAACCCGATGGGCACGCAAAACGGCAATGGCCCGCTGTTGTCGCAGGGTCTCTAAAAACACGGCTGAATCCATGCTCTGATCCTACAGGTCTGTCTGGGTAAGGGGCGACCGATGAAGCGATTTGGGGATGGGGCCAGGGGCGGCTACGGTGTGGATCACGGTGATGGATCAAAGGGCGACAGGGGTTGCAGGGTGAACTGTGACGTAGCGTTAAGCTTCGTTGCTTGATCTAGGGGATATTCAGGGGCTGTGTTAATTTCGTTATCGTTGCCTATGTCCAATGTTCAGTATCTCCGAGGTTGTTCCTGTGGCCCTGTCAGAAAAATCCCCCGTGCTGACCGAAACCCGCGAAGACTTTTCCGAGTACGTTGCCCATCTGCAACTGCATATGGCCCTCCAGGCCCGCAATCTGGTGCCCTCTCTCCACAGCGCCAGCGATAGCCGCCACAGCCTCCTGCACCAAACCCAGGCCGACATTGAGAAGTTAGTCTCCCGCCAGAAGTTTTAAGCGTTGTAGACCCACTCCCTGGGAAAATTGAGGCTCAACCCGGATGGATTCGATAAACTTAAGCCCAGAGGCCAAACCGTCGGGTCTCTGGGCTTAGGTTTCCAGGGGCTTTCTATGGGTAGAGCATCCTTAGCGTGTTCCATAGAAATAACTATCCATTTGCCATGGCCCTTCGCCCTCACCCCTGCCCCTCTCCCGAAGGGAGAGGGGTTCTGAGTCTGGCTCCCCTTCTCCCCGAGGGAGAAGGGGTTAGGGGATGAGGGCTGAGCTTGGATGCTTTATTCGTTGGCACATTCTTAGGGCAGCAGAGATCAGTCGCCATCCCTTGGGAGATGGGGCGGTCGGCTACCCGTTGCCCCATCTGGGGCGCTGGAGACGGCCTCTCTAGCAGTTATCATTGCGTACTTGGCCATCGGGCATTCGGGTGTTGCACAGAAATCCCCCCCTTTCAAAACCCGCATCCATTTGTGCGCCAGTCAGGTTGGTATTTTCTAGGCTCCCATTCCTCAGCCGTGCCCCTCGCAAATCGGCATTTCTGAGGTCGGCATTGGTAAAAAACGTCCCGTCCATCGTCGCCCCTCTAAGGTCAGCCGCCTGTAGGTTAGCGCCCCCGGTAAAAAATGTGTTGTTGAGCACGGTATCTCGCAAATCGGCATGGCTCAGATCGGCTCCTAGGAAAACCACATTACTGAGATTCGCCCCCCGCAAATC
This sequence comes from Nodosilinea sp., assembly GCA_040396995.1. Lineage (GTDB taxonomy): Bacteria > Cyanobacteriota > Cyanobacteriia > Phormidesmidales > Phormidesmidaceae > Nodosilinea. The sequence continues at coordinate 2,659 of JBBAWV010000058.1, read as the reverse complement.
CGCCCTACGCAACATTGCCCCTGACAGATTACGGACTTGGGATGCGCTCGCACTTAGATCGGCTCCTCGCAAGGAACACCCTGCACATTCAAAGACCGCCACCTGATTTTGTGCCCGAACCATGGAATGGAGTAAGGGAGAGACTAGGAGAGCAATCGTTGATACTAAAATAAACGGCCTCAGACGACTCGTCATATCGGTTACGTAGAAATACGGTACCTAAACTTAGCACAGGCCATCACGGCACGTTGTGTATCGGCACGATGGCTATATGGGCCACGTTTGAACGACTTCGACTCCCCACACCGTGTTTTTCTAAGGCAAGGTTGGAGCTAGTCTTACCTGGTCGCGACCGCCAGCCTTGGCGGCGTAGAGGGCTTCGTCGGCTTGTTTGAGGAGGTTGGCCATGGAATTGTCGGCGGTGGGGATGCAACTGGCCACCCCCAGGCTCATGGTGACAATCTTGTCGATGGCCGATCCCCGATGGCTAATGTGACGATCTCGAATGGAGCACCGGATGGCTTCGGCGACGGTTTCGGCTCCCTTCAGGTCGGTGTTGGGCAGAATGACCACAAATTCCTCCCCGCCGTAGCGGGCGACCAAGTCTCCGGGGCGTTTGGCGGCATGGTTGAGGGTGCGGGCTACTAGCCGCAGGCAGTTATCTCCGGCCTGGTGACCGTAGAGGTCATTAAAGCCTTTGAAATAGTCGATATCGCCCAGAATAATGGAAAGGGGCGTCTTTTGTCGGGTCATGCGTCGCCATTCGTTCTCTAGGTGCTGCTCAAAGCGGCGGCGATTGGCCACTTGGGTGAGGCCATCGAGGTAGGCCATGCGGCGTAGGCTCTGGTTGGCCAGGGTAAGCTGGCGGTGGAGTTTGGCCTGTTGTACGGCGATGCCGACTTGGGTCGATAAACTTTGCAGCAGACGCACATCGGCGGTGGTCCACTGGCGGGGAGCGCTGCACTGGTGAGCAATCAACAGCCCCCAGAGGGTTTGCTCTTGCAGGAGGGGCACCACAATTTCCGCTTGAATATGGAAGTAGGCTAGAAACATGAGCTGGTTTTCCGAAAGCCCCTGTTCCGCTACGTTGGCCACCGCCATGCCCCGCCCCTGGCGATAGTGGGCCAAAAATTTTTCGTCCACGCTCCAGGGATCGCGCACGGCCCAACCCATCATGGCGGGGTAGGCGGGGGAGCAGGATTCTTGGATCACCTTGCCGCTCATGTCCGGCGAGCATTGCAGGATGATCACCCGATCCGCCTCGATAAAGTCGTGGACGGCAATCACCGTTTGCTCTAGGATGCTGTCTAAATCCAGCAGGTTACGAATACGTTGGGCAATTTCGCTCACAAGGCGTTCTCGCTGGGCCTGGAGCTTCAGTTCCGCCTCCGCCTGCTTCTGGGCCGAAACATCTAGGGTGACTCCCACCAGACGGGGGGAGTCATTGGGCGATTGGAAAACCTGCCCCTGAAACAGCAGCCACCGCACCGCACCATCGGGGAGCAAAATCCGAAATTCGATGTCACAGCGTTGTGGGTGCTGGGTTGCGGCTTGAAGAATGCGATCCACCCGCCGCTGATCCTCTGGGTGAATATGCTTAAAAATCGCCTGGTAATGGCCATCGTACTCGCCGGGGGGCAGGGCTAAAAGCTGCCGCAATTCCTCGGAAATGACGAGCATATCGGCGCGGATGTCCCAGTCTAGGGTACCCATTTGGGCACCCTTCAGGGCGAGGCTTAGCCGTTCCTGCTGTTCCTGCAAAGACACCGCCTGCCGCTGACAGGTGTTTAGTTGAATGGTGCAGGCCGAAGGTTCTGAGGATTCCAGGAGGCCATAGGTGCCCTCTGGGGTGATGAGCCCCACCCAATGTCCGGCCCCATTAACAATGGCGCGATAGGGCGGGGCACAGGCGAGGGGGTTGGGCGGGCCATCCACCGGGTGCAGATCGGGCCTTGGCCCCAGGCTGGCGAGGGGCGTCATCCAGTCTCCCAGGGGGGACTGGTCAAAGGGGGTCGCATAGACCGTTGCGGTAGTCACATTGGCATAGGTGAGAACGCCCATCAGCACGCTGCCCTCCTGCACCACCAGGGCGTAGGTCTTGGCCGCTGCCGCCATGGCCAGTACCCCCTGGCTGAGGGAAAGGTGGGGCTTGAGTTCCAGGGGCGCAGAGTCAATGGTGAGGGGCTGACCAAGGGCACTGGTCAGGGAAGGAGGGGGCGTTGGTTGTCCCGTTGCCATCGAGGGATCAGAAGATGTCACAGATTCATTTGCCAAGGAGAATGACCCCCTAGAGGCCATCATTTTATTTAACCGCTTGCGACGGCGTCTTGCAGTGTTGTCTAGTCTACAGAATGCCCGATCTCAGCCTAGGGAATTACACGGGCCAACAACCTGTAATAAATTCGGTAGGGGATGGCCCGATCCACCTAGTTTTCTGGTAGCTGAGGGCAATTGAGAGCATCAGGAGATCACAAACATGCCCTTGTGCCGTGATCCAGCCCACCCTGACGAGCAGTACGCTATACCCTCGTATCTTAAAAGGCAGGACGGTAGACCGCCGACGTTCGGCGAAAGGTCGAGGAGGAGGGCATCCGATGGGCCTCAGACCAAATCCTAATCGAATAACCCCGATTCCCAGCCCAGCAAACCGTAGGGGCGA
>JBBAWV010000057.1:0-27775 GCA_040396995.1 Nodosilinea sp. | reverse complement strand
GTTCCCTTCAGAACTGTCTAACCACTTGGGGCCACTTCAGTTTGGTAGACTCACGCCGCTCCTGATGGACTCTGAACCTATGCTGGAGAGCTTTTTTAGACCACAGGGGGCTGCTTCAGGTTGAACTCCGGTTGATAGAAGTCAAACACAGCATTCTCAGCCCGGTTTAATAGCCACTCAGGAAGCTCAACCCAATGGATATAGAGACTGGTGCCATAGACCTGTAGCAGTTGAGCTAGCTTATGGTGCCCTCCATTCCACCGCTGGTAGATGTTCTGAGATTGGCCAACATAAACAACGGTGCCATCCTGGTCAAGAACCAGGTAAATCCCGCTTTTCTGCGGCAATGCCGTCAATTGGTCAATTGGGATGATGGCTACAGCTCCTCAATGTGAATATCAGTGATTTGGGCCTCAAGCTGGATGCGCTGCCAGTCCGTCTCTAGTTCAGCTTCAGACAAACCTGCCATGGCACCCACCTTAAACAGCGACTCCTTCAGCATCCGCTCCGACTGCTCCAGGTCAGCCAGACTAATATCTGGGGTCTGTTTTAAGGTGCGGATCTGCTCCAGGATGCTGAGCCAGTGGTCTTTGTAGCGCAAGTCCCGACCTTTCGTTAGATCAGGGTGTGCTTTCTTCAGCTCCTGGGTAGTCCCGGTGCCCGTCAGCTTATAGACCTCTTGCTTCACCTCAGCCATTTTCATCCTGGCCCCCCGACAGCTTGGTATAACGAACCGCTGTTTTCACGAGCTTAAGGATTTCCGATTCTTCTAGGTTCAGGAGGTTTGTGCCCAGTGCCACCGCCTTTTTGGTCGAGCGGGTTCCATACACTTGAGCCACCTTGGCGCGAACGTCCTCTGGTACGCCCTCCTGCTCTAGCAGGTTAATCACCAGCACTTTCTGAACCCGGTAGATATCGTTCCAGGTTTGAAGGGAGCGCTGGCTGCTTTCTAGGTGGCTGATTTCTTTGATTTTCTCCGACCAGGAATCGAGCATTTGGGTGAGGGCGGAAGCGGTGCCTACGCCAAACCGTTGGAATAGCCCTTTGATGAATTGCCCTTTCTTCTGGCTATCTTGGATGACCTTAACGTGCTCGTTGCGGTATACCTCAAGGACATTTTCTGCCGCTGCAATCGCGATCTGCTTCTCCTGACGACCGGAGATGTTGCCCTGCTGCTCGGCCCGCAGGTCGTCGAGCACCTGGTCGTAGTTGGTCATGCGGTGGCGGTAGTGGTTGAAGAGTTGCCGCCCATTGGCTTGGTCGTAGGGAATTTGGGATCCATCGCCATCCTGAACGTTGTAGAGCTGTTCGGGATTGGTGAGCTTGACTCGTTTACGGAGACCAGCCTTGTACTCGGAATTCTCGGTGCTCAAGGTTTCATCCTCAAATTAAGACATTCTTAATTCTTTCCTCACTTTACTAAAGAAACCAGGGACACTCGGAGTGTCCTGATGCAATCATCGTCAAGACTTTACATCCTGCGACAGTATTGACCTCCAACATGGCTGTTGCCCAATACCCAGGCAACCAGATGTCTGGGTATCTGGTTAGTCAGTAATCTGGTTTTTTGGCTAACCAGAATTTTGGAGGGTAGATGTAGGGTTTAGGGCCAGGGAGTCACCGGCAGCCCTAGGGGCTGTTGATGTGATCGGGAGTTTGGCAGGTTATCTTTGAACGGATAACCTTCGATTGAGCCCACTACGCAGAATCAAGCTGGCCACAGAGCCAGTGAGACAAGACCGCTTATGGCCAAGCTAACCCTCCCCAAGCTCGAACGATATTTTTTCAAACAAGGTCTAGTGTCCTATCTCCTCACCGGACGAGCACGGGTACAGGTCGATACAGCGGAGGCAGATTAAATGATTGCTACCCCAGATAGAGTCCCCATGTCTCCAGCCGATTATCTCGCCTGGGAAGAGCAGCAAGAACAGCGCCACGAATACCTCGATGGCATGGTCTACCCACGCAACGACATTCTAGGCATGGCCGGGGGTACCCTACCCCACAACGACATAGCCCTCAACCTCTATACCGCCCTGCGGGCACCCATGCGGCGGCGGGGCTGTCGGGTCAACGTGGCGGATGTAAAGGTGTGCATTAGCCCAGAAGGCCGCGACAATGGCGCATTCTTTTATCCCGATTTGCTGGTCTCGTGCCATCCCCAAGACCTTGTGGCCCTAAAATTTGTTCAACATCCCACCGTCATTGTCGAAGTGCTATCCCCTGCCACCGAAAGCTATGACCGAGGAGCCAAATTTGCCCAATATCGCCGCCTAACCAGCCTGCAAGAGTACGTCCTCATCAGCTCAGACCGCATCAACGTCGAGCTATTTCGCCTCAACGATCGCCGCCGTTGGGAGCTAATCCCCTATGGCCCCGGCGACACCCTAGAACTCTCCAGCCTAGACTTTGCTTGCCCCATAGAACTGCTCTACGACGCCATCGACCTGAACCGCCAGCAGCCTTAAGCCGTTCCTAACCCTGGGCCAGAATACCGCTACACCGCAGCTCCCCCGCGCCAGCTCGAAGCCATGGCCGCCCTCGAAGTCTGGAAAGCCGACGGCCTCCTGGACGATCTGATTAACAAATCCCTTTGGGAGGTTTGTGGCCTGTCATAAGCCCTGGAGCACCAGGACGGTAAATATCGAGAGCTACGGAAATTTTGGCGTTGCTGACTCAAGGTATGAACGGATCTTGTCAGCTTCGCAATTTCGTTTAATATCCTGCGAAATCATACGGCTATTCAGCAACGCCTGGTATTTCATCCATCACTACAATGCGTCTTTACAGCTTTAGGACTACCGTTGTATGGACAAGCGCAGGGCAACCTTAAAGGTTTATGGTCTAGCTGTATTGACCGTTAAGCTGCCCAGTCTTTGCACAAGGTCTCTGCCTGCTGCAACACTGTCTGAGTCGCCTTCTCTTGCTTATCGGGTGGATAGCCATACTTCTTCAGCAACCGCTTCACCATCACCCGCAGCTTCGCCCGCACGGCTTCCCGCTCGGTCCAGTCGATGGAGACGTTGCGGCGGATGGCTTGGACTAACTCCTGGGCGATGACCTTCAGGGTCTCGTCTCCCAGCACTTGGACGGCGCTGTCGTTAACTTCCAGGGCATCGTAGAAGGCTAGCTCATCCTCGCTTAGGCCCAGGTCTACCCCTCGGCGGCTGGCTTCGCGCATCTCTCCAGCCAAGTTGATCAGTTCCTGGATGACTTCAGCAGACGTGATTGTCCGGTTCTGGTAGCGGCGAATGGAGGCTTCCAGCATTTCCGAGAAGTTGCGGGATTGGACCACATTCTTGCGGGAGCGGGCTTTGATTTCGTCGTTGAGCAGCTTGCGCAGCACCTCCAGGGCCAGGTTTTTCTGGGGTAGATCGCGTACCTCTGCTAGGAACTGGTCGGAAAGAATGGAGAGTTCGGGCTTGTCGAGGCCTGCGGTCTCGAAGATGTCGATGACCTGGTCGGAGGCGACGGAGCGGGATACGATCTGGCGCACAGCGGCGTCTAGCTCGGCCCGACTCTTGCCCCCTGCGACGGTGTGTTTGCTGAGTCCGGCTTTCACGGCCTGGAAGAAGCCTACATCTTCGCGAATAGCCAAGGCTTCCTCTTCGGCGGCGCAGAGGGCGAAGGCTTTGGAGAGTTCCGTCACTGCCTGGATGTAGCGCTGGGGGCCTTTCTCAGCCTGAGATTCAGGCCGCAGGAGCCAGTCCATGGCGTTGCGCAGGATGGTCAGCCGCTCGGGGGGTGGGGCGGTGTGGAAGGCGCGGTAGTCGAAGCCGTGGAACAGGCCCGCCACCACTTCGTACTTTTCCTGCATGAGGGCGATGGCCTGGTTCATGGGTATGCCTGCCTGGCCCCGGTCGCGCTCGGTGTAGTCTTTCAGGGCTTCCTTCAAATCCTGGGCGATGCCGATGTAGTCCACCACCAGGCCCCCGGCTTTGCCGCCAAAGACCCGGTTGACGCGGGCGATGGCCTGCATCAGGTTGTGGCCGCGCATGGGCTTGTCCACATACATGGTGTGGAGGCAGGGGGCATCGAAGCCGGTGAGCCACATATCCCGCACGATCACCAGCTTGAGGGGGTCGTTTGGGTCGCGCAGGCGCTTGGCCAGAGCATCGCGGCCTTTTTTGCTGCGGATGTGGGGCTGAAAGTTTGCTGGATCGGAGGCGCTGCCGGTCATCACCACTTTGATGGCTCCGGTGGCGTCGTCGTCGCTGTGCCAGTCGGGACGCAGGGCCACAAGCTGCTCGTAGAGTTCGACGCAGATACGGCGGCTCATGCAGACGATCAGCCCTTTGCCGTCCATGGCGGCGAGGCGGTTCTCGAAGTGCTGCACCAGGTCGGTGGCCACCAGGGACAGTCGTTTTGGGGAGCCCACCATAGCTTCGAGCTGTGCCCACTTGCTCTTGAGCTTTTCGCGGGTGGCGAGTTCTTCTCCTTCGGTGATGTCTTCAAAGTCGGGGTCGATGTGGGGGCGCTCGTTGGCATCCAGGTCGATTTTGGCTAGGCGGGCTTCATAGTAGATTTTGACGGTGGCTCCGTCTTCCACGGCCCGCTGGATGTCGTAGATGTCGATGTAGTCGCCAAAGATTTGCTGGGTGTTTTTGTCAGTGGCTTCGATGGGGGTGCCGGTAAAGCCAATGAAGGATGCGTTTGGTAGGGCATCCCGCAGGTATTTGGCGAAGCCGTAGGCGGTGTAGGCCCCTTCCTCGCCAGTTGCTTTGTCGGTGGTTTTGACCACGCGGGCTTTGAGGCCGTACTGGGAGCGGTGGGCCTCATCGGCAATAAAAACGATGTTGCGACGCTGAGAGAGGGTTTCGTACTCGCCGCCCCGTTCTTCGGGGGCGAATTTCTGGATGGTGGTGAAGACGATGCCGCCGGAGGCCACCTGGAGTTTGGCCTTGAGGTCGGCCCGATCTGCGGCTTGCTGGGGGATCTGTCGTAGCAGATCCTGGCATTTGGAGAAGGTGGTGTAGAGCTGGTCGTCTAGGTCGTTGCGGTCGGTGAGTACTACCAGGGTGGGGTTAGCCAGGGCCGGATGCTGGATGATCTTGCCAGCGTAGAAGGTCATGGAGAGGCTTTTGCCGGATCCTTGGGTATGCCAGATCACCCCGGCTCGCTGGTCGCCTTTGACGGAGGTGGCGCGTATGGTGGCTTCGACGGCTTTGTTGACGGCGTAGTACTGGTGGTAGCCTGCCATCTTTTTGGTGAGGGTTTCGCCGTCGCTCTCGAAGACGGTGAAGTAGCGGATTAGGTCGAGGTAGCGGTGGGGTTGGAAGATGCCGTTGAGGAGGGTTTCGAGAGGGTTGGTAGCGGGGTAGGTGCCGCCTATGTCTGCGGCGATGGGTTGAGTACGGGAGGGAAAGGGGATGACGTTATCGGCCTCGTTTTTGGGATTGCGCCAGGGCATGAAGCGGTCGCGTCCGGCGGTGAGGGTGCCTACCTGGGCGTTGAGGCCATCGGAGATGACGAGCCCCTGGTTGTAGATGAAGAGGCTGGGAATATCTTTTTTGTAGGTTTGGAGTTGGTTGTAGGCGCTATCGATGTCGGCGTTTTCGTCTGCGGCGTTTTTGAGTTCGATGACGGCGATGGGGAGGCCGTTGAGGAATAGGACGATATCGGGGCGGCGATTGGCGTTTTCGTGGATGGTGAATTGGTTTACGGCGAGCCAGTCGTTTTGGTTGGGCTGCTGGAAGTCAATCAGCCAGACTTGGTCGTGGATAGTGCGGTCGCCGTCTTGGTAGGCGACGGGGATACCATCGGTGAGAAATTTGTGGAAGCGGCGGTTGTTTTCGACCAGGTTTTGGCTTTCGCTGCGCATGACTTGGCGCAGGGCTTCGTCGATGGCGTCGGGGGGGATGTGGGGGTTGATGCGGATGAGGGCAGCGCGGAGCCGTTGGGTGAGGACGACTTCGCTGTAGCTGGCGCGCTCTGCGGCGGGTTCGTTGGGGGCGATGGTGGGGCCGTTGAGGATGGTGTAGCCCAGTCTTTCTAGGTAATAGAGGGCGGCTTCTTCAACGTCCGATTCTGCAAAGTTGCTCATAGACTGACCGAGTGGGCTTTTTCCTAACTACCCTTGACGAAAATAATGGCTTTGCCAGAGGGATTCATGGAACTTTTGATAAAGAAGTGAACTGTGGCAGAGGCTGTTTTGTCACTAAGGAATACAGCACATCAGGATCAAGGTCTGCACCGTTAGGCCAGTAAATGGTACCAAGGTCGGGGTTAACGGTTACTTGGGCAAAGAATGCCGCATCAGCGAGAGATTCAAATATTCCCGTAAATTCAACCAATTGAGCAATATCAACGATACCTTCTGCGCCATCTTCAAAGGTGAGATGGAGCTTGTGGCTATCCAGTGGGTAAACCGCAATGATGTCAATCAGCATGAACCTTGTCAGTAAGATTTGCTCTCGGCAGCTTGTGCTTGCGCTAGTCTAAGTAGCCCATCGATAGAGAGATCTTCGTCTAGGGTGGGCCAGTGGATGCCGTAGCCAGAGGGCGAGACCTGATAAATTTTGCGCTCAGTTTCTGAGGCATTAGCTAACCGTACTGAGGTTTTAGCAATCGGCAGTCGGATGGTTTGACCATCGACCGTTAAAATCATCCACTGTTTATCAAAATCAAGACTTTGGACATCGTGGTGCTTATTCATGATTCACCTCCAAAATGAGTGTTCCAGGTATCTACAATTTCGTCAAAGTGTTGCAGGATGATTTTGCGAACTTCGCGAGTGTCTCGGCGAGATAGATTGTAAGAGTAGGCTTCACGGATATCGTAAAGCTCGACATCAAGCCAATATTTACATTCTGAATCACCTTTTTGAACGTGGATGTGGATCGGCTCGTTTCCTTCGTTGGAATAAAAATGAAACCGCCACCCTCGCAAATAAAGAACCGTTGGCATTAGGCCACTGCCTCCAATGCCTGCTCGGCACCTTTTACTCGGATTTCGCCAGAGAGTAGTTTTGGTAGCAAAGCATCACGGATAGATAATAAAGTCCTGACTTCCAAGTTACTTTCTATAAACTTAGTCAGCAATGGAGATATCTTTTCATCAGCTTTTTTAAGAATTGAATCTGGAGCTACTACAGTCAGTGCTTCTGTTAAATGCCTCCGCTGAATATGTCCCATTGTAGTTGCTTTGCTGGCAGCAATAGCTCGAAACTCCTCTAGGTAGGTCTTTACCCAATAATAGGCAAACCACTTGGGATAGTTGGCCGAAGTAACCTTAAAGAGATGTTGATTGAGAGCACCTTTTCCGTTACACCAAATCATAACATCAAGACTTCCAGACCAAGAAAAAAGAATGTCTCCATCAGCAATGACATATTGCTGATCAATGTCGGAACTAGCTTTACCACTATTTTCAGTAATACCTTTCCTCATTTCAGCAATTTTGATAACAGGAAGAAAGTCCTCACCTTTGGGAGGATATTTCTGCAAAGCAAGTCCGTTGAGAAAATGAGCAATCTTGTCAAGAGGCTTAACCTCCCACCCCTTCGGAATTTTCCCCAGGGGCGAGTCCTCGAAAGAGTCGGGGAAGAGAGCAGCAGTTTCGGCATCCATGCCTGCGGGCTGGCGACCATCGAGCTTGGCACGGACAGGATCGAAGTCAATAAACCACGACTTAAAGAGGGCGCGGGCAATGCCTTCTAACGTCTGGTTCATCTGCTGGTTGAGTTCGATCTTGTCATCGAGAGTGCCGAGAATATGGGCGATTTTCTTTTGCTCATCCAGCGGTGGAAGAGTGATAGGCAAAGCTTTGATGGTTGGGATATTCGTATATCCTTGAACAGAGCCGCCTTTATATGCTGAGTGAACAGTTCTAAAGGAGGGGCTTGTGACTGTGTAATAAAGAAAATCGGGATCTAGGATTGTTTGATCTGGTCTAAGAATCGCTACAGAGCTAGAAATTCCAAAATTGTCGCTCTCCTTATATCGGTAAGCATTTCCGAAAGTGCCGATAATACCAATCAGCACATCTCCCGACATCAGCTTGCTTACAGACCTGGAAGAATTTGTGAATAACCTGTCAAAATCATCTTGACTGATATAGTCAACGGAATCCAATTTCAAGGAACCATGACCAATATTTTTTGAGGTCAGGTACTGGATGCCAGAGCTTTGGCGTTTCACCTTAGCGTGAGCACCATCACCTACAGAGCAAACGTCACCGATGATTGTTTCTTGAAAATTACTTGCCATAGCCTAACTTCCCTAGACTTTGACGAATCGCCTTCTCCAAATGTGCCGACTCTTTGGCTCGGTGATCATCACTCTCTCGACGCGTTTTAGATACCCACTGTTGGGCATCCTCACCCATCAACGGATAGGGAGCCATACCCCGCAAGTCTGACCATTTTGGTTTCGCTGAGGTAGATTGAGGTTTAGATTTTAATCCCTCAGCTACCTTTTGAATTAGCTCTAACCTTTCTTCGGCGGAAAGCTTTTCTACCTGCTTTAGCACAGTGTCTAATAATACACTCATCGCCCTAGCTTCCTTCTTTTCATAGTGGGATAGCCTCTTGAAGTATGCGATCTTTCAAAAAATAGTGGAGAGAGTTTTCGGAGACTACATCTACCTTTCGGTCTAGTAGCTTTTCTAGATCCAGCATTAGCCCTGCCGGAAACCAGGGGCTAATGCGTTTGAGATCATAGTCAATCAAAAAATCCACATCACTTTCGGCAGTAGCTTCGCCCCTGGCCACTGAGCCAAACACACGCACATTGTAAGCCCCATGCTTTGTGGCCAGGGCTAAGATTTCATCGCGCTTATCTGCCAAAAGCTCTTTAATTCCTAGGCCAGTTTGCATCGTCATAGTGTCTAAAAATCCCACTCTTCAAACAAATCTGCAATCCGCACAGAGAACCCCGGCACAATCTCTTCACCCTCTAGGGCATCCATAGACCGCAAAAAGCGATCAGGCTCCGGCGAGTGGTACACCAGCGCATACTTCTCATCCGGGTGGATCACCCACACCAATTGGGTTTCATTCTCAAAATATTCCACAATCTTTGTATGGATTTCTTCCACCGTGTTGCTCGGAGACAAGATTTCCACCGCCAGATCAGGCGAGCCTAGAAAAAAGCCCCGAGGCGGGCGGCTCAACCCCTGTAACCGTGCCTTTGCCACAAAAGACACATCGGGCGATCGCTTATTGCCCGATTTCAGCGTAAACGCCGTACTCGAATCACAAACCGTCCCCAGTTTGTGTTGGCGCACATAGATCGCCAGCAATCCCGCCAGATAGGCCCCGATCTCGCCGTGCTCCATCCCAGAATTGCCCATGGCCACTAGTTCTCCATCCACCAACTCATAGCGGTGTCCGTCCTGGGGCAACGCCATAAACGCCTCATCTGTCCAAACCTTGGCCTCGGTAGATATGGTCATAGCCCTAATCCCCTCAGGTTTTCGCGAATCGCTGCTTCTAGTTTGGCACTTTCCGCAAACTGGGCTTCCAGGGTCTTCGTCAGCCGCGCCATCTTTTCTTCAAAGGGCTCATCGTCCTCCTCCAATTCTTCGGCCCCCACATAGCGCCCCGGCGTCAGCACATAACTATGGGAAGCCATCTCCTCCAGCGTGGCGCTTTTACAGAACCCCGGCACATCGGCGTAGGCTCCTGCCCCCGGTTCTCCCCGCCAAGCCTGGTAGGTGCCCGTAATGCGGGCAATCTCCTCCTCCGTTAGCTCCCGGTGGGTGCGGTCTATCAGCACCCCCAGCTTGCGGGCATCGATAAACAGCGTCTCCCCCGCCCGGTTGCGACAGGGCTGGTGCCCGGCAGTGGGCTTGCCCGACTTATCCCGCGCCAAAAACCACAAACAGGCCGGAATTTGCGTGGTGTAAAACAACTGCCCCGGCAAGGCAATCATGCAGTCCACCAGGTCGGCGGCAATCAGCGCCTTGCGAATGTCCCCTTCCCCCGACTGGTTTGAACTCATCGAGCCATTGGCCAACACAAACCCCGCCATACCATTGGGGGCTAGGTGGTGAACCATGTGCTGCACCCAGCCATAGTTGGCGTTGCCCCTGGGTGGGGTGCCATACTGCCAGCGCACATCCTCCGCTAGCTTGTTGTTCCACCAGTCGCTAATGTTAAACGGCGGATTTGCCAGAATGTAGTCGGCCTTCAGGTCTTTGTGCAAGTCGCTGGTAAAGCTGTCGGCGTTTCTATCACCAATGTTGCCGTCAATACCGCGAATCGCTAGGTTCATCAGGCACAGCCGCCGGGTGGTCGGGTTCGACTCCTGCCCGTAAATAGAAATGTCGCTCTTCACGCCTCCGTGGGCTTCCACAAACTTCTCCGACTGTACAAACATGCCCCCCGATCCACAGCAGGGGTCATATACCCGCCCCTTGTAGGGCTGAATCATCGCCACCAGGAGCTTCACCACCGATTGAGGCGTATAGAACTCGCCGCCGCCCTTGCCTTCCTTCTCGGCAAACTGGCCCAGAAAATACTCATACACCCGGCCTAGAATATCCTGAGAGCGGCTGGCCTCATCCCCCAGGCCAATGGTGCTGATCAGGTCGATCAGTTCTCCCAGGCGGGTCTTATCCAGGTCTGGGCGAGCATAGCCCGTGGGTAGCACCCCCTTCAACCGCTTGGGGTTCTCCTTCTCAATCGCCAGCATCGCCTCATCGATACTCTTGCCGATGGTGGGCTGCTTAGCGCTGGCCTGAATGTGGCTCCATCGGGCCTCTTTCGGCACCCAGAAGACATTCTCGGCCATGTACTCGTCCCGGTCTTCTGGGTCGGTATAGTCGGTGTCGGCCCGTGCAGCCAGGTCGTCGTAGAGTTCCTGAAACGCATCAGAAATGTACTTGAGAAAGATCAGCCCTAGGGTGACATGCTTGTACTCAGCCGCATCCATGTGGCCGCGCATCTTGTCGGCAGCGGCCCAGAGCGTCTGCTCAAAACCCAGGTTGGCTCCGTTACTAGGCTGGCTATTCGCTCCGTTTTTCTTCCCGCGTGGCATTTACCCGATCCCTACCATTGGTCGATCTCACCCACCATACTCCGTTGGCCAGGTGGGTGCTTCCATTAATAATTCCCGTTTTTGCCCCATAGACAACCCAAACTAATAAGTTCTTTCTTTTTCAGCCAATACCTTAACCAGTCGAGACCTTAATCGCCCCCTACCCCCCAAAGAACCCCATCAGGGCATCCCCCGCCGCCCGCTGCTCCAGGTTGAGGTAACTGGTCAGCGACGCCAAACTCGCATGGCCCGTAATCGCCATAATCTGCCGCAGGGGCACCCCCGCATCATAGAGATGGGTAGCCAGCGAGCGCCGAAAGGTATGGGTACTCACCCCCTCAAAACCCAGCCAGTCACAGGCTTTCCGCAACGCCTTATCCACCGCACGGGGGCTAATGTGTTGCCGGGGAGGCCGCTCACCCACCCGCTCAAAACGATAACTCCCCTCCTGGCGCTGAATGCGGTACTGCTTCACCGTCGCCCGCGTCCAGGGAGCCGCCGGAAACAGATAGCCCGCCTTCGGTAACGCCACCTGACCGATGGCCCGCTCCAACGGCGGCACCATCACCACCGCTTTGGTGCGCTCCGTCTTGGACTGGTGGATCACCAGTTGCCCCGCCCGGATATCCTCAGCCCGAAGCGCACAGACCTCACTGATACGGCTGCCCGTGTAGTAGGCCAACTTCGTAATGAGCGTGTGGGGATGATCCAGTTCAGCCCAGAGTTGGGCCAACTGATCTTGGTTCAACACTTCCGCCTGACCTCGACGGCTGACCTTGGGCATGGCTAGACCTCGACGAAACCCATAGTTCGTATTCTTATAGAATACGAACTCTAAAACCACGTTTTCTCAAGGCCCTCACCCCGGCATGGCAAAAACGGCCTCCACTGTTGAGAATGGCTCCTCACTATTGACAGGCCCAAATGGCTGAATAATTCCCCCTATCTGGGTTAACGCTGTTAACTTCATTAACCAATCTGGGTATACCAGAGATAGCCCGGTCATTATCAGGACTGGGTTAACCGAGTTTACGGAGTTAGCAGGATGCGTCTATCACTGATTGCTGGCCGGGTGCCCCAGTCCTATGTAGACCAACTCGACCAAATTGGCCTCAAAGTAGCGAAGCTGCGATTTGGGGTCATTCTAAGGCTGGACTAAGTTGGACTAGCGTAATCTTGATGATGTAATGTGCCAATCCTAGGTGAGACTGAGACTGGTGTAAGACGGTAAGCGCCGAAACGGGGGGCTTGGCTTAAAATCTCAGACTTTTGCATGGGCTCTGGGTGGACGGAGGCAGCAACGCTAGCGTCTTCATGGACGCCGTGAGGATAGGGTGTTGCTAGGGCTGGCGATCATGCGCTGGTCGGTAGCCCAGGCCATGTCATCATCAAGATGAGCAGCTATAGTGCGATACGCCACCAACGTTAGAAAATGCTTTGGGTTTTAGACGATAGTATTTCTCTTCTACGGCTTGGGATTGCTCGTCATAGGGATCGCTCAGAACATCTTGCAACTCTTTCACTAACGTATAGTCACCCTGCATCGCTTGTTGATAGGCCGGAACAATCAACCACTCTCGCCATGCGTATTTCGGGTTCGTCTGTTTCATCTGAGTGGATATCTCAGCCAAATGGCCGCTGTTCATGACAAGATGACGCCAGCGTTTTAGCCAAGCTTGCCATTGTTCATTGAGTTGTTGTGAGGTTTCACCATAGAAACTCTTTTTTAAGGCTGAGATATCCTCTGGGATATGGGATAGTTCTCGGAAGAAGAGGGTGTAATCGACCTCCGATTGGGTCATTAACCGCATTAATTCCTGAAAGAACTCTGGGTCGAATTCAGACAAACCAAGTTTAGCCGTCCACATGGTCTGAAGCTGTTCCTGCATGACTTCTGCAAAGTCGTGGCGGACTTGGTCAAATGCTTCTAACGCTTCAGCATGGTCTGTTAATAATGGCCTCACCGATTGCCAAAACATGTGGTAATTCGCTTCGGCGGCGATGGGCTGATTGAAGAATGAAAAATGCTTGCCGCCGCCCGTCCAAGGCTGAAACCAGGGGTCAAAGATTTCACAGAATCCAAAGGGGCCATAGTCGAGGGTAAAGCCCCCAGCGGCGCAGTTGTCACTATTAAAATTACCCTGGCAGTAACCCACCCGTAGCCAGTTGGCGACCAGCGACGTCAGACGCTGGCGAAATACCTTCGCTAACTCAACTAGCTGATGGGCAAAGCTCAGGTTGGGGTCAAGGTCGCGTTTGTATTCTCGCTCGATTAAATGGGCCACGATCATCCTTAACTCCTCGAAGGCGTTTGGATGAGCCTGATTGCGAGCCCGACGGGCAAACAACTCTAGCTGACCAACCCGCAAAAAGGAGGGTGCAACACGAGTTGAAATCGCGACAGGATTGTCCACCAAGATATCAGGATCTATCGATTGAGAGTCCTGAGAATACCAAGGCCGAGTCACGGTCTCGGATTTAGACACATACAGGGTCAACGAGCGCGATGTGGGCACCCCTAACGCCTGCATATACTCTTGCGCTAGAAATTCACGCACACTGGAACGGAGCACGGCCCGCCCGTCGCCACCCCGGCAATAGGGGGTTGGGCCACCCCCTTTTAATTGCATTTCCCATCGCTGGCCCTTAAAGATGCCTTCAAACACGGATATGGCCCGCCCATCGCCATAGCCATTCCCCGTCCTAAAGGGACATTGTTGGGTATATTCGGTGCCATAAATGGACAGGGCATATCCCGTCGCCCAGCCCACCTGACGCATCGGTTCCTGTGCTGCGGAGATATCACCAGAAAATAATCGGCGAAATGTCTCATCCAGCGCTAGATCATCGCTCAACCCAAGTTCCTGAAAAAAGGTGCGGCTGTGGGTCACATATTCCGAGTCTGCAATTGGTGTGGGTGTGACCGGAACGAAATGACCCGAAAAAACCTGGCGAGCACGATGATCCTCCCCATCGACTGTGGCATCCGGATCGGCCTTTAAGGTATCCATCAGGGAATAATCTGCCCATTGCACAAACGCATCAAAGGTCGTTATGCAGGACTCAGCCGATGATTTAGATGAAGATGCCATGGTTGATAGCGCCCGTATTCTTGGGAAAGATGCATCGTTAGTGGATGCCATGGTGGAGGCTAACCGATTCAATCTCTGCCCTCCACATCTGGCACGATGCCGAATATGATGGTCGCATGGTGTAGCGAATCGAGCAAACCCTGGCTGAGACGGCCTTAGCGCCTGATTCCACCCGATACGCGGCATCCCTAAAACCCCTGCAATCGTAGTTGGCCATGGCGTTCGCGCTTCAGCCACCGCTTGCGGCCCATTTGCTTCAGGTCATAGCGGCAATGGCAGGGGCTACAGAGGGCCTTCAGGTTATCGCGCCCACAGTCGGCGGGGATGTGATTGAGGTGAGCCACCGTCAACAGAAACCGCCGAGGAAAGGCCCGATACTCCGCCACCACCGGGCAGGCGGCTAGGTCTCCGGTAGTGCAAAGCCGGGTCATAAACTCCTGCGGCGATTCTCCAGGGCGGAGACAAGCCCGCCCACAGCACTCACACCGCCAGTCCACCTCGGTTTTGAGGTCACGGGCAATGGCCCCCCAGTTGGGTGGATAGAGCTTGCGGTCCATCGGCATTGTGCGTTCTCCATCGGCCAAGGCTTGAGTGTACGATTGCGATATCTCAAGAGCGATGCAATCCGAGATTGAGGCGGCCTAACCCAGGTCTGCCAGCGCCCACTTAATGGGTGTCGCGAGAATCTCTTCCTCGCTGAGGATTTCACTGGAGTCTACAAATCGCTGGAAGAGAGGAACTGCAATCAGAGTCGGCGTGTCTGGCGTCGGCAAAGGGCAGGTCTTTTTCGATGGCTTGACCTTGACGCCGATGTGCCCCGTTAATACCTGGCAGCAGATGAAGCTACGGATGTATGACGTGAAGCCTTCCTGCTTGAGCCTTTCAACCGCCTCCGCTTCGGTCAATCCCCGTAGGGTGATCTGGGTGTCTGCGTCAGGCAGCAAGTCTTTGGGCACGGTATGAATGAGATTGAGCATGGTGTGATCGAGTGGTGGGGGCTCAGTGTCAGTGTAGGTTTAGCTTAAAGCCTGCTAGGGGCTATGCCGTGAGGATTGGGTGGGTGGGCGTGATCCGAAGGTGATCCCATGGCCAACCTAGAGAAAGGTGATAGGTCACCCCCGATTCGCTCCAGTCAATCTGAGGGGTGGCTGTGGACTGAGGTGGCCCCAGAGAACGGCGGTGGGCGGCGGGCGCAAGCCTCGAAATGTCGAGCGGGTGATTCTTGACGCCACCGAGCGGCCCGGTAGCCCCCCCGTGGAGGGCTTGACCTTATACCCAAGTAGAAGGTGTAAGGTTGGATTATCGCATTGCAGGAGCCGGATCACCATGCTTCAGGTCGGTCAGGTATCTCGTCGGCTGGGGCTCAACCCGCAAACGCTCTATTTCTATGAGCGGATTGGGTTAATGCCCAGCCCCCAGCGCACGGCGGCGGGCTACCGACTCTACAGCGAAACCGATATGGAGCGGCTGAGCTTTATTATTCAGGCCAAAACCTTGGGATTGAGTTTAGACGACATTCAAGAACTGCTGGCGTTGCAGGACGGAGAACAGCTTTCCTGCCAACAGGTACACAGCCGTCTGCTCAAAAAAATCGAGCACATTGACGAAACCATCGCTAAGCTGCAAACCCTCCGTGCCCAGCTTATGCCCTTGCTTGACCAATGTCAGGCGGGTGCAGAGACCTTGCCACCGGGGCAGCAGTGCGTGGTGTTTGAAACCAACTCGATCATGGCTCCGATGTAATCCCTTCAAAATTGAACCTTTCAAAACTGATTTTTTAAAGGCCGATTTCTTCAAAGCCGATTCTTTAAAGGCCAATCTTTTCAAAATCGATTCCTTTCCTTCAAAACCAACCCTTTCCAACGAGGAGGACAACCATGACCACACTTAAGGTTGAAATTTTAGGTACGGGCTGCAAGAAGTGCCAGCAGCTAGAGGCTAATACCAAGGCCGCAATCGCCACCCGCAACCTAGAGGCTGACGTGGCTCACATCACCGACACAATGAAAATTGTCAAACGCGGTGTAATGAAAACCCCGGCCTTGGTCGTCGATGGCAAAGTGTTGAGCCAAGGCAAAGTGCTAGAACCTCCTGACATCGAGGCTCTCTTGCCCAATTAGAAGATTTTGGTACTCGATTCTTGGGTTCTTTTCAGAGGTGCAAAGGCATCCTTATCTATAGCAGTTCCCAATTGAGTGAGATACCTAGTGACTCAATTTTTGATCCCCCTGGTTTCTTGCTGTCTAAGATTGATTCTGTACCCCCCTTAGTAAGGGGAGCAGGGGGGATCATCACGACGTCCTTCACCCAAGTGAAATCCGTTATAAGCCAAAAGGAACCCAGAAATCGGAACAAAATTACCGGATTAAGACTTCATTTCATTGACATCACATCTCCCCGAACCCATCGGAGAGGAGGGTAGTTTTATGCATTTTTGGAAATCGGAATGGAAGCCGCTACTGTGGATTGTGGTGGGGTTTATCGCCTGTTTTTATCTGCCTGTCGAGGCGATTCAGAACTCGGAGCGGTTGCGTAATGCGGTGTTTGAATCGCTCTATCTAGTGCGCTGGTATGCCCAGGAACATGTACTGTTGTGCCTGATTCCAGCGTTTTTTATTGCTGGGGCCATTGCCGTATTCATTTCCCAAGACTCGGTGATGAAGTACCTAGGAGCCAACGCCAACAAAGTGCTGGCCTACAGCGTGGCCTCGGTGTCGGGCACCATTTTGGCGGTGTGTTCTTGCACCGTACTACCCCTGTTTGCGGGCATTTATCGCATGGGGGCGGGCCTGGGGCCAGCGACGGCCTTTCTCTATTCTGGCCCCGCCATTAACGTGCTGGCGATTATTCTCACGGCGAGGGTGTTGGGCCTCCCGTTGGGCATCGCTAGAGCGATTGGGGCAATCGGTTTTAGCGTGGTGATTGGGCTGCTGATGGCCTTTATTTTCCGCCAAGAAGAGCTAGAGAAAATCGAAGCCCAGGCTGGATTGCCGGAGCCAGAGGTGGCTCGTCCCCTGTGGCAAAATACCCTGTTTTTTGGGGTAATGGTCGGTATTTTGGTGTTTGCCAACTGGGCCAAACCGACGGAAATAGTGGGCACCTGGGCCGCTATCTATGCCGCCAAATGGTGGATCACTGGAGCCCTCGGCGTGGCCCTAGCGGCGATTCTCATTCGCTGGTTTGAGATCAATGGGGGTAAGGTGATGCTCGTAGCGGGCGTGACCACGGTGCTGGCCTTTCAGTTTTCTGCACAGCCGATGGTGGCCTTTGCGGCAGCGGTGATTGGCCTTTCGTGGCTGACCAGCACTAACAAAGACGAGGCTGGCGAGTGGTTTGAGACCTCTTGGGACTATGCCAAGCAGATTTTGCCGCTGCTGTTTTTTGGGGTGGTGGTGGCGGGGGCCTTGCTGGGTCGCCCTGGGCACGAGGCGCTGATTCCCTCCCAGTGGATTATTTGGGCGGTGGGCGGCAATTCGATTTTCTCGAACTTCTTTGCGGCCTTCGCCGGAGCGTTTATGTATTTTGCCACCTTGACCGAGGTGCCCATTTTGCAGGGGCTGATTGGCAATGGTATGGGACAAGGGCCAGCCTTGGCGCTGCTGCTGGCGGGGCCAGCCCTATCGCTGCCGAATATGCTGGTGATCCGCAGCATTATGGGCACGAAAAAAACCGTGGTGTTTGTGTCTCTGGTGGTGGTGATGGCGACGATTTCGGGCATTGTCTACGGTGCCATTTTTGGGTGATCGACCTGCTTCTGCGGTTAGTGCTGTTGGCCGAGCAAGGGAGCTACAGATCACTTAGCCAACCCGCAGGAACGGCACAGAGACAGGTCTTTCATCTCGTAATCGATTACATTGCCCTGGCCATCAAGTTCAAGTTGACAGCAGGTTTGCAGGAGCGCTTTGAGCTTTTGCCGCCCGCGCTGCACCCGCGATTTTATCCCAGACACTGACAGGCCCAATGCTTGGGCGATTGCGCCCTGGGTCAGGCCGTCTAGCTCTGCGAGTTGCACTGCATCTCGATAGGGTCTGGGCAAATATTCCAGCAGCGGGCGCAAACAGTCGGCCATCTGTTGATTAAAGACGACCGGGTCATCCTCTAGCATCAGGGTCGCCAGGGCAGCTTCGGGCACGAATTCAGGCTGACGACTGGCTTTGCGGTAATGGTCAACAATGGCATTGCGGGTGATCTGAAAAATCCAGCTTTGCAGGCGATCAGTATCTTGCACCGTCGCTAGGTGTTGATAGATACGCACAAAAACCTCCTGCAAAATGTCGTCCGCATCCGCAGGGTTGTGCACCCGTTGTAGAATAAAGCCCCGCAATCGCTGATGAAACGTTTGCCAGACTAGGTTCACATCACCCGCTGGGGTTGCCATGGTTGCTGCTCCGTTGCTATCGAGCTTCGCTATGGGGTTTACGCACAGCCAGAGCCCGTGGCGACGGGTTGTGGGGTGCCGCAACATTCGGTCAGATTAGCCTTACGGCCAGCCTTAGCCTGGAAGAACTCTTGCAGGTTTTGGGGCACCGCCGTCGGGGCTGCACCGTCTGGGGGCGAAACCACCGAAACTGGGGGGTCAGCCTGATACAGAGTACGAAGAATCGCATCCACAATCATGCCGACGGGGGCTTCGGTGTAGCTCTCACCCTGGTACGACCAGGTGCGACAGGCCGTACCACCCTGGGAACCGGAAATGTCAGAACAGTCGCCACAGCGGCTCTCGGTGGTTTCGAGACTTACGTCCTGACCATTGACCCGAATGGTGGGAGAACTCATCAACCGAAGCTGCTGGGCCTGGGCCTCGGACTCCACCAAAATTTTGTGGAATTCAACGGCGGTGCCGGTGCTGGCGAGAACGGGCTGAAGAGTGGAGATCGCCTGCTCCAGATTAGCCAAAGAGCCCGTACACCGCGAGCAGGTAGCCAGGTCAATGGCCAGCAGTTCGATGGTGAGGGTGCGCGGTAGGGTCGTTATTGGGTTCATCACAGTCCTCCTGTGTTGATGTTTACCCAGGTAGACGACGTCGTCGCAAAAAGGACGCAAATGTTGAAAACCCCTTGACCTTATCCCTAAGTAAAGGCCTTAGCATCAGCACAGTTGCTGCTTAAGCCGTTCCTAGCTTCATGCCTCTATGGTTCATGCTAACGCCCACCACCATGCTCCCAAGACCTACACCCGCGCCTTTCAGCTCGGCATTGGCTTGAATATTGGCTTTGTGCTGATTGAGGCGGGGTTGGGCTGGATCACCCAATCTCTGGCCCTGTTGGCGGATGCGGGCCACAACCTCAGCGATGTGCTGGGGCTATTGCTGGCCTGGGGAGCCAGTTACCTGGCCCAGTGCCCACCCAGCCCCGCCTATACCTACGGACTACGACGCTCTACGATTTTGGCGGCCTTGTTTAATGCCATGCTGCTGCTGTTGGCGGTGGGCGGTATTGCCTGGGAAGCCCTGCGGCGGTTGCAAGATCCCACGCCAGTGCCGGGGATGACCCTAATCTGGGTGGCTGGGGTGGGGGTGGTGATCAATACCCTGACGGCGCTGTTGTTTTTTTCCGCAGGCAAAGGCGATCTCAACATTCGGGGAGCATTTTTGCACATGGCCGCCGATGCCCTGGTGTCGGTGGGGGTGGTGCTGGCGGGAGTAGCCATTTTGCTGACCGGATGGCTGTGGTTTGACCCCGCGATCAGTTTGGTGATTGTCGGTGTCATTGTGGCTGGCACCTGGAATTTACTGCGCGAGGCCCTGGGGTTAATCCTGGATCGCGTGCCCAAACACATTGAGCCGCTGGCGGTGCGGACGTTTCTGCGAGAACTGCCGGGGGTAGCGCAGGTTCACGACCTCCACATTTGGGCAATGAGTACGACTGAAACGGCGCTCACCGCCCACTTAGTCATGCCAGAGGGCTGTCCAGGGGACGACTTGCTGGCCCATATCAGCGATGAACTGCATCATCATTTCGACATCGATCATGCCACGCTGCAAATAGAACGGGGGAATGGCCAGTTTCTCTGCCGCCTTGAGTCCGACGATCATGCTTAAGCATATATGCTTATCACAAAATATTTCAATAGTTATTGAACCGTTGAATAGAGCGGTATGGTTGAACCATGGAAAGAGATGCAGCCACCTCCATTTTTGAATCCCTTTCCTCTGGTGTACGGCTCGATGCTTTCCGGCTGCTGGTCAGGAAGGGGGCGCAGGGCATGGTAGCGGGGGATATTGCCGCAGCCCTCAACGTGCCGCCCAGCAATCTCTCCTTTCACCTCAAGGCGCTGACCCAGGCTGGACTATTGACCGTAGAACAGGAGGGGCGATTTCAGCGTTATCGGGCCAACACGGCGTTAGTACTGGACTTGGTGGCCTACCTGACGGCGGAATGTTGCGTGGATAGTTTGGGTCAATGCCTGGACGCTCCTGCAATATCAATGGGCTCAGGCACCGTACAACCGTCAACGGCTCTAGCTTCGGGGCAGCCATGAACCACCGCTGAGGTCAAGGATGACAAGGCCAGTCTGCGCGCCCCCGCTGCCCAATGTTGAGCTAAGCAGAAGGGATATACCCATGTCGAGCCCAGCCAAGTCACCTAGCAATACCGGTTCCGTGGTGTCGGTGCGGGGCAGCGTGGTGGATGTGCAATTTTCTGAGCGCTTGCCCAGCTACCTGAATCGACTGAATGCCGGGGACGATGGCAGCGTTGTGATTGAAGTCATCGCTCATTTGAATGCAGAAGTGGTGCGAGGCATTGCGCTAACGCCCACATCAGGTTTAGCGCGTGGATCGCCCGTTATTGATCTAGGGCATTCGCTAGAAGTCCCTGTAGGAAGAGCCTTGCTGGGCCGCATGTTTAACGTGTTTGGCACCCCCATCGACAAGCGCGAACCCCTAGAGGAGGTGCCGTGGCGATCCATTCATCAATCGGCGGTGCCTTTGATCCAGCAATCGACCCAATCGGAAATTCTGGAAACCGGAATCAAAGTGATTGACGTGCTGGCCCCCATCGAACGCGGCGGCAAAACGGGGCTATTTGGCGGGGCAGGGGTGGGTAAAACGGTGCTGATCACCGAAATGATCCACAACATGGTGAGTCAGCACCAGGGCATTAGCCTGTTTTGCGGCATTGGCGAGCGCAGCCGCGAGGCGGAAGAACTCTACCGCGAGATGCAGGCTGCCGGGGTGCTCGACCAAACGGTGATGGTATTTGGGCAAATGAATGAACCGCCCGGTGCCCGGTTTCGCGTGGGCCATGCGGCCCTGACCATGGCGGAATATTTTCGCGATGACGCTCACCAGGATGTGCTGCTACTGATCGACAATATTTTTCGCTTCATTCAGGCGGGGCAGGAAGTGTCGGGGTTAATGGGGGAACTGCCCTCGCGAGTGGGCTACCAGCCGACCTTGGCCACGGAGCTGGCCGCCCTAGAAGAGCGCATTAGCAGCACCACCACGGGGGCAATTACCTCCGTGCAGGCGGTGTATGTGCCTGCCGACGACTTTACCGACCCAGCAGCGGTGCATACCTTTGGCCATCTGTCGGCCTCGATTGTGCTGTCGCGCAAGCGGGCCAGCGAGGGCTTTTACCCGGCGGTTGACCCGCTGCGGTCGAGCTCAAAAATGCTGATGCCTGCGATTTCCGGTCAGCGCCACTATGCCACCGCCCTGGCCGTACGCCAAACCCTGGCCACCTACGAAGAACTCAAAGACATGATCGCCATGCTGGGGATGGCGGAGCTGGCGGCGGGTGATCGCCAGATCGTCTACCGCGCCCGACGCCTAGAGCGATTCCTCACCCAGCCCTTCTTTTCCACCGAGCAATTCACCAGCAAGCCGGGGCGACTGGTGCGGTTAGAGGCCGCGCTGGAGGGGTGCGACCGCATTCTCAACGACGACTTTGCCGACTACCCCGAAACCGCTCTCTACATGATTGGCGACATTGGGGAGGCAAACCCATGATGCACCTGCAAGTCATGCAACCCACCGAAATCCTGATCGATCAAGCGGTCGCCAAAATCACCGCCGAGGGGCAAGAGGGCGGCTTTTGTCTGCTGCCTCAGCATGTCGATCTGGTCGCCGCTCTGGTACCCGGCATTCTCGCCTTGGATCTAGAGGATGGCGAAGAGGTGCTGCTGGCCATCGATGACGGCATTTTGGTCAAACAGGGAGCCTCAGTCTGGGTGTCGGTGCGTAATGCCGTGCGGGGCGACCATCTGGAAGCCCTACAACAGGCGGTGCAGCAGGAGTTTCGCCACCTCGATGAGCGTGAACAACAGGCCCGCCATACCCTGGCCCATCTAGAAACCAGTTTCGTCCGCGAGTTGATCGACCTGGGAGGTAGCCTATGAAGCCCTCGAACCCGTCAGGCCAGGACAACTCTAAGCGAGAACTCACCCCCTTTGAGCAGCAGGTGAAGGCAAAGGCGCGGCGTAAAGCGCAAGCACGGCGGGAGGGCGATCACAGCCTTTGGTCTAGCCTCGGCCTGTTTGGCATGGTGGGCTGGTCGGTGATGGTGCCGACCTTGCTGGGCATTGCCCTGGGTCGCTGGATTGATCACCGCTGGCCCAGCCCCTACTCCTGGACACTGATGCTGCTGTTTGTCGGCCTGGTGCTGGGCTGCTGGAGTGCATGGCACTGGATTCAGCAGGAGCAAGAAAGATAAGGTTTTTGACTTTAAAACTAAACATTTAAGGAGCATCAATATGAATCTTGTTGTTAATACCTTACTTCCTGATCTCTTCGCATTCCCGGTTGGCTTTGCGTTAGGACTCTTTTATTTCAGCTTTTTATGGTTTACCGTGCAGAAATTGGTGAGCAGTCCTCATCCCGTGTTGCTCATGGTTGGCAGTGGGTTGGCACGATTAAGCGTGGCACTGCTGGGGTTTTATTTACTCGTGGGTGGCCATTGGGAACGGTTGCTGATTGCCCTGGTAGGGTTTCTAATCGCCCGCACACTGCTGATTGCCCGTTGGCAACCCAAAACCTCCCTTACCGACCTTTTGGCCCTGGAGGATTGAGATGGAAATCAGCCCCGACAGCATCATTTACTTCGCCCGATCACCTGTGGTGATCAACGCTACTCTGGTCTTTACCTGGCTCACGATGGCCCTACTGGTCGGGGTTTCGGCCTGGGTAACGCGACACCTCCTAGTAGCCCCCCCTCTGCCACGCTGGCAAAATGGTTTAGAACTTTTGGTAGACGGCATCTATCAGCAAATCAAAGACATTACCCAACAAGATCCAGAACCTTATTCGTCCTTTGTAGGAACGCTGTTTTTGTTCATCGTCACCGCTAATTTGCTGGCGGTGGTGCCGGGGTATCAGGCTCCCACGGGTTCTCTATCAACAACCACAGCCCTTGCCATCTGTGTGTTTGTGGCGGTGCCCGTCTACGGTATTCGTCAACAGGGTTTTGGGCGTTACCTCAAGAGCTACCTAGAGCCGACCCCGATCATGCTGCCCTTTCAGATTATTGGTGAATTTTCGCGCACGCTGGCTCTGGCAGTGCGGCTGTTTGGCAACATTATGAGTGGCAACTTGTTGGCGGCAATTTTGCTGTCATTGGTGCCGCTGTTTGTGCCCGTTGTCATGCAGGTTTTGGGCCTGGTGTTTGGCATTATTCAGGCTTACGTATTTGCCGTTTTGGCGCTGGTATATATTGCCTCGGCCACCGGTGTACAACAGCACAATCAACCTCTTTCTACCCCGGAGAACAACCCATGAGTGATTTAGCCTTGATCGGTGCAGTGGCGATGGTGACGGCAGGTTTGACCATCGCCATTGGCTCTATTGGCCCAGCCCTGGGCGAAGGTATGGCGGTAGCACGGGCCTTGGGGGCAATCGCCCAGCAGCCCGACAAAACCAACACCATTACCCGCACCCTATTTGTAGGTCTGGCCATGGTCGAATCGACCGCCATTTATTGCCTAGTGGTGTCGATGATTTTGCTGTTTGTCAATCCGTTTTGGAATCACTTTTTAGGAAACTAAGGTGTTAATTAACTGGTTCACCGTCTTTGCCCAAATTCTCAACTTTTTAATTTTGGTGGCACTGCTGCGGTGGGTGCTCTACAAACCCATTCTCATGGTTATGCACAAACGTCAGGCGCTGATTGAAGAGCGCTGGCAAGAAGGCGAGCGCCTCCAGGCCGAGGCTCAGCAGGTGCTTACGACCTACCAGCAGCAGCAGCAAGCCCTCCAGCACCAGCGGGCCGAGTGGCTAGCCGAGGCCCGTGCCGCCGCCGACCAAGAACGCCAGCACCAATTAGCCCAGGTGCGCCAAGAGATGAACGCCCAGCGCGTCGCCTGGCAGGCCGACCTACACCAGGAGCAATCGGCGTTTTTGCGTACCCTACGGCAGCAGGTG
Source organism: Nodosilinea sp. (assembly GCA_040396995.1). Classification (GTDB taxonomy): domain Bacteria; phylum Cyanobacteriota; class Cyanobacteriia; order Phormidesmidales; family Phormidesmidaceae; genus Nodosilinea. The sequence continues at coordinate 3,347 of JBBAWV010000057.1, read as the reverse complement.
ATTCACCAGATCACGGCGATCGCCCGTCAGGCCCTAGGCGATCTGGCCAATGCCGAACTAGCGCGGCAGATGGTAGGGGTGTTTTGTGAGCGCCTGCACCACCTCGACCCCGCCCAACACCAAGCGATTGCCCAAGCCTTGGCCCAAAGCGATCAACCGATTTTGATTCGCAGCCGTTTCGAGCTGCCGCCCGACCTGCGCCAGCAAATCATCGACGAGCTAAAGGCCCAGTTTGCCATCATCCAGCCCATCGACTTTGCCACCACCCCCAGCCTGCTCTGCGGCATTGACCTCAAACTTGCCGGACAGGAAATCGTCTGGAGCCTAGACACCTACCTACACACCCTAGAACAACGACTTTCCACCGCCCTCACCCACAACGAAGCCACCCACCATGACCCTCACCTCTCAGCAGGTGCAGGCTGCCTGCACTGAGGCCTGCGCCACCATCGACCAGGTTTTAGCCGACTATGCCGCCCCCCTCGTCCTACGGGAGACGGGCCTGGTACAGTCGGTGCGTCCCGGCATTGCGCGGATCACGGGGTTACCCGGTGTGCGGGCCGATGAGCTGGTGTGCTTTCCGCGAGCGGGGGTGGGCTCCGGTGGGGGGCCACTGCTAGGCATTGCCTTTAACCTCGACCCTGATGAAGTCGGGGTAATTTTGCTGGGCGACAGCCAGCACCTGCAAGCGGGCGATGAGGTCTATCGCACCGAGCGGGTGGTGGATGTGCCCGTGGGCGAGGCGCTACTGGGGCGGGTAATCACCGTCATGGGGCAACCCCTCGATGGTCGCGGCGCGTTGGATATGGCCGAACGCCGCCCGGTGGAGCGAGAAGCCCCGGCCATTCTGGATCGCGCCCCGGTCACCGTACCCCTGCAAACCGGACTAAAGGTGGTGGATGCCCTGATCCCGATTGGGCGGGGTCAGCGGGAGTTGATTATCGGCGATCGCCAGACGGGCAAAACGGCGATCGCTATCGACACCATCCTCAACCAAAAAGACCAGGATGTGGTTTGCATTTACTGCGCCATTGGGCAACGTTCGGCGGCCATTGCCAAGGTCATCGCCACCCTGCAAGCGCATGTTGCGATGGACTACACCCTGGTGGTAGTGGCCGCTGGACAAGACCCCCTAGGCCTGCAATACATCACCCCCTACGGGGCCACCACCATGGCCGAATATTTCATGGAGCAGGGCCGTGATGTGCTGATTGTCTACGACGACCTCACCCACCACGCCCGCACCTATCGCGAACTATCGCTGCTGCTGCGTCGTCCCCCCGGTCGCGAAGCCTACCCCGGCGATATTTTCTACCTGCACTCGCGCCTGCTAGAACGCGCCACCCATCTGAGCCCTGACCTGGGCGGCGGCTCTCTCACCGCCCTGCCGATCATCGAAACCCAGGCCCAAAACCTCTCGGCCTACATTCCCACCAACTTGATCTCCATCACCGATGGCCAGATCTACCTCTCCCCAGAGCTATTTCAAAAGAGCATTTTCCCAGCGGTGGATGTGGGCAAATCGGTCTCGCGGGTAGGTGGCAAAACCCAACTCCCCGCCTACCGCTTCGTCGCCGGAGACCTGCGCCTCGCCTACGCCCAATTTCAGGAAGTCGAAGTGTTTGCCCGCTTTGGTACCCAACTCGATGAGCAAACCCAACAAACCCTCGAACGCGGTCGCCGCATCCGCGAAGTGCTAAAGCAGCACCAGTCGCAGCCCCTCGCCGCCACCGAACAAATCGCCATTCTCCTGGCCGTCACCAGCGGGTTGTTCGATGCCGTGCCCCTCGACCAGGTAGAGGAGGCCGAACGCCAAGTAGCACAAGCCCTGACCCGGAAATGGCCAGACCTGTGCAATCGAATTCACAGTGGCGGGGCATTGACGGAGGACAATCGCGATCAGTTATTAGCCGTGCTGTCGGCAGCGATGCCCCTGTCCTAACCGCCTCATCCGTTCTGCGGGGCTGAGACATTCAACGTTCAACGTTCAAAACTTACTCTGCCCCCTTTACTCAATACCCTTCACCGCTTACCTCGCCATCTATCTCTACCCCCATGCTCACCCTGGAAGCTCTGCAAACCCAAATCCACAGCATCGAAGACCTCCAGGCCGTGGTTAGAACTATGAAAGCCCTGGCCATGGTAAGCATTCGCCAATACGAAAAAGCCAGAACCTCCCTGGCCGACTACAACGCCACCGTTGAGTTGGGACTTCAGGGGGTGCTCCATCACCGCCGCTTCTCCGAAGATTCCACCGGGCTGCTGCCCTTCGCAGATTCGGCTCAAAAACAGGGCCAACAACAGAACTGCGTGGGCGTGATTGTCTTTGGATCTGAGCATGGCCTCTGTGGTCAGTTCAATGAGCAGATTGCCGCCTATGCCCTAGCGCAACTCCATCAGCGCTCCATTCAGCCTGACCTCTGCCGATTCGCTGCCGTGGGTGCTCGGCTGATCTCATATCTAGAAGCCGCTAACCAGCCCATTCAGCGGCAGTTTGCGCTCCCCAGTTCCCTCGCGGGCACCCCTGGGCTAATTCAAGATCTGCTGCTGGAGATCGAGCAGTGGCGCTTTCCCAAAACAACCGACTCAAGCCCTCCGATGGATGAGACAGCAGACAGCCCCCATCCGGCTATGGATCAAATTCTCCTGTTCTATAACCAGTCCCTTTCGGCCACCTCATTTCAGCCGTTTACCCTGCAACTACTGCCCCTCGATCTCACCTGGCTGCATCAGCTAGAGCAACGCCCCTGGCCATCCTCCGCCCTGCCCATGGTGGGCACCCACTGGCCATCGCTATTTTCCGCCTTGATTCGTGAATATCTCTTTGTCTCGCTCTACCGCGCCACTGTTGAATCTCTGGCCAGCGAGAATGCCGCTCGGCTGGCTTCTATGCAGGCGGCGGAGAAAAACATCGAAGAACGCCTCACAGATCTCAATGCCGACTATCGTCAGCAACGCCAAAATGCGATTACCGGAGAACTCCTCGATATCGTGGCCGGATTTGAAGCCTTGGGAAAAAATCGCTGAGGATAGTCCTGGTTTAGTTTTAGCACCGGAAAAATTTTGGTCGTTAAGGTTGAAACTATTGGTAGAGCATGAGTTCTAGTCCCTAAAGGGGTTAAGTGAGTAATCGTACAGAAACTTACGCTAAGGCTATATCCCTTACAGGATAGTCATCCTAGTCGAACTTTTCATTAAGATCGCTAATACTGTGCAAAGACCTCATAGCCCCGAGATGCACAGATTCCGGTAGGTCAAAGAAGGGCGGTGCTGAATAGCCGTATGAATGGGGGACTGAAGTGGATCCCTCAAACTGGACAGGGGGCTAAGCTCTGAACGACTCAAAC
>JBBAWV010000056.1:0-27994 GCA_040396995.1 Nodosilinea sp. | reverse complement strand
ATTTGACCTCGTAGGTGACGGCAAAATCGTCGTAGGAGAGGGTGAAAATCTTGGGTTCGGGCTCGGCCAAAATGCCCTGGGTTTCCAGCGCCGTGCTTTTGAGCACCTGGCGGGCCAGGTTGGGCGGGTCGTTGTAGGAAAAGCCAATGCGAATGCGCTCGGCGTGGAGCTGAAAGGGCTGGTTAAAGTTGCGGATGGTTTCGCCGCTGATCACCTTATGGGGAATCACCACCATCTCGCGCTCCAGGGTTTGCAGCCGAATCGCCCGCCAGTTGATGTCGATCACCTGGCCTACGACCCCGCCCACGTGCAGCCAATCGCCCACCGAAAAGGGCCGCTCAAACAGCAGGGCAATGCCCGACATGACGCTGCCCAGGGTATCTTGCAGGGCCAAACCAATGACGATGGAGCTCACCCCCAGGGCCGTCACCAGTCCAGCCAAATCGGCGTTCCACACCGTGGCCAGCACGATTGCGGTGCCCAGCAAAATCAAAAACAGGCGGGCCAGGTCGATCAGCAGTTTGGGGACACGCGATCGCCACGTCCCCACCTCCGCCTGCTCAAACAACAGCACATTCAGCAGCGACAGCGCCCCGTGAATGACCACTACCCAGAGCAGCGTTTCGACGGTTTTGACCAGGCGGGCATCGCCGCTGAGGTTGAGCAAATGCTGCATAAACAGCAAAAACACCAGCACCGGCAAAATCAGGTTGCGCACCAGGCGCAGGGTACTGGCCAGGGCTTTGCCGCGCCGTTTCAAGCGATGGATGACTTCCCCCAGCAGCACCGACAGTGTGGCAAAGCCGAGAACCAGGGCGATTGCCCAAATCCAGGTATCGGGTTGGGTCGCAGCGGTGTTCATGGGCGGCTTAGCTCCTCAGCATCCACGGGCAGACGGGTACTTTTCAGCCGCCAGGCGGGCGGCTTGCCGCTGCCGTTGGTATCGAGATCGCCCACCGGCTCAAACTGGTAGAGGTCGTAGAGGCGCTGGTGCACCCCCTCCGACACCAAAATGCCACCGGGGGGGGCATGGTCTCGCAGGGCGCTGGCCAGGTTGATGGTGTCGCCCCAGACGTCGTAGATCACCTTGTTGCGGCCCACAATGCCCGCCACCACATCGCCGGAGTTAATGCCAATCTGCACATTGAGCTGAAAGCCCCGCTCCAGGTTAAACCGGCGCACAATACCCAGGATGTCAAGGCCAAAGTCGATGGCCCGCTTGTCATGATCCAAATAGGGCACCGACAGGCCGCACACCGCTAGGTAGCTGTCGCCAATGGTTTTAATTTTTTCCATGCCGTAGCGATCGCCCGCTTCGTCAAAGGCCCCAATCAGATCGTTCAAAATCGAGACCGACTCGTAGGCGCTGAGGGTCGCCGACAGCTTGGCAAACCCGGTCAGGTCGGCGAATAGCACCGCCACGTTAGAGAGGTCTTCGGCGATGTTTTTCTCACCTCGCTGCAAGCGCTTGGCGATCGCGGCAGGGAAGACGCTCAGCAGCAGTTGCTCGTTTTCCTGGTTTTTTTGCTCGACTAGGTTGGTCTGGGTGCGCAGGCTCCGCACCATGGCGTTAAAGGATTGGCCCAGTTCGCCAAACTCATCCTCGGTTTCTAGAGCAGCAATAGCGTCTAGCTCGCCGGTGGACACCCGGCGGGCGCTGTCAATCAGCTTTTGAATGGGCCGCACAAACAGGTGGGCCAGCCCCATGGCCAGCAGCGTCACCAACAGCAGCAGCAGGGTGGCCGATACCAAAATTTGCCGCTTAAACGAATAGATCGGGGCATAGGCTTCCGCCAGATCCATCTCCGCCAGAATCGCCCAGTCGAGCCCCTCAATCTCCAGCGGTGCGTAGGAACTCAGAACCGGCATCCCCCGGTAGTCGTCGATGATCTGGGTGCCCACCTGGCCGGTCAGGGCGGCGGCGACGGCCTCGGTGTCCACCGTTTGCTGCAAAATCGAGGTGCCGTACTGGCTGATGCGGGTGATGTCGTCTTCCTTCACCCCGATCGCCCGCAAACTATCGGCATAGCCCTCCGGATCCTGCACCAAAAACCGCGACACCGAGCGCATCAGCTCGTCACTGCCCACCAGGTAGGTCTCGCCGGTTTCCCCCAGACCGTCGCTTTCCCAGTTTTGGTTGCCGGTCATCACGGCGTTAATCTCATTCACCGGCATCTGAAAGGCCAACACCCCAATCAGCTTCGACTGGTCAAAAATCGGCGCGGCAATAAAGGCGGCAGGGGCTCCGTAGGAGGGGGTATAGGGCTCAAAGTCTTCAATCCAGGCGTAATCACGCTCCTTGGAGGTCTGCACCCGGGCCGCCAGACGGGCCAGGTTGCTGTCTTTGTAGGGGCCGGTTTGCAGATTGCTAATAAAGTCGGTTTCTTTAAACACCGTGTAGACGATGTTGCCCTCGGGGTCGATCAGAAACATGTCGTAGTAGCCAAATTTTTCGATGATGTTGCGAAAAATCGGGTGGTAGCGGGCGTGGAGATCACTGTAGTCGCTGCCGTCGGGGGCCTGGGTGAGCAGGTGTTTTTTGCCCACGGGGTTGGGGTTGGCGGCAATGTAGTGGTATTGCAGGTAGCGGCTCGCGGCGGTTTGGGGCGTGTAGGATTGCAGAATCGGGGTGCCCTCTTCGACCTTGGCCAGACGGGTGAGCAACTCGTCTTGGTAGTATTTGGCGATCACGCCATCGGCCTGGGGCGGCACTGCTACGGTGTCTAGCTCCATCAGGGCGGCGTCAAACTCGGCCATGGCGCTGACAATGGCGGGGTTTTCGCTCAGGGTCTGGGTGTGGTGGCGAATGGTTTTGAAGTACGACTCGATCTGGTACGCCTTCGAGGCCCGCACGCTGGTGAGCTGGCTAAAGACGCGATCGGTCAGGTTGGTTTGGCCGCTGCGGTAGCCCAGGTAGGCGGTAACCAGGGTGGAAAGCCCGCTCACCGCCAGCAGCATCAGGATGAGCTTGGACTTAATGCTCAATTGGTTCAGCGATCGCATACACACAGGGCCGTTGGCCCACCCGTTGCTCTGAGGAGCTAGCAGCCCGCATTGTAAAAGACGGTAGCCGTCAATACTGTAGTCATTCAGGCAGAATGGCCGACGTCAGTAACGTCTTGCTTCAAGCGCACTGCGTTAATCGACCTCCTCGCGATTATGCCAGGGGGCAAACACGGGCAGCAGCAGCAGTCCGGGCAGGGCGGCAATCAGCGTAATGCCAAAAAACAGGGGCCAGCCCTGCTGGGTGGCTCCTCCCAGGGCGGGTATGGCGGCAATGTTGGGGTTGCTCTGCACAAATTGCTGGAGGCGCTGGGCAATTTCACCACTGGCGGGGCCAGCGATCAGGTCGCGCCCCACCGCCATCAGGCTGGAGAGCAGGGCAAACTGGGTGGCTGAAAAACGAGGATTACACAGGCTCATTAGAAAACCAACAAAGCCCGCCGTCCCCAGCCCGGCGCAGAAATTTTCGACGTTGATGGCCAGCACCATCACCAGATAATTTTTGCCGATGATCGCCAGAATCAGATAGCCCAGGTTGCTCAGGGCCTGAAGCCCGCCAAAAATCCATAGAGAGCGGTTGATGCCCAACTGGCTGAGGGCCGCGCCGCCCGCCAGGGTGCCGACAATAGTGGCCACCAGCCCCAGCCCCTGACGAATCGTGCCAATGTCGGTATCCGAAAAGCCCAACCCCTGGTCGCCCAAAAAGGGAATGGCCATTTTCGCCGTCAGGTTGTCGCCCAGCTTGTAGAGCAGAATGAACAGCACCACGGCAATCGTGCGCTGCACCCCCAGTCGGCTAAAAAACTCGGCAAAGGGCTGCACCACCGCCTGCTCTAACGAGTCGGGCGGATGCACGGCGCGCACCGGCTCCGGTGCCCCCAGCGAGACCAGCACCCCCAGCCCCATCAGCCCCGCCATGCCCCCGTAGACCCAGGGCCAGGTGATGCGATCGGCCAGAATAAAGGCCAGCGCCCCGGTCAGCAAAATGGCGATCCGGTAGCCCAAGACGTAGGTGGCGGCCCCGGCCCCCATTTCGCGCTCCTCTAGTACATCGGTGCGGTAGGCATCGATAGCGATATCTTGGGTGGCGCTGAGAAAGGTAATTCCCAGGGCGATTAGGGCGACGATCTGTAGCACCGAGGCTGGGGTGGGGGTGGGGCCTGCGGCAATCGCGGCCATTTGCAGGGCTAAGAGGGCGATCGTCACCATCAGCCCCATCTGCCCAATCACCATCCAGCCCCGCCGTCGGCCCAGCCGGGGGGGCACGAAGCGATCTAAAAAGGGTGCCCACAGAAATTTGAGCGAGTAGGGCAGGCTGATCAAGCTGAACCAGCCGATGGTTCTCAGGTCGAGCTGGGCTTTGGTCATCCAGCCCCGAAAGGCGTCATCCATCAGGGCATAGGGTAGCCCCGATGCAATGCCCAACAGCAGAATGGCCGCCATCTTGCGGCTTTGAAAAACCCGAACTAAGGACTGAGTAGCTTTCACAATGTTGTAGACCGGATGTTGGCTGGGGATGGCATCAGAGCAAGATACTAACAGATTCAGTCGCTTAACTCGGAATCGCCCTCCCCCAGAACGTCGGTCAAACGTTGTGGCAGCAGCCTTAAGGCCTCTCTACAAGACTGTCTTGGGGCAAGAACTGGCGGCAAACAGCCGATCGATACCCGCCTCATCGTTGAGCTGGCGCTAAACCTGCCAGTGCAAATCAGGCTAGCGTTCAACGACCATGGCGGCCCCGCCACCCCGTCGGCTAGGTTCGGCGGCGGCCAAGATAGACCCATCCGGCTGAATCACCAACCCGACCGCTGCCCCGATTTCAGGCACGGGTTCTAAGGAATGGCCAAGAGCCGCTAATTCCTGACCTAGGGTCGTCTGTTCAACTTGACTATCGACTTGGGTCAGGCCCGTGTTGCGCTGGGAAATGCGGGGGGCCGCGATTGCATCGGGGAGGGACAGGCCAAGGTCAATCAGGTTGATGGCCAGACCGACCACCGTGGTAATAATGGTTGATCCCCCCGGAGAGCCAAAGGCGAGCATCGTGCCATCCGGGCTGCGGGCGATGGTGGGGGCCATGCTGCTCCGGGGACGTTTGTAGGGTTCAGGCACATTGGGATGGGGGCTGACGGGGTCAAAGTCGGTCAGTTCATTGTTGAGGATGAAGCCATAGCCTGGAACCACGATGCCAGAGCCACCGACCGATTCAATCGTGCAGGTATAGGAGACGATGTTGCCCCAACGGTCACTGGTGACGAGGTGGGTGGTGGATGGGCCTGCTGGGGTCTGGCCCTGAGCCACAGGCGACAGGCCCGTTAGGCTAGGGCTGGGGTCGGTTTGAAAGGGCAGTGGGTCACCGGGGGTGGCCCGAAAGTCTGGAGCGGCAGGGGCGCGATCCCCTACCATCGCTCGCCGGGTTTGAATAAACGCTTCGCTCTGAAGACCCGCTAGGGGCACATCCACAAACTCTGGATCGCCCAGGTAGGCATTGCGGTCGGCAAAGGCCAGTCGTTCGGCTTCGATGACCGTATGCCAAGCCTTAGCCCGATTCCCCTGGCTCAGATCAAAGCCCTCTAGAATACGAAGAATTTCCCCGGTGGTAATCCCCCCGCTGCTGGGTAGGCCCATGCCGTAGAGCGTATAACCTCGATAGGGCGTGACCGTGGGAGGCCGCACCCGCACCGCATAGTGGTCGAGGTCGGTCAGGGTCATCGCGCCAGGAACAACCGGGAAGGGGGGCGTTGCGACGGTGGGCGGCTGTTGCACCGTTTGCACAATCGACTCCCCTATCTCACCCCGATAAAAGCCATTAACGCCCTGCTCCGCCAGGATGCGGTAGGTGTTGGCCAGGTCAGGATTTTTGAACCGCGTGCCCACCGTTGGGGGCTGACCATGGGGTAGGTATAGCGCCTGGGTCGAGGTGAAGGCGGCAAAGCGGGCCCGGTTTCGCTCAATCTGCTGGGCAAAGGTGTCATCGACCACAAAGCCCTGCTCCGCCAGCGTGATGGCCGGTTGGAGGGCTTCGCTGAGCGAGAGGGTACCATAGCGGCTGAGGGCTTCGGCCCACTCTAGGGGGGTACCAGGGACACCCACCGCGACCCCTGAGGAGATGCGGTTAGGGGAGAAGGGCAGCAGCTCCCCAGGGTTCTGAGGATCTTGAAACAGGTTTACGGTGGTGGCGGCGGGGGCTTGCTCACGGCCATCGAGGGTGACCACGCGATCCCCGTCTTTGAGGTAGATGACCATGAACCCACCGCCGCCAATACCCGCAGAAAACGGATCGGTCACGCCCAGCGCCGCCGCAGCGGTGACCGCCGCATCCACCGCATTGCCGCCCCGGCGTAGCACCCCTAGACCCACCCGCGTCGCATCGACATCGACGGTGGCCACCGCGCCCCCTCGGCCTGTCGCCATGGCCAAACTACTTTGGGACAGCCCTGCTCTGCCAAGCCCAAAACCAAGGCATAGCAATAGGCACAGCCCTGCGGCAAAGATGCGCCGAATCCTATTCATGCTTCCATGACCTCTATGTAGGGTGGACTAGGCATCCCCGAACAACGGATAAGACTGTGCTTTCAACATCTCGCTGACGGAATTGAGGGAGTGCCGTTTAAAGACGGATGTTGGACGGATGACACCGCCGATGTGACCCAGGTGCAGGATGCGGCCTAGAACTTCTAGCCATGCACCAGATTTGACAATCTCTCCAGTCCAGATAGTTTTGACAGCTAGAACCCATGCTTTATACCAGTTTCAGCCCTAACGACCAAAATTTTTCCGTTGCTATCGTCATTTCGACTAACGTTGAGACAGTCGTGGGCCTGATTTACAGGGGATGTAGCCGTTTAAGGCGTCTCATGCTTATCGAAAGCAACGATAAAACTAAGCCGTAGCTTGCTTCCCGTAAGGGTGGGTTAAAGTGCAAGCGGCCAGAGGGTTTCTAAAGATTGAAGTACTTGGCTTATCCCAAACTCAGGTTGGTGTAGGATACTAAGCGCTTAGTCTATTGAAAACACTAATGGTTCGTTTGTTTGAACCGTTAAAATTGCGAGCGGTAGAAATTCCAAACCGCGTGTTCATGTCGCCGATGTGCATGTTCCTCGCGCAGGACGGCCATCCCACAGCTTGGCATAAGGTACATTGCGGGGCGCGGGCTGTAGGCGGGGTTGGCTTGGTGATGGTTGAGGCCACAGGGATCCTACCAGAGGGGCGTATCAGCCCGGGGTGCCTGGGCTTGTGGTCAGACGATCACGTTGCGTCGTTGCGGCCCATCGCCGAATTTATCCGCGCCCAAGGCTGCATCCCTGCCATTCAACTGGCCCACTCAGGCCGTAGGGCTTCTTTGCAGATTCCCGCCAAGGGGGGTGCTCCGCTGACCGTTGACGAAGGCGGTTGGACGGTTGTTGGGCCGAGCGCTCTGCCGTTTACGTCCGGCTATCCGATCCCCCACGCCTTGGGTGAGGAGGAACTGGATTGGTTAGCGGATCAATATGTCGCCGCCACGCATCGGGCCATAGCCGCTGGGTTCGACATCGTTGAAGTGCATATGGCCCATGGCTACCTGTTGCATACCTTCCTGTCGCCCATCGCCAACCAGCGCACCGACGGCTATGGTGGGTCTTGGGAGGGGCGGGTGCGTTTTCCTCTAGAAGTGACGCAGCGGGTAAGGATGGCCCTACCCGATCATCTGCCGCTGTTTGTGCGCGTTCCTGCCACCGATTGGGCCGCTGAGGGTGGGTGGGATCTCCCGCAAACAATCCGATTTTGCAGCGCCTTGCGTGAAATCGGCGTAGATTTTATCGATGTCTCCAGTGGCGGCATCTTAGACAACGAAAAGCTCCCCACCACGCCGGGTTTTCAGGTTCCTTTTGCTGCCGCTATTAAGGCGCAATCCCACATCGCCACGGGCGCGGTAGGCTTGATTACCGATGCCCACCAGGCGGCGGAGATTGTTGAATCGGGTCAAGCGGATGCCGTGCTGCTGGGCCGTGAGCTGCTGCGTAATCCTCATTGGCCGCTTTACGCTGCGGCTGAGCTAGAGGCTTCAGTCCCCTGGCCACATGCCTACCTGCGGGGCAAATTTCGTCCGAAGTAAGGATGCGCCGCCATGAATTACGATGTGCGCCGGAAAAAGATCCGACGGTTTCGTGGTTTCCCACCAGGCCGATACCTCACTCGATTAGCAAACCTATACCGTGACAACCGTGTCTAGACCCACAACTTATTCTTCGGAATCCGGGATTACCGATTGCCCATCTGGCGCAACTCGCGCGGACTGGGTGGCGCTATTGAGCAAAATGGCTCATCCCCTGCTGGCTGCGCTCGCTGAGGATCGGCTCAAAGTCGTGATGCCGATTGAGGCGAGGACGAGTGAAGTCGCGGCCCTGAGACGACGCTATTCCCATCTTGAGGGGTTTGCGCGCCTGCTTTCGGGGCTTTCACCTTGGCTGGAGTTGGCGGATGACGGCACCCCAGAAAGCGAGACACGGATACATCTGGCTGGCTTGGCACAGCAGGCGCTTGCCAACGCCGTCGATCCTAAGGCGCAGGATTTTATGAATTTCTCGGACGGCGATCAGCCGCTGGTAGATGCTGCCCATCTGGCCCTGGCGCTGTTACGTGGCCCATCCCTGTGGTTCAAGGCGGAGCCTACGACGCGCAGGCAGATCGTCGAGGCGCTCAAGAGTACGCGGCTGATCAAACCCGGATATTACAATTGGCTGCTCTACAGCGCCTTGATCGAGGTCTTCTTTCTGCAAGTCGGCGAAGACTATGATCGCGTTCGTATCGATTACGCTCTCCGCCAGCATGACCTCTGGTACAAGGGAGACGGAGCCTTTGGCGACGGGCCAGAGTTTCGCTGGGACTACTACAATAGCTTTTCCATTCAGCCGTCATTACGGACTGTGCTCGCCGCCATAGCAGACACCCATACCGAATATGCGGATATGCAGAGGCGGTTTGATCAAATTTCGGCCCGGTATGCGCTGGTCTTAGAGCGGCTGATCGCGGCGGATGGCAGTTTTCCGACGCTAGGCCGTTCTATCGTGTACCGCTGCGGTGCATTCCAGCATCTGGCCAACGAGGCCCGTCTGCGACGCTTGCCAACTGAATTGCCGCCAGCCCAGGCTCGCACGGCGCTATCTGCCGTCATTGCCAAGACGCTGGGGGCGGAGGGAACCTTCGACTCGGACGGGTGGTTGAGACTCGGTCTGTGCGGTTACCAGCCAAATCTTGCCGAAGACTATATCTCCACCGGCAGTCTGTATATGGCGGCCTTAGCCTTTCTGCCCCTCGGTTTGCCTGCCCAGGATCCGTTCTGGGTCGACGATCCGGTGCCGTTTTCCGCCCAAAAGCTGTGGGCAGGTCGCGACGATGCCCTGCCGGATAATTCCCTCAGGTTTTTTGCAGCGCGGCGGGAAGATGGGTATTGGGCGGATGGCCCGATTCGTCGTGCCGACACCAGTCAGGACTCCGGATGGAGCGGGGTATTTTGAAGCCACTCCCCTCCCGCCCCAACCGTGCGGATGATCGGTGGGGGCGATCCGCCAGCGGCGACCGGACGATACGGCCTGCACCGGGGCAAGGCGCATACACCTTTCATTGAACTGGATCAACTCATGTGCGGAATAGCCGGAATGGTACTGCGAGGTGCCGATGTCGATGAAGCGATGATGCAGCCGATGGTGGAACAGCTTCAGCACCGTGGCCCGGATGGGATGGGGATGTTTCTGGAGGGCGCGTTCGGGCTGTGCCATACCCGATTGTCGATCATCGACCTCGACGGAGGCCGTCAGCCGTTGCTCCATGCCAACGACCGGCTTGCCGTGGTGGCCAATGGTGAGATCTACAACTTTGTCGAACTGCGTGAGCAACTGCAAGCGGATGGCCGAGGGTTTGCGACGCATTCGGATTGCGAATGCATCCTGCACACCTATGCCCAGGATGCTCACGGTTTCGTGGACAGGTTACACGGGATGTTTGCCTTCGCGTTGTATGACGGCAGGCGGCAGACGCTCGTTCTCGCCCGCGATCGCCTGGGCATCAAGCCGCTGTTCTACGCTGTGCTCCCCGACCGCCTGATCTTTGCATCGGAGATCAAGGCCCTGCTGCCGCTGCTGCCGAGACAGCCCGCCATCAACCCCGCTGCCCTTTCCCAGTTCCTCCACAACCATTGCAGCAGCGGCGAGGAGACCATCTTTCAGGGGATCCATCGCGTTTTACCCGGCGAGATGATCGAAGTTGACGGGCAGTTGAATATTTCCCGACGCTGTTATTGGAACCCCTTCCATGTGAAGACGCGCCCATCAGAAACGCTGCATTTGGAAGATGAGTTCGACCATCTCTTTGGGCAGGTCATCAAAGAACATGTGCGCTCCGATGTTCCCTATGGGCTGTTTCTGTCGGGCGGCAATGATTCAGCGATTTTGCTGGCCATGCTGGCACGTTTCCAGGATCAGCCGGTACGGACGTTTTCGATTGGCTTTGAGGGGGCCAGATTGGTTGACGAACTGGACGATGCCGAACGCATCGCTAGCGTGTTCGCCAGTCAGCACACGTCGATCCGCATGAGCCAGTCGGCGTTTTTCAAGCGCATCCCCTACACCATTTGGGCTGCCGACGATTTGATGCGCGATAACGCCAGCCTCCCGACGTCCTTGCTCTCCGAAGCGGCGAGCCGCGAGTTAAAGGTGGTCTTTTGCGGGGAGGGCGGCGACGAGGTGTTCGGGGGGTATCCACGCTATTGCATGGGGCGCTGGAACTGGCTGCTTGAAAATTTGCGTGCACCGGGTTCGGGGGGCTTCCGTACCCGCAGCGACTGGTCGGACACGCTTTCCCAGGGCTTGCTCGGTGATGAACTGTCGCGCCAGTGGGGAACGTTCCGTAAACCCTACATCGAGGCTTGGCGATCCACCCCACCGTCCTGGAGCCATTTGCAGCGCTGTCAATATACTGACATCGCCACCGATCTGACCGATAGCCTACTGGTCAAGTCCGACCGCATGATGATGGGGTTTGGCTTGGAAGGCCGCGTGCCCTTCCTAGATCACCGCGTGGTGGAATTCGGCCTGTCCCTGCCCGATCACCTCAAGGTGAGTCGGGGGCGACCGAAAGTCTTCCTACGCCGCTGGGCCGAACGCTATCTGCCCAAAGATCATTTGTACCTCCCCAAGAAAGGCTTCGCTGTACCTGTCCGCGAATGGCTCTGTGGGGATTTCCTCGACCGCCTCGAATCTCGACTTTGGGCCAACCAGGCCATCAACACCTGGTTCAACACGGCAGGTTTTCCGACCCTGTTCCAGATGCAGCGAAAAAACGGTGGTGCCAGCCGGGAAATTTTCGGCCTGATGCAGTTTGCTATTTGGCACCGACTGTTCGTGGAACAGCCCGGATCCCGGCCTAGCCCAGACGAGGATCCGCTAGACTGGGTCAGCTAGGGGCGGTCACGTCGATTCCGTTAGGTGGTTAGGTTGGACGGATGGCGCGTCCACCGGATGGCCGGATCGGGAGGTAGGGGGCATAGGGGAGAAACGTTTCATACATTTGGGTCTGCAACGTCGGGCCAGCGGTCAGAATGTCCCCGGTGGTCAGGGAACTGCCCCCGCCAGCAAAATCGGTGACGATGCCGCCCGCTTCCTGGATCAGCAGGATTCCGGCGGCAATATCCCAAGGCTTCAGTCCCATTTCCCAAAAGCCATCGATGCGCCCACAAGCCACCCAGGCCAGATCCAAGGCAGCGGCTCCACAGCGGCGGATATTGGCCCCGGCGGCAACGACAGCCCGCATCATGTCGAAATAGGTGCTGTTATCGCTCGGATACCACAGCGGAAAACCCGTACACAGCAACGATCCGGCGAAATCCGACTTTTCGGTAACCCGCAGGGGTCGCCCATTCAGAGTTGCCCCGCCCCCGTGAACCGCCGTAAACAGTTCGTCGCGGCTTGGGTCGTAGATGACGGCGCATTCGAGGCGACCCAGATTCAGCAAGGCGATGGAAACGGCAAACTGGGGAAAGCCGTGGAGGAAATTAGTGGTGCCGTCTAGGGGATCGATGATCCAGGTGAAGTCACTGTTGAGACAGCCTTTTTGTCCGGCCTCCTCGCACAGAAAAGCGTGATCGGGGTAAGCCTGACTCAGTATCTTGATGATCTCCCACTCCGCATCATGATCCACCTCGCTGACAAAGTCGTTCAGCCCCTTGCTCGTCACGGTGAGGGAGCTGAGTTGATCGGCCTTACGCAGGATCACGGCAGCGGCGGCACGGGCGGCGGCGATAGCGTCCACGAGAAACGTATTCAACGTCTCCGTGGCAGTGTTGTTGCAAGATAGGGTTTTCATAGGTAAAGCACCCCCCTGCGCACACTGCCGACGCACCTCCCCCACCGCATGGCGCTGCGGTAAAGCCAAGTGGCTTGGCGAGGTTTTTTGCTCAAAAGCCAGGGGATATGGGCCACAATCCAGCCCCACTCCCAACCAGCCTGCCGGAGGTCTGACCGTGGCATGCCATCACTGCGGTAGGTTTTGAAGAGTTTCGGATGGGAGCGACCGTAGCAGTAAGCCTGGTGTGCAATTCCGGCCAAGTCGGAGCGCAGCCGATAGTGCATGATGGCGGTGGGAGCGTAGCCCATGCTGGCCCCGGCCAACTGCCCGCGCCAGAAAAATTCCACATCGGTGGATCCATAGCGATAGCTTTCGTCAAAACCTCCCAGCCGCTGCCACACCTCCCGGTGCATCCCGGCGTTGGCAAATGGCGTGTACGGGAGGAAACCAAAACTGTCTAACAGTCCGTCAACCGTCTTCAGCGGCCTCGCGGCCAACGCCACCTCGTCGTTTAGTTTTTTGCGTTCAATACAGCCTCCGACCATATCGTAGTGAGCCAGAGCCTCTGCCATGGCGCTGACCCAGTTCACATCGGCAATATCATCGGCATCGCAAAACAGCAGCCGCTCGCCACGACTAGCCTGACTGCCTGCGTTGCGGGCATGGTTGGCACCGCGAGCATCCGCCGCATCGACCAGTCGCAAGTTGGGCATTCGGCCAATCCAGTCGTTCACGATGTCACGGGTCCCGTCCTGCGAGCCATTGTCGGCCACAATGACTTCCCAATCACGGGTATAGGATTGTCGGCTGAGCGCATCCAATTGCTCGTTGATGGTCGAGGCACTGTCGCGGGCCGGGATCACGACAGAAATCAATCCAGACTCAGGCTTCACGATGCATACCACCCTGACGGTTTAACAAGACACATTTGCCCCGCGTAGGGGCCGGATCCAGTGACGCTAGTAGCCCCGCATTGGGCGGCTAGGGCTAGGGCATCCCTGACATCGGCAAAAGCCGCCAACCCGAACGTCAGCGCGGCTGCAAAGCTGTCGCCAACGCCATAGCTATCCACAATGGGGCCTGGGGGTGGCATGGGCGGGTAAGCGTAGACTGGCGCACCGGGCATACTATAGTACCCCCCAGCCTCGCCATCCGTAGAAACGAGCAGATTCGGCGGGGGGAAAAGCAGATTGGGGTTGTAGCGTTCCGCCGCATCGCGGGCGCTGCCGACCATGGCATCTAGGGGAACGGCGGCGGCGGCGGCGGTCAACAGTTCACGAGAGGTCACCACCAACTTGCCCGCTGCTCGTGCCCAACGCAATACGTCCGGATCTCCGGCGGCAAAGTAAATCGCGTGGTAGTCCGCCAACACGTCCCAGGGCAGTGGATCGTCCGGGCCAGGTTGTAGACGATCACCGATGGTGATGGTGGTGCGTTCACCAGTGGCATCCACTAGGCTGACGGCTTCGCGGGTCGGGTGCTTGTGCAGGGCGGTCACAACCTCGACCCCCTGGCTTTCGAGTTCTGCCTGTGACCTGCGGCCTGCAGCGTCATCCCCCAATGCCGTGAAGAAGGCACAGCGACCCGCCAGTTTGGCCAGTTGCACCGCTGCGACCGCGCCACCGCCTGCCGCACCCTCCCAAACCAGATCAGAATGAATGACATCACCCGCGATCGGCACACGCTCAACATGGGCAATCCGAGTCCACTCGACGTGGCCAATCACGGCAACCTTAAGTGCCCCCCAATTATTATTTCTATGATTTAAGCGAGATTGCCACGGGACTGTTTCGTTGTCGCCAGCCGTCATTGCCGAGGACTGAGACACAGCAATCTCAAGACTATAGGAAGGCGTGTCGCCCATAGAATGCGACCCATAGGTAATCAGCAACACGATCTTACATGCGGCACACAAAATGTCAATTAGCCTGAATTCCCACGCAGGAAAAACGCATCCTCGCGCTGTTCTAAACAAAAGACTTAACAATCGAATTGTTAAGAATTATGGAGCTGTTTTGACAGCTTTTAATGACTGAAAGCCTGATTTTTCCTCAAGGCTAATTTAGCATGTGTATGCCCCAGAGCTTACACGGCACGACTTGACTTTTTTCGGTTTCACGGTTTATTTTTTAGAGGTTCAGGATCATATCCTGTCAAAATCACCAGTGCAATTATGTGCTGCGTTAGGCGACGTGAGCCCTGTTAGTCATTGGATGGGAGGCCGCTTGAAAATCAGAGTGTTTTGGGCCTTGTAATTTTTGGGAACCTTGATTAATTGTCCTATTGTAAATTTCTAGATTCTGAAGCCGCTGGAATCTCCTTAGTATTTCAATAAGATTTGTATTGTTCAAGGTTCCCTTTTAGAAGAGCACATTAAATTAAGAGCTGAGTCTAGCGTTAAAGACAATTCACGCTGTCTAGATAACCTTTAGTTCTCTTTGCAAAGAATGTGATCAAAAGAGACTTAAAGTTTTGCTGTAGCTGTGTTCCTTCTACTGAGCTTTTTGCAAAGCTGCTCCTATATAGCGGTTCTCTCATAGACTTAGCCGATGACAAATCATGCCCCCTGTAACCATTGACGGACGTGGTACAAAATTTGCTCGGCGGCGGCGAGGGCTGATTCCGCTTCCCGTTGAGTAAAAGCCTCCCCAGGGGTCGCCATCAAGGCTGATCCACACGACTTTGAGGCTTTTTTCGGCAGACTGCTGGGCATAGAAACAGGCTTGGGCAAACTTTTTGGCCAGAATCAATGCCTGGGCTGCTTCGAGGTCGTCCCATCCCTGGCGATACCAGCGAATGGCTTCTTGGTGTAGCTTTTCGTGGCTCATTGGGGGGCTTGCGGATAGAGGGTTTTACCTTCGGCCAAGAGTTGACGAATAAAGGGCCGATCGGATCGCTGGGCAAGTTCTGCCGGGGTGTAGACGATGACCTCTACCGGGGCGGGAGCATCCACCAGCAACGCCAACACCTGACCGATGCGATCCAGAGGCGGGAGGGCGCAATCCCACACCAAGAAAAGATCAATATCGGAGTGGCGGGTGGCGCTGCCCCTGGCCCAAGACCCAAATAAAGTGATGCGCTCTGGGGCGATGTGCTGGCAGAGGCGGGCCACGGCGATGGTGAGCCAGTCTGTCAGGATGGCGGTGGTGAGGCTGGGGGACTGCGGCAACGGCATGGTTTCTGCTAGGTTGGGGGCTGCGGTCATCCTAGCCTGTGATCTGGGTGAAAGGGCTGGGTTGTTGGACCGTGCCCTCGGCCATGGCCCCCATGGTGGATTGTCCGCTGCTGGGAGAACCACGACTACCTACTTCGCCTACGCTCTGCCTGAGGATTCGTTTATCCCGCATCCCCATGCCATTGCGCCTTAGGCCAAAAGTCGGCGCGCACGGCAAGCCGCGCCAAACACCCCCACAGCGGGATCGGTAATCGCCTGGATGGGAATGGGCTCCAGCACAGCCCGGAGACGGCCTTTGGCAAGAAAGGGATCCAGGAAGGCTGGTGATCGTAACCCCTCGATGTGTTTAGCCGCCGTGCCACCTGCCAACCAGATGCCCCCCTGGCTCAGGCTGCCCAGGGCCAGATCGCCGGTGGCGGAGCCGTAAGCGCCCAGCCAAAGGTGTACGGCCTCCTGGGCCAGGGCATCCCCAGCCAGGGCCGCCGCCGCCACCACCTCAGGCCAATCCTGATCGTCTGCCGATCGATCGGCGGCCCAGAGGGGGAGAGGACTGGGATGGCGATCCGCCAGCAGCCAACGGGCCACCGCCCCAAGGCCCATGCCACTCACCACCCGCTCAAGGGAGATGCGATCGACGCCCAGGTCGGCTTTGAGCCATTGGCTCATGCGCCACTCCGCCTCGGATCGGGGGGCAAAGGTGCCGTGGCCAGCTTCGGTGGGCAGGCCGATCAGGCCGCTGGCCGTCGGCACGCCCAGGGCCACGCCCAGTCCTGTACCTGCCCCCAACACCAGGCGCGGTGCCGTCTCCACCGTCTGCCCCGCCCGCACGGGAGTCACTTGGGCGGGTTGCAGGTGGGGCAGGGCATCGACGATCACCGCGAAGTCGTTCACCAGTTCCACACGAGACAGGCCACAGTCCTGGGCTAGGCGGTGTTCCTCAAGCTGCCAGTGAAGCGTGGTCACGGTGACCTGGCCGTTCTGCACTGGCCCAGCTACGGCAAAGCAGGCAACCTCCGGCCTACCCAGACCATCGGCCTCCTGGGCCTGAAGGAAAGCCTGCACCATGGGGGCCAGATCGGGCCACGCAGCGGAGGGATAGCGCAGTTCACTCAGGCGCTGGAGTCCTGTGGAAGAGTGGCGATATAGACTGAGGAGAGATTTGGTGCCGCCGATGTCTCCAGCCAGCAGCAGCGTCACCCTGCGGCTCCTTCGCTTACGGGAAGCAGTCGGGTTTGCTCAACCGCCTGCCAGCAGGGGAAATCGTTGGCATAGATTGCTTTCATGATGCCCAAAATTAACTCAATTGAGTCTAGGGCTAACAAGCTTATCATAATCGTGGGATTAGGGGATTCCCATGCCATAATGCCTCGGTGGTCGTTCAGGAGACACCATGCCCACTGTCTTCATCATCGGTGCCAACCGTGGCCTCGGATTGGAATTTTGTCGGCAATATTGCGAAGCTGGCTGGAAAGTTCTTGCCACATGCAGAACCCCGCAGACTACCCATGAATTGAACAGTCTGGCCGATCGCTATCCTAGCCTCAGTATCCATGCCTTAGAGGTGACCGATTTCTCCGCTATCGATCAATTGGCCGACGCGCTGGCAGGCGAAGCCATTGATGTGTTGCTATGCAACGCGGGTATCTTCGGTGACCCCGACGGCATCCGCTTCGGAGCCCTCGACGATGATCGCTGGCTGGAAACCTTCGTCATCAACCCTGAATCTCCGGTGAAATTGGCCGCAGCTTTTCTGGCGCATGTCCAGCGGATCGATCGCGGACTGGGAGATGCCGTGGTCAGCCCCTAAGCCCCTTGGCACCCCATTCAGTTCCACAACAGGCCAACGAGGCCGCTAATTCCATAGCCCGATTACACAGAATTTTTGTGACACAGACCCATGCCCACCCTTGATGCCAACATATCAGCGAATACAACCGCCGTCATGCCCGCGCTGGTTTATACCGGACCACTGGCAGGCGTTGAGTTGACCACCCGTCCGGTTCCTGAAATCAGGGACGATGACGTGCTCGTACGGATTGCCGCCACGGGCGTTTGCGGCACCGATCGCGGGATCCTGCTAGGAAATTTTCCCGCCGTCTCCGGCGTTATCCTCGGCCACGAGGCCGTCGGCGAAGTTGCGGCTGTCGGCACCGCCGTCTCCTCGCTGCACCCCGGCGACAAGGTCGTCATCAACCCCACCTATTACTGCGGCACCTGTCGCCCCTGCCGTCGAGGCGCACCGGAGCACTGCGAAGCCAAGGAAGGCCGCGAGATCGGTGTGGATTGTGATGGCACGATGGCGGGCTATATCGCCCTGCCGGGGCGTTTTGCCCACCGCCTGCCCGACGGCATGAGCCTGCGCCGAGCCACCCAAGTTGAACCCCTGGCCTGTGTGCTGAACAATCTTGCTGCCGCTGCACCCCGGCCCGGTGACCACATCCTGGTTTTGGGGGCTGGGCCAATCGGCACCCTCTGTGCCTTCGTTCTGGCCGCGCAGGGGGCCAGGGTCAGCCTGGTGGAGCGGGATCCCCGGCGGGCTGAACTGGCGCGATCGATGTTGCCCGCCCGCGTCCCCGTCAGTTCTGGGCTAGGGTCGGGACTGAGGCCCGATATCATTATTGATGCGGTGGGCACCCTGCTGGAAGAGGCTCTGGAGCGCATCGAGACCGGGGGGACGGTGGTTGTGATGGGCGAGCGCGAGGGGGTTGGAGCGACCGTCGCGCTGCGATCCCTCGTCACCCGAGGGCTGCGTATTGTGGGAGCCGGCCCCTATTCTCCGCGTGACTTTGAACTGGCGCTGGACTTGGCTCGCGATCTGCCCCTGGAAGCGATGGTCACCCATGAGCTACCGCTCGCAAGGTATGCCGAGGGCTTTAGTTTGTTGGCCACCGGCCCATCGAATAACGGCGGCTACGGTGCCATGAAAGTGTTACTGGTCTCCCACGACCGGGTGCTGTCATGAGACCCTGGGTCGAGGACGGAGTCCTGTTCGTGGATGGCCAACCGCGTCTGCTGTTGGCCGGGGAATACCCCTACTACCGCGACCCTCCCACCTTGTGGTTACCCAAGCTGCGTGCCATGCGGTTGGCCGGATTAGAGGTGGTGAGCTTCTACATCCCCTGGCGACATCACGAAATAGTGCAGGCAAACGGCGAACGGATGCTGGTGTTTGATGCAGACGGCAACCGTGATCTGGTCGGATTCTTGCGTCAAATCCAAGCCGCCGGACTCCTCGCCTTGCCCAAACCTGGGCCATTCGTGCATGCGGAACTGCCCTTCGGTGGCTTGCCGGATCGGCTCAGCCCTAGTCTCGATTCTGCCCTCTGCGCCGCCGTATCGGCGGATGGTGAGCCTGTTAGATCACAGCAACTCGCCCTGCCCTCGCCGTTCGATCCCGTGTTCTTGGCCGAGTCTGCGGCTTGGCTTAGTGCCGTCGGTGCTGCGCTGCGTCCCTGGCTCTATCCAGATGGGCCAGTTGTGGCGGTTCAAATCGGCAACGAAGGCCATTACGGCGAAATGGCCCTCGCCTTGAGCAGTCTGGATTATTCGGACTGCGGCTTGGCCGACTTCCAGCGCGCCCACCCCAACCTGGAGGCACCGCGCCCCGGGCAAACGCCCGCCCCGGTGGAAGCGTTGGCGAACTATCTGGCTTGGGGCAATTGGAGTGCCCAAACGACCATGCAGGGATTGGAGCGGATGGCGAGCCAACTGGGCGTGGATGTGCCGGTATTCGCCAACCATGCGCCGCCGAAATCCGATAGCGCCCGCCCTGGGGATTACTACAACGCATGGGTGGCACGGAGTTGGGCGAAATCCGCCACCATTCATTACGCTTACACAAGCTGGGTTGGCAACGCGGTTTACCACGACCGGGCCCTCCTCGACTATGTGCTGATGGCTTCTCGCCGTCGCGGCCCCAATCTCGAAGAGAACTGGTCACTATCCTGGGTGGAAGCCGATTGTGCCCATGCCTATGTGCCGATTTACCACGCCCTGCTCGGTCTAGCCTGCGGTGCAACGGGTCTCGATGTTTACACCGCTTGTGCCACGTCTGAATGGGGCGAGCATCTGGCCATCGACCCACACTATCTTGAGGAAAGCATGGGCAATCCTGAGGTGCTTTCCCCGCCTTACGGCGAAGCCGCGCCCATCACGGCGACCGGGGCAGCCGGTTCCAGCCTCCCGCCCATGGCCGTATTGATGCATTTTCTGAAGTCTGTGCAGGTGTTCTTGGCGCAGGCACAGCCAGAACCGGGGCTGAACTTTTGCCTTGATCCTGCTCATGCGGCTGTGGCGTTCTGGGAGCCAGCGATCACGGGCATCTCATCGCCAGCGGCAGCGGACACCTTGATCCCGTTCATCACGTACTGCCTACAGCACCCTATTCCCTTTACGCTCACTGATCCGGATTGTCTGCCGAGCGGCGCGATCGTTGCCGCATCCCATCGCTGGATGGCGGCGGATGTGCAGCGATCGCTCGCCTCCCATGTGCAAAGCGGCGGGGCGCTGTTGCTGCTGGGCGAGTTGCCAAGTCTGGATGCAGCGTTGCAGCCCTGCGCCATCCTCGCTGCTGCCGTCGGCGCGGCGGCGCAGCCCAACCAACCCTGCCCCCGGGTGGTCGTCGCCGCTACCGATCATCTGGACATCGGGGCGTGCGTCGAGACTTGGTTGGCTGGCTTAACGGGCATCCGCCGATCGGCGCGGGAGCCGGGGTATCTGGAACTCCGCCGCAGGGTGCCGGAGATCGGGGGGCAGTTCGTCTTTTTCTTCAGCCGTAGCGACAATACCCTGCAAATTGCCGCCGCTGTGGATGACGAAACCCTCTCGCTGGCGCTGCCGCCGCGTGGCTGTGGCGTGGCGTTCGTTGCCGCCGGTAAACTGATGGCTGGCTACCTAAAGGGGTTGAATGAGAAGACCAACGAGGGCGTGGCGCTCGACTGGACTTACGGCGGCGATCGCCTGCTCAGCAGTCATCCCTGCGATGTCTCGTTCGTTCGCCATCACGAGAGTTTTGCATTCAGCACCCAAGGAGGCCCGCCCATGTTGCGGGTTGAGCGATTGCCATTCTCACCGCCTTAACACGAAGGAGCGGGATTTCTATGGAACCAACACCACGCCGTATCCTCTTGCTCGGTGCCTCCGGCTATGTGGGCGGCGGGCTGTGGCGCGATCTCTCCCGCCGCCACGCGGTGATCGGGACTTGTTCGTCCCAAAAAGTAGCGGAACTCATCCCACTTGATTTGCGCGACGAGACGGCATTGACCGCATTGGCGCGCCAGGATTTTGATGTCGTGATCCATGCCGCCGGACTGGTAGACCTGGAGCAGTGCGAGGCTAATCCCCAGCTTGCCCACGCCCTGAATGTGCGATCGGTGGAAGTTCTGATCCAAGCCCTGCACGGTACGCCGACTCGGTTGGTTTACCT
This sequence comes from Nodosilinea sp., assembly GCA_040396995.1. Classification (GTDB taxonomy): domain Bacteria; phylum Cyanobacteriota; class Cyanobacteriia; order Phormidesmidales; family Phormidesmidaceae; genus Nodosilinea. The sequence continues at coordinate 7,073 of JBBAWV010000056.1, read as the reverse complement.
TTCGTCTGACAATGTCTTCGATGGTCGTCTGGATGGGTATACCGAAGACGACCCACCTGCACCATTAAACGTCTATGGCCACTCCAAGGTCGCCGCTGAAAATCTGTTGAGGGGCAGCAGGCATTTAGTTGTTCGCATCCCCATTGTCTATGGCCGCAGCCCTTTTGCCGATCGCTTCTTCGCCCGTTTCAGCAAAGAAAGGACATTGGCCCAGACCGATATCGTCTGCACTCCCCTGTATTTGCCGAGCCTCGCGCCCGCTCTGGAACAATTGTGGGATCACACTGGACTGCTCCATTTTGGCGGGAGTGAGGTGATGACGCGCTATGCCTTGATGAGTCGGCTCCGCGATGCCTTACAACTCCCTACCGTGATTGAGCCCGTGAGCAACGCCACGTTGCCCGGTGGCCACCTACGCCCACCCCGACTGATCCTGCGCAGTCAGCGACATTCCTTGGCGGGGCCGGGACTGGAGGCAGCGATCGCCGATCTCCTGAGATCAGCGTCGCCGCTAGACCATTAAGGACAAATGGCGATCGCCATCGAGATCACCCGCTGCTGCCAACTGTCCGGCCAGTTCGTTGATCAGCAGGGTACCCATCAGATAGAACCCCAGGGCGAGCTGCTCCGGCGACGACGGCTCACCATCGCACCCCCACTTCGGCTTGCGGTCGGACAATCGGCAGGGTGCCTCGGCCAGCACATGCATGTCATGGGTCAACAGGAGCCGGGACTGCCAGCCTGGATCGGTAGCCATCAGCGCCGTCCACCAGGGCTGAGCCGCCATGAACGGCAAAAATTGTTGGATCGCGGTGCGATACCCCGGATACAAGGGTTGGCGAAAATCCACCTGATAATGGGGCTGTGTGTCACTTCCACGGCGCTGAATCGCGAACCCCAAGCGCAGAGCCGGATCCCAGACCGTCAGGCAGAACAGCGTTTTGGCCAGATCATAGACCGGATCCCAAGGGTCGGTCGAACCTCGCGGGTCGATCACGCGGAAATCCGCCCCCTCTCCCATCAAGATATTGCGCGTGTTGGCATCGCCGTGGGCGCAAAAACCAAGGCGCACGGGTGCCAGGGCGGCTAGACGCGGCGCAGACTGCTCTAGCAAACGCGGCAGCAACACCCCCGGCGCAAGGCAGGGCGTGTCATTCACCACCAACGTTTCCGCCGCCAGCGCCTCCGGCAAGGCCCGTGCCAGCATCGGCAGGCGACGCAAAAACCGCCCGACGATCACCCGCTGCACATAATCCGGGGGAGCAGGAGCCGCAATCGCCCCATACCCGTCGTGAAACAAGACCTGGGCCACGGCTTCATACTGGGCAAAAAAGGTGGCCGCTCCATCTGGCTGACGCAGCGGTGCGGCCTGGTCTTGTGATGGGTAGAAGGGCGTGGTTTGGCAGGCCCAGTTCGGCCCAACCAGGTTGTGCAGAATCGGCAGGTAATGGGCACCCAGGGTAGGAGCCTTGGCCCGGATCGCCTCGATCTGCGTCACCTTTTGGCGGAAGGAGTCGAGGTCGTGCCCATCCACCACCCCTTCCAGCGCCAGCACCGTCTTCACTGCCAGTCGCTCCCCCGCCGCATTCGTGGCCAGCCACACTCGCGCCGAGGATCCACCGTCCAAGATTTCTTGGATGATGTCAAGCTGGAGCCGCCCACAGACCCATTCGAGCGCTTCAGCGTCCGACCGAGCGGCCCGGTCTTCTTGGAGATGCATCGTCGTCATCATGGTGCCCTACGTTTACCAGTGGATGGATTCCAGCAAGGCAAGATGCAGTTCCGGCGTGCAGGCCGCTAGACAGGATTTCTGGTTTAGGGGGCTGATATCCAGCAGTAAGGTACTGTCTAGCGAATCGCCATAGGCATCGGTGATCACCACTCCGGCCCGTTTAGCGAGATAGACGCTGGCCGCGATGTCGTAAGGGAACAAATGCAGGATACTGCCGTGACCGACCCGGCGGAAGTCGGCCTCGGTCTCCGGGTGGTCTCGCAGGAGCCGGTTGCCGATGTCCACATAGGCATCCATTTGGCCAGTGATAATGCGGGAAATCGAGAAGGAGGCGCTGTTGACCACGTAGACTCCGCCTCGGTTCGCCGAGGCATCGATCAGGTGCCCATAGGAGCGGATCATCAGATCGGCAGGATGTCCGTTGAACTCCAGCGTCCAGAACATCCGCTCCAAATCCGTGGTGGTGCCCAGTTGCGGCAGTCCACCTTCGTAGCCTTCGCTCTCGATGCCGGGGGTGGAGTCGTCGGCATACAGCCAGTTCCCCGTCTTGATCTCCTGCAACATGGCGAACTCGATATCCCCGATCGTGGGTGCCGTGCTGTACGGAGCAACGGCGATCGACACGCAAGACATCTCGAAATTGGCCGCTGCCCCACGGGTGCCATCGATGGGGTCGATCACAAACACATGGCTCGGATCATCGCAGAGTGTGCGTAAGCCCTCGCTCTCGGTGTAGACGGCTAGCGGCGCGCCACTGTCCTTTAAATAGGCCCAAGCCGCTTGCTCAGCTAGCCGATCAACCGGGAATTCCGCGTCGCCCCCCTTGGCGATGCCGCTGAGGTAGCGACTGGGGACATTCCCGCGCCCCTCGTGGACAACATCACGAATGCGTTGGGACAAGCCCTGAATCAGTGCCTTCATGCCCGACCTTCAGCGACATCTAACAGCAGTTGCTCGAAAACATCCAGCATTTCATCCGCTTCCGCATGGGTCATGATCAACGCGGGGCGGATGGTGATGGCATTCCCGAACCCGTATAGCGAGGTTCGCATTAACAAGCCCCGTTCTTGGGCTACGTTGGCAATATGGTTGGTCAGCTTGGCATCCGGCTTACCATCGGCGTCAACGAAATCCACACCGATCATCAATCCGGCCCCGCGAATATCCTCAATGCACTTCACCTTCGGCGCAATCGCATTGAGGCGATCCATGATGTGTTTGCCCACCGCCCGGACGTTTTCTAGGAAACCAGGGCGACGAATCACTTCGAGAGTCTTCACCGCCGCCGCCGAGGCGAGAATGTTGCCGCCGTAGGTCGAGTTGATGTGATACCCCTCTACCCCTAGCATCCGTTCCTCCATCAAAATCCCGGCGATCGGCATCCCGGAGCCACCCAGCCCCTTGCCAATAGTCAGCATGTGGGGCGACACGCCAAAATAATCGGCGGCGAACATGTGCCCCGTGCGCCCAAAGCCCGTTTGGATTTCGTCGTAGATCAAGATGATGTCGCGTTCGTCACACAGCTTGCGCAAGGCTTGCAAATAGCCGTCGGGTGGCACCAAATTGCCGCCCAGGCCGGAGATCGGCTCCAAAATCATGCAGGCCACCCGACCAGAGCTAGCGTAATCGATAAAGTCGTTGATGCGCTCCACGCATAACAGGCCACAGGTTTCCCGTTCCTGCTTGTAGAAGCAGCGGCGACAGTTGGGGTCTGGCACATGCAGCATACCCGGCAACTGAGCTGTGAAGGGCTTGCGGCGGAATGCTGCGCCCGAGGCCTGAATCATCCCCATCGTCTGCCCGTAGTGGCCCCGGAACAGGGAGATCACATCGCTCTTACCGGTGATATGCTGGGCAATCTTAATCGCCCCTTCGTTGGCATCCGAGCCACCAGAGGCTTTCAGGTGTACCTTGGTCAGGCCCGGAGGAGCCACTTCAGCCAAGGCCCGTACCAAGTCGTTACTGGGATCGGTCTGGAATTTCGAGGTCACATGAATGAGCTTCCCGGCCTGCTCCCGGATCACCTCAACGACCTCTGGATGGGAATAGCCTAAGGACAGATTGAAGGTGCCAGCAGAGCAATCTAGATAGCGCCGACCATCCTCGGTATACAAGTAAACCCCCTCCCCACGAACCACCTTAAGTTCGTCTGGAAGGAAGTAATAGCTGCGCACATTCGGATCATTAGGATTTTGCTTGCGTCCATCAAAGGTGAGAGTAGCAGGGCTCATAAGAATCGATTACCGGGATATTTAGGGATACTCAAATTACCTTGAGCGCAAGCAAATCTATCGCAGATCCTTAGAGGCTGGCAGAAACGTAGAAACATTCTTAACAACGCAGAAAAGTTCTTAACAGAGATGGGGTTAATTGATCATCGCCAATGGAATTAATTGACAATTGATAGCAACTGTTCCAGGGATTGAATTGACCAATCCGGCAGCAGATGGGAAGGGTCGCCGACTAGGGTTTCCCGGTTGATATGGACAACCTCCAGGCCAGCATTTCTGGCCCCTGCCACATCATGCTCGATACTGTCACCCACATAGATGGCTTCGGCGGGAGAAACCTGGAGCTGCTCTAACGCCAAGTGGAACAACTCTGGCGCTGGCTTGCTAATGCCATGATCCGATGACATGACCACGACATCCCACCATTGATCCAACCCCAGCATTTTCATTTCAGCCTCGGCATAGAGGCGATAGGCATTAGTAACCAATCCAAGCTGATACTTCGGTTTCAGTTGGGTCAGCGTTGGCAAAACATCTGGGAACAGACCAAAACGTCGAGTGATGAGGGCACGCAACATTTGGAGGGCATCGATCAGCACGTGATCGTCCACCGCCTGATCCACAGCGAGCGCTTTTCTGATCACCGTCACCATGTCAATTTCGGGATAGCGAGTCTCCGACAAACCAGCCTGGTATTCACGCTGAATCGTCAAGAAAAAGGTCTCACGTAACGCTGCGGCGTCACAGTGGATATCCTTATAGCGCAGAAAAAGAGCTAGATTTGACCATGGCTCGATGGATTCCTCGTCAAGGAACATATCAATCAAGGTCTTGTACAAATCGAACAAGATCAGACGTGTTTTCATGGAATAAAACCTAAATGCAGGGCAAACTCAAAATGGGTGTCCACTCAATGAGAATCTGCAAAGATCAATCACTCAATTAGAATTTGCAGAGATCAATATTGTTGGGCATTGTTGCATCAATAGGGTGTTACAGACGGGTTACAGGTACGGCGTAACGTTGACGTACCCCCTTATACCTTAAAAGGCAGGACGGTAGACCGCCTTCCCCCCGGTTGTAGAAACCGAGATTTAGTCGTCGATGGCTATGCCGGGTGTGCTTCCACCGACAACGGCTCAAACGGCTTAGAACGCGGGCTCCCCCTTTCTTTCTCAAATCCCTGAAGCTACTGCACTGCAAGCCATTCAGCAGATTGAAGATAACTTTTGTCAGTCAACCAGCGACGCATCTTGGCCTTGCCCCAAAATTTGCCTATGATGGGGGGCCAATAGTGACGGGTAACAGCATCGGACAACCCAATCACAAAATGGAGCCCCCCCATGCGCCTGCAAGCTTCGTTGTCAGACTCTTCGTTTCTAGAGCAGTGGGGTGGCCCTATTGGCTTGGGCCTCACCTTCTTTATACTGTCCTACACCGTGGGGGTGGTGCCGCCGATTATGCCGCCCCTGGTGCAGGAATTTGATTCCACGGTGGGCTATGTCCAGTCCTCCCTGGTTTTGATGTCCTTGGTAACGGCCTCCTTTGCTCCCACGGCGGAGAACGTTAGCCGTCGGCTGGGGCGCAAGTGGGTGTTTAACGGAGCCTTGGCCCTATTTGGCTTGGGCCTCCTTCTGGTAACTATCAGCGACGATATGGGGTTGTTTACCCTGGGCTTGGCGGGATGCACGGGCTTGGCGGCGTCGGTGCTGGTGAGCACCCCCGTGGCCCTGATGGATGGCCGCTACCAGGACGAGGTGATCGAAAAGTATGCCCTCCTGGCCCTCACCTTGGCGGGCATTGTTGGATCCTTAACGGGGTCAATTCTGGGCGGGGTGCTGGCCTTTCATCTGGGTTGGCGCTGGCCCTTTGCCCTGGCTCTAGGATTGATTCCGATCATTGCCGTCCTGGCATGGCCTCTGCTGAAGCATCAGCCCACCTCCTCCATTGCTGTGGACTGGGTCGGTGGGCTGCTGTCGGTGGTGGGATTTGGCAGCACCCTGGTGGGTCTCAGCCTCGCCGCCGACCTCGGCTGGTGGACGCCCAAAGGTAGCCCAGAAACCCAGGATTTTTGGCTAGCCCCCCTGGGGATTTCCGTCGTCCCCGTGCTGCTGACAGCGGGCATGATTTGCCTGGGGCTGCTGGCTTTCTGGGAACGTCAGCGCATCCGTCGAGGGGAAGAATCGCTGCTGCGGGTGGGGGTGCTGAATCGCCGCATCTACGCCCTCGGCCTCGCCATTGGCACCCTCCATACCCTGCTCCATGTGGGAGTTCAGTTCAACCTGTTTCAGCTTATTCCAGGGGTGGCAGGGCTGAATCCCGTACAAACCTCCCTGGTGGTGGCCCCCCTCACCCTGACCCAGATTGGGGTGCTAGTGGCCTTGGCTAAACGCCGCCCCCGCCAACCCCACCGTTCGCTGCTCCAGTGGGGGTTGGGGATCAAAGCCCTGGGGATTCTGTGGCTCTGGGCCAGCCTTAAGGATCATCTCACAGTGCTCAGCCTCATGCCCGCCCTGGTGGTGATGGGCCTAGGCACGGGCATCTTCTCCACCTACATCACCTCCCTCACCTTTACAGATACCCATGCCAGCGAAAAGGCCGAGGCTCGTGGGGTCTACCGCCCCTTCCAAAACCTAGGAGCCTCCCTAGGGCGAGGCATTTTGGGCACTCTCCTAGTGGGGATTGCCTCCGTTCGCATTGTGGACGGTATTTTGGCGGAACTGGGCCAAACCCTCGACCCCGCCCAACGCCGTCAGGCCATTCGCACCCTGCAAACCGCCCTGCAAACCCTAAGCCGCAGCGACCGCCGAGATCTGTTCGCGACCCTACCCGATGCGGTGCAGCCCGCCCTGCCCGATATTCTCCAAACCGCTGCCCTAGAAGCCATGCAACACACCCTGCTGCTAGCCTGTGGGCTATGCCTACTCTGCCTAGGGCTGTCCTTCTGGCTCCCCAAAACCTCTAAACGTCTCGAATCCGCCATCGAGTAAGGGAGCGGTCTCCTCTATGGGTGCTAGCGTCACCGGGTGGGACTGTACCCTTGTCCAACAAGGCTTCTAATACCAAATCCTAATCGAATAACCCCGATTCCCAGCCCAGCAAACCGTAGG
>JBBAWV010000055.1:0-28021 GCA_040396995.1 Nodosilinea sp. | reverse complement strand
ATCGAATAACCCCGATTCCCAGCCCAGCAAACCGTAGGGGCGAGGTCTCCTCGCTCGCTGATACCGGGGGCAAACAAGTCGGATTTGGTCTAAGGCCAAGATTGCAACCGCGAAGACCCATCTGAACACCTACCCCATAAACGGTTTTTCTCAACGTAGCCTGATTTTAGGCCGGGTATCCCCCTAGCAGTAGAGATTGCTCCTAGGGGCACCAGGGTGGATGTTAGAAGGCTACGGACTGCGCCAGATGTAGCCTTCGTCGTCGATGGTGAGGGAAGTGTCGGGGAAGTCTTGGCGGGTTAGGTTTCGTATAAGTACGACGCCTTTGAAGTGGTCATCGAGGTAGGGGACGCCGTTGCGATCTAGCGCCACGGGGACAACGCGCCCGCTGACAAAGTCGCCGTCGCCATCGAGGTTGGTGGTAAGGATGAGTGAGGTGCCGAGGGGGCCAGCGGTGGAGAGGGTGCGATAGCCGAGGAAGTTGCCGAGGGAGTAGGCGATCAGTTTGCCGTTATACAGTTCGAGGGCGCGGGGAACGTGGGGGCCGTGGCCGAGGACGAGGTCGGCTCCGTGGTCTACGACGGTGCGGGAAAATTGGACGACGTTACCGCGATTTTCGGAGAAGAAGTATTCGGTTTGGTTGCGGGTGACGGTGGCATCGCTGCCTTCTTTTCCGGCGTGGAAGGAGACCACCACAATATCGGCGTTTTGCTCGGCCTCTTGCACTAGGGCGGCGGCGTCGTCTAGGTCGTGGACGGTGTTGTGCTGGTTCAAATGGCTAAAGGCGATGAAGGCGAGCTTGAGCCCCTTGGCCTCGGTGTAGACGATTTCTCCCTTGCGGCCCACGGCTTTAATGCCTTCGTTTTCCAGGTTGGCCATGGTGTCGGCAAAGCCCTGGTCGCCAAAATCGAAGGAGTGGTTGTTGGCTACGCTCATCACGTCAAAGCCCGCCACCTTGAGCACGCTGGCATACCAGGGTGGGGTGCGAAAGGCGAAGGTGTTGGCGCGGCCTGTATCTTTGGGGCTGTTGCGGGCTTCGGTGAGGGTGCTTTCAAAGTTGCCAAAGACCACATCGGCCTGCTGAAGCTGGTACTGAATGCCGCCAAACAGGTATTGCCAGTCTTGGGGCAGGCGATAGGTGCGGTAGTCGGTGCCGGGGATGACATCGCCCACGGCGTTGATGGTAAGGGAGGGGGGCGCTTGCAGTGCGTCGGCGTTGAGGGCTGTGAGGCGGTTGGGGTCGAAGATTGGGGTGATCTGAGGTGGGGCAGGGTTGGTTTCGGCGGCGACGGATTCTGCCGACCGTTCGGCCTCTGGTGCGTCGATGCCCTCGACATAAATGCCGGGTTCTGGGGCCGTCCCTGGAGCACTGGTCTGGGGGGCAATATCGGATGGTGGGCTGTCTGGTGGCGTGGAACCTGGGGCTTCTTCCTGGGCGCTGACCTCGGAGGACAGGGGCGCGAGGGAATCGGGCTGGCCATAGCGCCACTGGGCCACCGCTGCCCCTAGGCCCAAACCTAAGCCAGCCAAGGCTGCAAGGGCTAAACAACCCTTAATGCGTTTGGATCGAGCGAGGGACTGCACCAGGGCGGCGGCGCGTTCCCCTAGGGCCGGGGGCGGTGCGACCAGGGATGCTTCGGTGGGGATGGGTTCGGATTTGGGATCCTGTGGAACAGCCTTGGGACGCTGAAGAAACCCTTGCAACTGGGGGGATCGCCGTTCCGTCTGGGAATCAACTCCAGGTAGAGACTGGGGATCGCCTCCAACTGGAGAACTGCCAATATTGGAAGAAGTTGGGGGATTGGCCCAATCCCCGGCGGGCAGGTAAAAGGGTTGTCGCCACCGATCCACCTGGGGTCGATTGGTGCCATCGATCACCTCTAGCCGATCCAACCCCTGAAGCGCCAGATCCGCCACCATGTCATACACCGCCGAGGCATACTCTGCCGGATGGCCATCCCCTCGCACCGTCAGAAAAACATAAAGGGTACGCCCTCGACGGGCCACCTCAAACCGCAGGTGAGGATTCGCAAACGACTGTTCCAAAAGGGTTTCGAGGGCACGAACGTCCCCTGTTTGGGCCAGGGTTGTGGGGGGCTGGGGCTGGGATGGAGGGCTAGGGTTGGGCACAGGCGCAGGACAACGCAGCTACGCCCAAATCATATCGACTGACTCTGGACTGAGAACAAGATTTTTCCATGGCCTCATCCGAGCCAGCCATTCTGGTTTCCATCGCTACAAACCGTCATAATTTAGAGGGAACCCATTGCGAGAAAACCCTCTAGAGAGAACGTCCTTTAGAGAACTCCTCCCCAGCGGTTGGATCGTTAGCGGCTGGATCGTTGCCGTCCCCATCCCCCTGTCTCCCCATCCCCCTGTCTCCCCATCCCCCTGTCTCCCCATCCCCCTATGACCGCCGAACCGAATTTTGTCTTAGATCTCACCCTGGCCCTGGGCACCTCAGCTATGGGGGGCTACATTGCCCATCGCCTCAAGCAACCTGCGCTGTTGGGCTACCTGCTCACGGGGCTCATCATTGGCCCCTTTGGTTTTGGGTTGCAAACGGATGTGGAGCAAATCCAAGCCCTGGCTGAGGTGGGAATCGCCTTTCTGCTGTTTGCCCTGGGGGTGGAATTTTCCCTGACGGAACTGAAGCGGGTGCGGGCCATCGCCCTCCAGGGCAGTGTGCTGCAAATTGGGTTGACGACGCTGCTGGTGGCCTCGGTATCGTTGTTGTCGGGGTCGGCCCGCACGCCCTTGCAGGGGATTTTTCTGGGCTTGGTGCTGTCCCTGTCCTCCACCGCCGTTGTGTTGAAAACCCTGACGGAGCGGGGCGAAACCAGCACCGTCCACGGTCAAGTCATGCTGGGGCTGCTGATTGCCCAGGACTTGGCTCTGGGGTTGATGCTGGCCCTGCTGCCCGTGCTGAATCAGCCCGATGCGGTGGGTTTGGCCTTGGGATTGGCCCTGCTGAAAATTCTGGGTTTCCTGGCCGGAGCCATTGCCCTAGGGCGCTGGGTGGTGCCCCGGCTGATTCAACACATTGCCGCCACCGAAAGCAGCGAACTGTTTTTGCTGACGGTGGTAGCCCTCTGTTTGGGGGTGGCCTGGGTGACCTCAAAGCTGGGCCTTTCTATTGCCATGGGGGCCTTTGTGGCGGGGCTGATGATCTCCGAAATCGACTACGCCGACCAAGCCCTCGGCAAAATTTTGCCCCTGCGTGACACCTTCGCCTGCCTGTTTTTCGCCTCCATCGGCATGTTGATCGACCCCACCCTCATCCTCAACAACCTCAGCATCATCCTGGAACTGGTGGCGCTAATTATGGTGGGTAAGGCGCTGGTAATTTTGCCCATCGTCCTAGGGTTTGGCTATTCCCTCAACACCGCCGTTAAAACCAGCTTTGGGCTCAACCAAATCGGGGAATTTTCCTTCGTCCTCGCCCTCGGTGGCCTAGAAATGGGGCTGATTACCGAGAACCGCTACACCCTGCTGCTGGGCACCATTGCCATTTCCCTCATGCTCACCCCCCTCTGGATTGCCCTCGCTCCCCGTGTGGTGGATCTCCTCCACCGTTTGCCCTGGCTGAAGGACATCCTCAACCGGGCCGAGGAACCCAAACTGCTGTCGGTGCCCACCGACCTCAGTAACCACGTTATTGTGGCGGGCTATGGCCGAGTGGGGGAAGTGCTGGTGAACGTGCTGCTCAGCCGGGGCTACTCGGTGCTGGTGGTGGAAAACAGCGAAACCGCCGTGCAGCGCCTGCGCAATCGCCATATTCCCCTGGTACCCATCCCCTTTGTCTACGGCGACGCCGAAAGCGAACTGGTGCTCGAAAAAACCCGCCTCGAAACCGCCAAAGCCCTCGCCATCACCCTACCCGACCCCGCCACCACCCGCCTAGTGCTGCAACGCGCCCTCGCCAAAGCCCCCCACCTCGACATCATCGCCCGTTCCCACACCAACGAAGAAATCGATGTCCTCACCCACCTGGGGGCACGGGAAGTGGTGCAGCCCGAATTTGAAGCCGCCCTAGAACTGGGTTCCCACCTGCTCAATACCCTCGGCGAACCCCCCTTCGACATCCAGGCCGTCCTCAGCCGCATCCGCGACGACCGCTACCGCACTATCCGCCCCGTCGCCCAAATCGGAGAAGCCTAACCCAGTCTCAATCACCCCTCAAATATCCTGAGAAGCAATCCGCAATGGTAGGCAGGGTGCATAACGCCAGGGCAAGGCTAGCGCCAACGCCAAGCCATGCACCAGGGTTCTTAATAGCAATAGCGCCCGTCAGCATTGGCCTTCATCTGCCCCTGCCCCCGCCGCATCGCCCCCAGCAGCGTAGACACCACCACGCATCGGTGGCTGTTACGGCTCCCAGACCCCACGACCGTGATCCGGCCTAGGCGGGATCGCACATTGCCATGATGATCAAACCGAACATAGTAAATGTCGCCACTCTGAATCAGGGTATTGTCCTCATTGGCAAGACCCACACCTTCGATTAGGGGTGTCCAATGGGAGACCTGGACGGCAGAGACCGAGGTTGGATGGCTGGCCCACTCAATTCGGTTGTTTCGTTCGCGCAGGCTAAATTGCTGATTTTGAAGGTTTTGGGAGGCGTCCTGTTGGGTGCTGCGTAGGGCTTGGTAGACCATATCCTGGGTCATATTCACGCGCCGTTGATCGAGAAAACCCAGCCAACTGGGAAGGGCAATCGCCGCCATGATCGCGATGATGGTTGCGGCGATCAGGCTCTCTAGCAGGGTAAACCCGGTCTGAGATGGGTCGGGTCTCGATGGCGAAAGTAGGGGTGTGGTCGATGCCCTGGGCTGTCGGGAAGGTGTTTGAGTCATGGTGTACATTTACAGGTAGATGCCCCTAACTGGCCTAGGATGCCCGCCCCTGCTATGCACTCCGATATTTTCCTGCTTCCCCTGTCAATTGGCGCATCCGTGGGCGCACCCGTGGCGGCATCGATGAGCGCTATCGTGGCGCAGACGATGGCGGGGGCTCCAGTCTGGCAACCAATCCTCTATGGCCTGCTGGTGCTAGTCATGCTGGTTGGGGTGGTTGGGGCCGTTGTGCCTGCCCTACCAGGGATTAGCCTGGTGCTGGGGGCGATGATTGTGTGGGGTTTTGTGGTTGGCTTCAGCAGCCTCAAGTGGGCGCTGGGGGTTGCCATTGTGGCTACTGTGCTCAGTGTGCTGATCGACTACTTAGCTGGGGTGCTGGGGGCGCAGCGGGTGGGGGCCAGTTCATGGGGCCAAATTGGGGCGTTTATTGGCATGTTCCTGGGTCTGTTTGGCCTGCTGCCCTTGCTGCCCACAGGCATTCCTCTGCTGGGGCTGCTGCTGGGCACAGTACTCGGAGCCTTCATTGGCGAATTTCTCCACCGTCGCGACCTGAAACTGGGACAGCGGATGATTCAGTCTGGCAAGGTAGGGCTGGCCATTGTGGTGGGTACCCTGGTAGGTAATGTGCTTCAGGGCGTTTTGGCGCTCATTGCCCTCGTGGTGTTTGTGGTCACCACCTGGCAGGGCGTTTGGGCCATGTTGTGATGATGTTCTTCGTTCTTCGGTACTTACTGGCGATGGAGTGCTAATTCCGCACAAACCCGCCTAAATCGGGTCGATAGCGGGCTACAAAGCTGCCATAGCTGTCGTAGATGGCCACCGGGCGGTTGACTTGGTGGCTCAGGGTCACCACCTGTTCCATCAGCGATTGGGTTTGGCTACTAAGTTCCTGGGCAAAGGTCACCGTGCCATCGGCGGCGGCGGGGGTCAGGGCTCGTCGCAGGGGCTCTGCATAGGGGTTGGCGAGGGTAATTTGCACCTGGGTGGGATCTTCGCGCACGGTGCAGGATCCATTAGCCTCAGAGCAAAGGCTCCCTAGGGTGGTGGTCAGGGTTTGGATGGCCACGGCACTGCGTAGCCGACTTTGGGCATTGAGTAGGGCGGGTTCGTAGGTTTCCAGAAGTAATGCCCCCTCTTCTACTAGGATGGTGCCCGCCGGGATTTGCTGGGCACTGGCCACCGCCCGCTGCCAGTGGTTCACCGCCAAAGACCACTGCCCCTTGGTTTCGTAGGCTGCTGCCGCCCGCGCTGCCCGAATCGCCTGGTCATAGTTATGGGCGCTCGCACTTTCCAGGTGGCTTTGGTTGGTGGTGCGGTGCAGGTGTTGTTGATACTCCTGTATTTGGGCCTGGGCTTGGTCATAGATGAGGGTGCCCTGGGGAATCAGGGACAATCCCTTAATCGCCGCTTGCCATTCCTTCGTCGCCAGTTGCCAACCTGCTAGGGAATTGGCGGTTTCCATGCGCTGCTGGGCTAACAGGCCCGTCTGAATAGCGGTATTAAAGTTGGCCTCGGCCTCCTCTTCGGCCACAATGCGGCGACCAATGGCGCTGTGGTTAGCGCGATATTCGCTCCGTTTTTTCTGGGCATAGTCGTAGGCAGGGCTGGCCTCTGGCACGGTTTCGAGTTGGTTAATGGCCTGTTGCCACAGCAGATGAATATTCACCCAGCGCTCCACGGTGTGGGGTGGATCTTGGCTCAAATCCGCTGCCCGCGCCGCCGTGGCCTGGGCCTGGAGGATGGCCCGCACCGACTGGAGTTCCTGACGATAGCGCTGGAGATCTGCCTGGGCTGCTCCGTGGGCTCCCGACCAAGAGGGAATCGGGGCTAGGCGGTTGATGGCGTTCTGGAGATGGGCTTGGGCCGTCTCTAAATCCGCGACATTGGGATCGGTGGCCAGGGTGGTTTCGGCCTTGTCGTAGTAGGCTTGGGCTTGTTCGAGACGATCACACTGCCCCACCACACAGGGCCGAGAGAGGGCTACCGCAAACAGCCCACTACCCACCAAAATCAACCCCGCCACGCCATAGCTCCAATAGTCCCGTAGCCATTGATTTAGGGGCTCCCAAGGGCTCGGTTCCGGTGCAGGGAGGTTCGGCTTCGGCGCATCAGGATTTCCCCAAAGCGCCAGGGCTACAGAATCAGGGGTTGCGGCGGTGGGTTTTGGGCTGTCCTCTGCGACATCTGGAGTAGGACGACCGGGGGGGGAACTGTGCGCAAGAGCCTGGGATGATGGGCCTTCTTGGGACAACGAGGGGTCTTGGAATAACGGAAATTCCTGGGGATCAGACGGCTCCGAACTACCCACATCCAAGGCTTCAGACTCTTCCGATTCTGCTAATCCTTCCGACGTGGCCGGGAACAGCATGGCTGCGGTATCGGCCATGCGCCAGGTGAAGGTATGCATGGCGTAGGGGCGGTTTGCCGCCTTGAGCTTGAGATAGATCCGCACGGGGATGAGGGGCTGATCTTCCCAGGGGGATCCCTCCAGGCTGGTGGTGGCGAGGGCGGCGTAGAGATGCTTTTCCAATGCCTTGAAGAGGGCAGTGGGGTCTTTCACTACTGGGGCACGATGTTGGCCGATCACCAGCAGCCGTCCTTGATGTTCCAGGCCGTTCACCGTTAGCCCTGGGTGGAGCGGGCTGGTGCGTAATTGGATGGCCATGGCCTGGTTGAGGCTGGACAAACTGGCAAGGGTGGAAATCGGGGTGGAGACCATAGCATCACCAAAGGTACAAAGGGTTAACGAACAAACCGATCCCAAAGGAAGGAAGTCTAAGGAAGCGGTTTCCAGTCATCGTGTGGCCCCATTGACGGCATCAGTCTTCTGAGTATGCTAGTTCAAGGTCACCATTCTGGGACAATCAATTCAGGTCAAGCAGGCTGAGGGACGACGGAATGTTGATTTTAATCGTTGAGGATGAGGCGGATATTGCCCGCCTAATTCGTCTCTACCTAGAAAAGGAAGGCTTTACCTGCGAAGTTTGCGAAGATGGCGAAACGGCTCTGCGCTATCAGCAAACCCTTCAGCCGGATCTCGTGATTTTGGATGTGATGATTCCCAAGCTGGATGGCCTAGAGGTCTGTGCCCGCATTCGCCAGGGGCCAGGGGAGAAGGATCCCTACATTCTCATGTTGACCGCCAGGGGCGAGGAACTAGATCGCATCATTGGCCTCTCCACCGGGGCCGATGACTATATGGTGAAGCCCTTCAGCCCTAGGGAACTGGTGGCTAGGGTGCGGGCCTTACTGCGGCGCAGTTTGCGCCACGGGGCCGATGCCACCGCCCAAACCTACCAAACCGCCCACTTCACCGTCGATCTTACCCAGCGAGTCGCCCAGCGCCAAACCCCCGACGGTTCCCCCGAAACGCTGGATCTCACCCCCCTAGAATTTGACCTGTTGGCCACCTTTATGAGCTACCCAGGCCGCGTCTGGAGCCGCCAACACCTGATTGAAAAACTCTGGGGAGAAGACTTCTTTGGCGATGAGCGCGTGGTAGATACCCACATTGCCCGCCTGCGCAAAAAAATCGAGCCCGATTCCTCCCAACCCACCCACGTTAAAACCGTCACTGGGGTAGGCTACCGCTTTGAAGACGATCCAAACTAACCCTGCCCCAATCGCCTGCCCTCGAATCCCTAGTCCCTACCCTCCACTCCTGGCCCCGACTCCCGCCCCCACTCCCCATGAGAAGACGCCAAGATCAGTTCTTCAACACTATCTACAGCATCGACAAAACCACCGATGCCTACATGATCGAAGCGGCCCTGGATGACTATGGCGATATTTTTAATGAATGGGATCCGGCCCCCTTTAAGCGTCGCGAACTCGATCCCGACTTGCAAATTTACCTAGAAGGCAGTTCCGACGAAATTTCCTTTCGCTACCCCGTGGAACTGATCTTTAATTTACCCGCCGAAAAACGGAACGAAGCCATCGAGCAAGAGGTGCGGGTGGGGCTGCGAAATAGCTTCAACTTCAAGCTCTACGTCCTTCGCAAGGAAATCAAAACCATTAATCTGCTGACACTACGCTACGTACTCATGGGGCTTGGCACTCTCTGGGCCGCCCAGGCACTATCCACCCCCGCCGAAGCCTACACCATTACCATCGTGCTCACCGAAGGACTGTTTATCGGTGGCTGGGTATTTCTGTGGGAAGCCGTCTCGCTCTTTTTCTTCTCCAACCGCGATATCTATCACCGCTATCGCACCTATACCCGCCTGCGCGATGCCCTGGTGATTTTTCGGGAAGCAGCCTAAACCCTCGGCCATGCCCGCTGATTGCTCCCTAGGGGCAGAGCAAGAGCACCCATGGTGGGCCACAACTCTAGCCTATCTAAGGGTGTAGCCCCACTGAGGGGTTTCACCCCCCACAGCTTTCGACCTCGGTCGCTATAATGAATCCCCAATCTTGGGTTGGGTTAATCTGCCATCCCCACTCAATCAAGAACGACGCCCCGTCGAGGGAAACTCCTCCCTCAATGGGTTGCCCCTAGGCTCGCCGTCGTTCCACCGTTGGCCGTTAGGAGACGTTCATGATCACCACCACACACCTCAAAATCGGCGAAGTGTCGGGCCAGACGGGGGTGGCCGTCGGTGCCCTGCGCTACTACGAAAGCCTTGGCCTCATTACCTCCCAGCGTGGCCAAAATGGCTATCGATACTACGCCCCCGCCACGGTGCAGCAGGTAGAGTTCATCAAAAAAGCCCAGGCCCTCGGCTTCTCCCTGGAGGAGATCAAGGAGGTGCTGACGGTGCATCAGCAAGGCCACGCCCCCTGCACCTTTGTCCAGTCCCTCTTACAGCAAAAAATCGACCACCTAGAAGCTCAAATTCAACACATGGCCAACTTCAAAGCAGAACTCGAACAATACCGCGATCAATGGGCCAGCCATCCCCCCACAGCCACCGAAGGCGATATCTGCCCCCTAATCGAGACCGTTGCGCTCTCCTAGCCCCTCCGCCAATTGTCCGTTCCGTGCCTAACGCCAAGGCGAAGATCGGGCCAACGCAAAGCAACACCGACCTCGTTAGGTGTGCAGCCATGCAACCCTATTCCCAGGTCACGCGCTTCACCCAGTATTTGGGCGATTCGGTATATCCCTGGCGGGTATAGAACCGATGGGCTTGTAGGCGGCGGCTGTGGCTATGGACCTCCATGCGATCACATCCCCGTTCTTGGGCCATTTGGTAGGCGTGTAATTCTAGAGCGGTGCCAATACCTTGGCCTCTGGCTTCAGGGCTAACACAGAGATAGCTAATGCGGCAAAAGTCTCCGGGCAGGGCAAGCTGCGGGATGAAGTGCAGGGACATCATCCCCACCACGGCATTCTCAACCACGGCTACAAGCAACGCGGCATCGTCGTGGCTAAGCTGGCGCTGAATGCTGCGAGTCAGGAAGTCCCGATCAACGGGATAGCCCAAGTCATCGAGGAGAGCCGCAATCACGGCACAGTCCTCAAGGGTGGCAGGTCGCAGGTAAATCGGGGACATGGGGTTAAGGTAAAATCGGCGCACCATTCTGAAAGACCAAGATCTCACCGGGTTGGATGGGTGTCCACTGTTCGTTATCCGTCAGGCTAGTCGTCGCAATCACGGCAACGCGGTCGCTGGGGGTGGTCAATTCCTGGAAGTCTACGGTTACGTCTTCGTCGATCAGG
Organism: Nodosilinea sp.; assembly: GCA_040396995.1. GTDB lineage: Bacteria > Cyanobacteriota > Cyanobacteriia > Phormidesmidales > Phormidesmidaceae > Nodosilinea. Next base: position 17,500 of record JBBAWV010000055.1, on the reverse strand, counting down.
TGGGCGGCGGCAAAGGGGGCTTGGCGCACGATGTAGCAGAGCTTGGTGGAGCAGTGGGCAAAAAAGTGTTCGCCATCGGAGAGGAGGTAGTTGAAAATGCCGTGCTGGGCGATGTCGGCGGTGATGGCTTGCAGGGCCGCGTAGAGATCGGCGATGGGGGGCTTGCCCTTGGGGAACCGCTGACGCAGGGTGTTGAGGATTTGGCAAAAAGCCCGTTCGCTGTCGGTTTGGCCAACGGGGTAATGCAGGCCAGAGGATTCGGCCAAGGTGGGCACGTCGCCATTGTGGGCAAACACCCAGTAGCGTCCCCACAGTTCTCGCTTGAAGGGGTGGCAGTTTTCTAGCCCCACTGGCCCCACCGTGGCCTTGCGGATGTGGGCGATCACATTGGTGGACTTGATCGGATATTGCCGCACGAGGGCCGCGATGGGGGAGGTGCTGGAGGGGTTGTCGTCTAAAAACACCCGACAGCCCAGCCCCTCAAAGAAGGCAATGCCCCAGCCGTCCTTGTGGTCGTCGGTTTTGCCCCCCCTGGCACAAAAGCCCTCAAAGGAGAAGCAAATATCCGTGGGCACGTTGCAGTTCATTCCTAGGAGTTGGCACATGGCACTAGCGGCATCACTCCCGAAGAATTTTAATCGATGGAGCAGAAAGCGTCGGTGCAGCATGGCCCCATCCGCCTGGATTGGACGATGAACCAGGTACCCCAGTTTGGGACACAACCCCAGCATAGCCAAATCCGTTTGGATGGGGCACTAGATCACCTGGCAGAGGTAGTACAGCCACAGCGGCGATGCGAGGGCGGGATCCTCCAGGCTCTCCACAGGGTGTCTCTGTGTCCAGGGATAGACTTCAATGGGGCGAAACCCAAAGGCCAACTGCTCCACCTGGGCAGCGGGATGGATGTAGTAGGTTTGGAGGACGAAATTATGGGACTCGTCCCGCAGAATCAAGTGGTCGGATTGAGCCAAGTCGCTAATCTGAATACCCCGGTTAAACCACCGCAGTAAGCCCCATATCACCAAATCCACATAGGTGGTTAGGGGGTTGAAACTGAGGTGCTGGCGATAGTCAAATGCTTGGGTCATGCCTCGCAGGTTATGGCTCGAAAACACAAAGTAGGCTCCCGGCTTGCCAACCCGATGCACCTCTCGCAACACTTGCAGACGGTCGGCATGGGAAACGTAATCCAGGCCATTAAAGCTGAACCAGATCAGGTCAAAGCTGTGGTCGGTAAAGACTGAGAGATCCCTAGCATCCATGACCGCCAGGTTAGGCGCTTTTAAGCCCGCCCTCGCTGAGTGCGGTGCGGCTAAATCAGATCCCGCCAGGGTAGAACCAGAACCGCCCAATCGGGCACGACAGGCGGCAATCATCTCCGCCGAGTAGTCAATGCCTGTATACTGGCCGACCCTAGGCCAAAAATGCTGGGTGGTGCGCCCGCCGCCTATGCCAATATCCAACATCGCCATGGCGGGCAATCGATCCTTCAGCCGATCTAAAATTCCTTGCTCAGCGGGTTGAAGCTGATGAAGCTGGCCATAGTAACGAACGAGGCTGGGCCTAGTGTAGGCGGTTTGGTTGCGATCAGCCATGGGAAAAAGGGGATAGGACAGCGCTTAGCCATATTCCCAGGTTTTATCCTCGGTTTTGCCCCTAGTGGCCCCACAGCAGTTTGAGATCGGCTTGACGGGCTTCGGCAATGCGTTGGTCTTGGTAATGAAGTTCCTCTAGCCAGGTTCTGAGTTCGGCTTCGGAGACCAGATGTACCGATTGCCCCGTGATGGGATCGTAGGCATTCCAGGCGGGGGTTCCGGCAGTGTCGCGGCTACGCCATACCCGTGGTTCGTCTGACACATCGAAATGAGCCAATACATTCTGCCAAACTCGGTGCAGGTGTTGAGTCCAGGTCGTTTCAGGGGATGCAGACAGACCTTGCCCTAAGGAAAATGCTGGCCAATAGGCTGTATGTACTTTCATGATATAGCTCCTGCTCATTCTGTATATAGCCTAATTTTCTGTAGCAATAATTACAAAAACTACTATTCATGGTCTGCATGAACAAAATAGATGGATTAACGAAGCAAAGGTGATCTCCATCGCGCAGGATAGACCTAGCGACGGGCGCAACGCCTGGAAAACCCGGATACGTTACCAGAGGCAGATTTTGGTGACGGCAATCTGGCCGCCAAAGCAAACCGCCACGTCGGAATCGGGGTCGTAGCGGCGGCTACCGTACTGGCCCGTGTAGTGAAACTGGTTGTTTTCGACCTTGAATTCCGTCGGCAGGGGCTGGGTACAGGGGGTGCAAAACACCATCTCCGGCTCCGGATTCTGGGGCTGGCAGTGGGGCAAATTCACATTCCAAAAGCAGCCGGGGGAAAGCGGTTCCGCCATTAGGGTCTGGATCACCTTCGTTGCTAACTGGCTGGCCAAGCCCCAGTTGATGGGCTGACGATTGCGGATGTAGTGGGAGATAGCAATGCCGGGAACCCGCAGCAGAGCCGCCTCTCGCACCGCCGCCACCGTGCCCGACAGGTACAAATCCGCTCCCATGTTGCCTCCGGCGTTGATGCCCGACAGCACCCAAGTTGCCTCAGGACACAGGTGCCCCAGGGCCACACGGGTACAGTCGGCGGGGGTGCCCCCAATGGCAAAGGCGCGGTCGTTGCGGGGCTGAATAGAAATCGGCCCACCCCGGTTCATCTGGTGGCTACAGCCCGATAGGTGCTGATCTGGCGCAACCACCCAAGTCGGCTGATCGGCCAGGGCATCCCGCAGGGCTTGAAGACCGGGGGCGTCGATACCGTCGTCGTTGGTGAGAATGAGGGTCATAGATGGAGGTTTGGAAGGGCCAAAACCATCCTAGGCCAGCCAGCGGGCCACATCCTTGGCGTGGTAGGTGAGGATGAGGTCAGCCCCGGAGCGCTTGAAACTGGTCATGGTTTCCATCACGATCTTTTGCTCGTCTACCCAGCCATTTAGGGCGGCGGCTTTCACCATGGAATATTCGCCGGAAACATTGTAGGCGGCGACAGGTAGGTTAGTGGCTTCCTTCACCCGCCAGATGATGTCCATGTAGGCCAGGGCGGGCTTCACCATCAGCATATCGGCCCCTTCGGCAATGTCTAGCTCGATTTCCTTCAGGGCTTCGGTGCCATTGGCGGGATCCATCTGGTAGGTGCGGCGGTCGCCAAACTGGGGCGCACTTTCCGCCGCATCGCGAAACGGCCCGTAGTAGGCGGAGGCATACTTGGCGGCGTAGGACAGAATCGGCGTATCGCTGAACCCCGCGTCGTCGAGGCCGCTACGGATCGCCCGCACAAAGCCATCCATCATGCCGGAGGGGGCAATGATATCCGCCCCCGCCTTGGCCTGGGATACGGCGGTTTTCTTGAGTAATTCTAGGGTGGGATCGTTGAGAACCCGCCCACTCAGGTCGCCCACTTCCAGATAGCCGCAGTGGCCGTGGGAGGTGTATTCGCACAGACAGGTGTCCACAATCACCACCAGATCGGGGACAGCCTCTTTAACGGCGGTCGTCGCCTTTTGCACAATGCCGCAATCGTGCCAAGCGCCTGTAGCGTCCGTGTCCTTATCGGTAGGGATGCCAAACAAAATGATGGCGGGAATGCCGAGATCGTAGACCTCCTTGGCCTCCTCCACAATTTTGTCGATGGAAAGCTGATACACCCCCGGCATGGAGGACACTTCCTTGGCCACACCTTCCCCCGGCACCGCAAACAGCGGATAGATCAAATCCGCCTGGGTGACGATATGCTCTTGCACCATGCGGCGAAGTTGAGGATGCTGACGCAGACGACGGGGACGATGGGTGGGGAACATGGGTGTGAGATGCCTGATCCGGCAGCGACAGAAACGTAAAGATATCTAAAACTAAACCGCTATTGGGGAACGAAAACAAGCCATTGGTTACGTTCTGTAACCTGGAGGGATAGCCGCAAAAGATAGGCAAAACAGAGGCCAGAATGGGGTTAGGGCATTACTAAGACGGGGTTGACGGATTCCGCCGCCGGGCCTTAGAGCGTTCCTCTTCACCCATAAGAAACACTAAATAGAATCGCCGTCTCAGGATTGGGATCGACCAGCGCAAATCAATGGGATGCCGCTTGCGAGTGTTGGCAATCAACGCCGATTGTAGGGCTAACCGCTGCTCTTCGCTAAAGGAGTGAGCCATGTTGGCGGGCATGGCCCCTAGTAGCCGTTCTAGCGCCCATTTCGAGCCATCGGTGGTTTTTTCTTGGGGCATAAGCTGACCTTGGGAGACAGGGCTGACCTTGGGAGACAGGATTAAGTCCCATCGGTATTGTTGTACAACAATCCGTGCCGCCACCGTCCAACAGGTTCCCCTCGTTCAGCAGCCTTCCCAAGCAGTCTTGTGTTTTGGATCCTAACCTAAATGACAAAAAAATATGCCCAAAAACTATCGCTTTGCCAATGAAGCTATGCTACTATTGGTAACCGTGCTTGAGATTTAGTTCTGAAGTCACATTTCCTACGGGTCGCTAGCTCAGCGGTAGAGCACTCGGCTTTTAACCGATTGGTCCTGGGTTCGAATCCCAGGCGACCCATTTTTAACCGATATACCAGCAGCAAGCCTGTGGTGTTTTGCCCCTTTCCAGAGCATTGGTGAGAAGCCATGGCCCAGTGATGGGTTGGTGGGGGTTCGACCTCAGCGCCTACCGCTTGTACATCAGTTTCTATCCTTGCCAATGTGGGAACTGGACTCAAAGTCCCCCTTTTTAAGGGGGAGTTGGGGGATCTCCCTTGGGGTTATGGATAGAGCCAAGAGATGTATGAGTCAATAGCCCTAAGTACCGATGGCCAGGGAGGGGGAGGATTCAATCCAGTGGTCTAGGAAGGCTCTGGCGGCGGGGGAAAAGGCTTTGTCTTGACGATAGGCCAACAGCCACTGCCCCTGGAGGGTCAATTCTGGCACCGATAGAATGGTGAGGTTGGCATCGAGGGCGGTGAGGCAAAAAGCGGGTAGTAGGGCCAGCCCCAAATTAGCCATGACACTCGCTTTGATCGATTCGTTACAGCTTAGTTCTAGGTTACTGCGTAGGGTGAGTCCGTGGGATTTAAAGACCGCCTCTAGGCGCTGGCGGGTGCTGGATTCTGGCTCTCGGAGGATCCAGTTGGCCTGGGCAAGGTCGGCGAGGGTGAGGGTTTTGCGCTGGGCTAGGGGGTGGCTGCTAGAGGCGACGACCCGCAAGGGCGACTGTGCATAGGGCACCGTGGCCAGGTTAATGGAGGTGGGGGGCAGGCTGAAAAGGTAAAAATCGTCTTCGTTTTGGCGCAGCCGTTCCTGGAGTTCGGCATCACTGCCCACATGCAACGACACCTCTAGACCGGGATATTGCTCTAGAAAGGGCTTAAACTGCTCCACCAAGAGACACTTGCCGCTCTCCACCGTGGCCAGTTTGACGGTGCCCGCCTCTACCCCCTGAAAGGCCAGCAGGGTTTGATCTAAATGCTGAAGCTGCCGCAACACCTGATGACACGTATTCAGCAATGCCTCGCCCGCCGCCGTGAGGTGTAACTGCCGACCGATGGTTTCCACGAGGGGCAGTCCCACCGTTTTCGACAATTGCTTAATCTGAATGGAAACCGTGGGCTGGGTGAGATACAGTTCAGCGGCGGCTTTGGTGTAGTTACGATGCCGCGCCACCGCCTCAAAAACTTCCATTTGGTGCAGGGTAATTCCCTTGGTGCTGAGCAAGGATGCCGTCATGGTTGGGCCGAGCTATCAAAGGACCCCTCTACTTTAACAACTTTTTTGTTTCTAAAGTAGACTTTCCTCAATCGTTTGGGAACGGTAGGGAGCGCGTGGGTTTCCGTGGGTTAGAGTCGGTTGCACCAGGCTAAAAAGCGTCATGGCATTAAAAAAGGAGGAATCCGGTGGGATTCCTCCTTAGGTTTTTAAACTTGGCCCATTGAATACGGAACCGCTCTGTTGCTGTTAGGTGTCCGTCCGGTTTCCTAGACTTCCTCTAGACGCGCATAGAAGACGCCTTGCACCTTAATGTCCACGGGCTCAGCGGTGCCCATGTCGGTGTCGGAGGGCTGCTCGGCCTCAAAGGTGCCGCCAATTTCGCCCGTGCTACCGTCGATCTTGGAGATCCGTAGGGACATATGACCCACGCCGATGTCAAAGGCTTTGACGGTTTCTTCCACATACTCGTCGCCGCTGGCGGGCAGGGCAACGGCGGTGTCATAGCCCGTGGTTAGACCACGACCCTTGGGATCAAGGAAGTTGGAGGTGCGGTAGGAGGGCACTTTGTAGTCCCCTTCAAAGTCGGTGGAGGTGGTGAGGGCACCCAAGCCAGGCTGGGACTGGGCCGCCAGACCCTTAACGGTGAACAGGAAGGGCTCCTGCTGGCCACCGGGCAACTGCACGGTGATGGCTTGGAAGTCGATACCGCCCGTTTCGGAGAACAACAGGCTACCGTCATTTTGCACGGTGAGATCGCCCCGCACCTGATCCAGGCTGGAGGTGTAGCGGGTGAGCACTTTACCGGGAACGTAGGTGGCTTCCTGGCGCTTGGAGGTGGGTTCTTCCTTCACGAAGTAGGCGGTGGGCTCAATGCACATGCCCACGATTTCATACTTCTTGCCCGCCTCTAGGGGAAGGCTACCCCGAGTCATTTCGGAGAGCTGGGGGCACTTGTTGGCTAGGCCCGTGTTTCGGATCTGGTCATAGGTTAGGGGCACAGTGCTGGTGGCGGTGGGGGCCTCACTACAGGCCGTGATCACGCTTAGGCAAATGGCCAACAACGCAACGATAAAGGCGCGATACCTCATTGTCTACCTCAAATCAGCATTTAATAAAAACTAGGAGCCACTTACTGCCTTAGAGATTGTTGAACAGCTAGATGGCTGACCCCGCACCATAGGCAGGCTGCCCGCAAACCAAGGAACAGACGCTTCGGAAGCGACCATAGTCCTGTTAAGTGCTGTACAATCCCCAGTCGTAGAACCTCAAGTAAGCATTCTACATGGCTTCAGGCTTCTTTCTCAGAATTCTGCCTGCATTCGTGGGCTGGGCTCAGGGGCGGCGGAGAGCCTATTAGGGTGGGGGTTTCTGGGGTAGCGGTTTCTTAGGGCGATGTAAAGATCCGCAACACCTCGGTGGTACAGAATGCCAACCATTAAGCTATTTAACAAACGCTAGGCCTTACCCTATGACTGAACCCGTATCCATTGACTCCCTCAATGCAGCAGCGGCAGATGAGGCTTTGCCCCAGGATTTGCAAGCGATTGCCACGGCGATTGATCGGGCAGCCCAGGTGCGTGATGGAGACAGTGTGGCCCTGTTGGCCCTCCTTCGCCTCTTAGAACAGCGCCATCGTGAGATTTGTGAGGCGCAATTTCGGGATGCCCTGCCCAATAATCGCCACACCCTCTACACCCTGCTGCGGGACATTGAGGTGCAAGGAGGCTGGCCCTACATTCAGCGGATGAAACTGCGCTCCCTGCTGGCGAACTATCCTCAACTGGGGCTTTCAGAGGAGGCAGATTCCCCAGAGGTGGCCCCTGAAACCGCCGAGGAGGAGGATCGGTTCGACTTCGATGATGCCAACCTGGCCTAGTTCCATTACCATAGCCCCCCAGAGGTGCCCATTGTTTTGACCGATCAGGAACAGAATCGGCCAGGTTTTCGTTAGGGATGCAGGGCAACCCCCAGCCGTGGTGGAGGCGGATAGGTCGGTATGATTCATCAATCCTTAACATCATTAGCGGCAACGCCCTTGGTATGGCTAGGGCGGTTAGGATGGCGTTCGGGCTCAGGAAGGCGGCTGGGTTGGGGACGAGCGTTAGCCCTCCAGGGGATGACCTTGGCCCTAGGGCTGGGGAGTATGGCGGTGCCCAGTCCGGCTCAAGCCCTCAATGTTTACTGCCAAGTAACCCAGGCGGAGGCAGAGGCCAAGGAGGAGTTGCGGCGGACGGCCTTTAGCGGCAACGCCACCGCCCAGCAGCAGTATCAGGCCATGGTTCGCCAACAGGCCGAGAATCTGCGCCGTTGCCGTAGCCAGCAGTGGCCCCAGCGTCAGGCGGTGTGGCTGCGGCTCTACCCCTGCGACCTTCAGCCCGGTGTGCTAGAGGCGGTGCTGGATCGGGTGGTGAACCTTGGCTATAACGAGGTCTACGTCGAAGCCTTCTACGGTGGCCAAGTGCTCTTGCCCCAGGCCGATAACCCCACGGCGTGGCCGTCGGTGGTGCAGTCTCCCGGCTACGAGCGGCGGGATTTGCTGGCAGAAGCCATCGAAAAGGGGCGCTATCGAGGGCTACGGGTAGATGCCTGGGTTTTTACCCTGAATTTTGGCTATAACTACGGCCAGCGTCAGGATCGCCAAGAGGTACTGGCCCGCAACGGACGGGGCCAAACCACCCTCACCTTTGCCAGGGCCGGAGAATCGAGCAACCCCGATGAGGTCTTTATCGACCCCTACCATCCCCAAGCCCAGGCTGACTATGCCCGAATGCTGGCGGCGATTCTGCGACGGCGGCCCGATAGCGTTCTGTTCGACTACGTGCGCTACCCCAGGGGCGTGGGCGGCAACTCCGTAGTCGATAGCGTGGACGATCTGTGGATCTACGGCCCAGCCTCCCGCCAAGCCTTTCTGCAACGGGCATCCAACCAGCAGGGTTTAGAAATCATGCGTCGCTACATCAGCCGGGGTTCTTTGGAAGATCAAGATATCGAAGACGTGCGCGCCCTCTACCCCAGCGAAGCGGAACCCCTCTGGCAGACCCGTTCCCCCACGCCGCGCCAACCCAATCAGCCCCCCATTCCGGCGGCAACCCTGCGGCCCCAGCTTCAGCGGGAACTGTGGCAACTGGCGGTAGCCCACGCGGTGCAGGGAGTGGTGGACTTTGTCAAAATGGCGGAGGATCAGGCCCGTCGCAGTGGGGTGCCCTCCGGTGCGGTGTTTTTCCCCGAAGGCAACCAAACCGTGGGCACGGGGGGCTACGATTCGCGCCTGCAATACTGGGATCGTTTCCCCACCTCCATGGCGTGGCATCCCATGTCCTACGCCGTTTGTGGCAACACGGGTTGCATTTTAGACGGTGTTCGTCGGGTAATTTCCATGGCCCCGGCCAGTGGACGACCGCTGATTATGCCCGCCATTGCCGGAACCTGGGGCCGACCCACCCACAACCGCCCCGCCCTAGAAACCCAGATGGAGGCCATGCGGCGGGCCTTGCCAGAAATCAACGCCGTCAGTCATTTTGCCTACTCTTGGCAGGATCCAGAGTTTGATCGGGTACGGAAGTTTTGCTCCCTGACGCGGCCCTAGCCATGGCCTGTCCTGCCAACCACCCCGTCGTCCAGGCGTTTTGAAAATTAAACCCGCCCGTAATGCCGTCGATGTCGAGGATTTCCCCGGCAAAGTGCAGCCCCGGACAACGGCGGCTCTCCATGGTTTTGAAGTCCACCTCCTTCAGCGCCACCCCACCACAGGTGACGAATTCATCCTTAAACACCCCCCGTCCGTCGATGGCGTAGCGGCCCTGGGTGAGTTCCGCGACCAAGGCTTGCACCTGCCCTTTGCTGAGGTTGGCCCAGGTGAGGTCGCGGTCTAGCCCAACCTTTTGCTGAAGTAGATAGAGCCACAGCCGCCGAGATAGGGCCGGAAAGGGTGAAAAACTAACCACCAACCGCTTACCCTGGGTTTGCTTGAGGTTCAACAGGGTTTGCCGCACCTGGTCTTGGCTGAGATCGGGCAACCAGTTGATGCTGAGACTAGCCCGATAGCGCTGGCGATGCAGACCTACCGCCCCAAAGGCCGACAGCTTGAGGATGGCGGGGCCGCTCAAGCCCCAGTGGGTCACCAACAATGGGCCACGCTGCCTTAAAGGCTTGCCCTCCGCCAGGGGCAGCGTCAGGGCCACATCTTCCACCGACACCCCCGCCAAGGCCCGCAGGTCGGGATCCCTGACGGTAAAGGTAAACAGCGAAGGAACCGGGGGCACCAGGCTATGGCCGAGGGACTGGGCCAATCGGTAGCCCAGGTTGCTGCTGCCCGTGGCCAACAGCAGGCGATTACACCGCCAGGAGGTTCCGCCCTTCACCGCTACGGTAAATCCCTCTCCCAGGCTGTCCCCGACTTGAGTAATCCCCGTCACCGCCATCCCTCGATGGAGGGTAATGCCCAGTCGCCGCACCTCCCCCAGCAGGCCATCGACAATGGTGGCGGAATCGTCCGTGGTCGGGAACATGCGGCCATCGGCCTCGGTTTTGAGGGCAATGCCCCGCCGCTGAAACCAAGCGATGGTGTCTCTGGGCTGAAACTGGCTGAAGGGGCCACGCAGGGCACGGCTACCTCTGGGATAGTGGTTGACCAACGCCGCTGGATCGAAACAGGCATGGGTGACATTGCAGCGCCCGCCGCCAGAAATGCGCACCTTGGCCAAGGGTTCGCGCCCCGCCTCAAACAGATGAACGGTGGCCGAGGGATCCGCTTCGGCACAGGCAATCGCCCCAAACACCCCCGCCGCCCCGGCCCCGACAACAATCACTTGAGCAGACTGGGATAGGGGCATGGGCTGAGGATATCGGGTTGAGAATCGGGGGTATTTAAGCTCGTAGGTTGGGTGGCGCGATAGCAGAACCCAACAAGCCCTAAATCCTAGGCAGGGGTTGGGTGGCGCGATAGCAGAACCCAACAAGCCCTGAATCTCCGGCGAGTGCTGGGTTCCGCTTCGCTCCACCCAACCTACAGGGTCAAGGGTGCAGGCCGTTAGGGTTAAAATACCTGCTCAATTTCGACGATTTCGGGGATAAATTCCCGCAGACGACGCTCGATGCCCATGCGTAGGGTCATGGCGGAGCTGGGGCAAGATCCACAGGCCCCTTGCAGACGCAGTTTTACGACGGGGCCATCGATTTCCACCAGTTCCACGTTGCCGCCGTCGGCCAGCAGGTAGGGCCGCAGTTCATCCAGCACCTGTTCGACGTTTTTGGAGTTTAGCTCGAGGGTTTGCATAACAGAGTCCTTCGGGGAGGGGTCAACAGTTCTCCTATTGTAAAGATATCCCTGCGGCTGCAACCGTTGAATTCATCAAGGGCGGCGATAGATTCGGCTTAGGACAAGGGCTATGGGGGGATTATTCCTTAGCAAAAAGAGTATTCGCCTACGGAAATCTGGGATAAGCTTAGGGCGATATCCACCCCTCAGGGGGATGTTCGCTGCTCCCACTCAGTTGTATGCGTATGAAGTGGCCCTTCCCGATTCAATCTGCCCCAGTTCGGCGTTTGCCCTCTCGTCTGCTGCTGGCTCTGCTAGGAACAGCCCTGGTCACCGCCGCCGCCGTTCCTCTCCACCAAACTGTTCGAGCCCAGAATCTCGCGATGGGCAGCAGCACCATGCTGTGGACTCAGGCTTCCTTCCCGGTGGAAAATTTCCAGACCTATACCTCTCCCTTTGGCTATCGGCGCGATCCCTACAGCGGCTCCCAGCGCTTTCACTACGGCCTAGACCTCGCGGCCCCCAACGGCAGTTACATCCGCAACTGGTGGGCCGGGGAAGTGCTGTGGGTAGAAGACGATGGAGCCTGCGGTACGTCGATTGCCATCCAGTCGGGGGAATGGACGCACATCTATTGCCACATGCATGGCCGAGTGGAGGGCAGTGGCCAAAGCCAGGTGTTGATTGACCGCGAGGGCGGCATTCAACTACGCCCAGGGCAAACCGTTCCCGCCGGAGCCCGCATTGGCCGCGTGGGGATGACGGGCCGCACCACAGGCCCCCACCTGCATTGGGGCATGAAGTACCAAGGCAACTGGGTGGATCCAGCCCTGGTGCTCCAGGCCATGTACCTCAGTCAGCAAGCGGCTCGATAAGCGGTGTCAGGCAGAGTGGTGAGGGGGGCGAAGGGCATCCGCAATCTGGGGCTAGGGCTGGTGATGGGCCTAGCGCTTTTGCTGAATGGCTGCTTTCAGGCCGACCTCACCCTCCGGTTTGACCACCACCACCACGGCCAGTGGAGCCAAACCGTCACCCTGGGCGAGCGCAACCTGGCCTTTGCCAGCGACGCTCTGACCCCCTGGCTTCAACAACTCCGTCCGGCGGTGCAGCGGTTGGGGGGCCACCTGCGCCAAACCCCCACCACCATCGAGATCGCGGTGCCCTTCAGCACCCCAGCGGATTTGACGGAACGCTTTAACCAGGTCTTGGCAGACCCGATGCCTGGGCAAGCTGTTGGTTCTCCCTCTGCTGTGACGACGGAAAACCCTTTCACCACGGTCATCACCCTGCCCGCCCTGGGAACGGTGCCCTTTCACCTCGAAACCCAGGAGCGAAACTGGGGGCTATTCAGCCAGGTGCGGCTGAGGTACGACCTGGATTTGCGGGCGGTGGATTTCCCGCCAGACTCGGTGCTGGGGGGTGATGTGCTTTCTGCCGATTCGGTGTCTTTTCAGGTGCAGGTGCCTTGGGGGATCCGCGCCGTTGAAACCGAGAGCCTCACCCCTACCCAAACCTTCCCCACCGGAGCCCAGTGGAACCTACCCCTAGGGGAACAGAGCCACATCGATGTACGGTTTTGGCTCCCTAACTGGATTGGGCTGGGGGGCGTGATCCTCACGGTCGCCGTGCTAATGGGCTATGGGATACGCTATCGCTGGCTAGGGCCACCCCGGTGAGTAAGATAGACCTAGACAAAGTGAACCCTTAAGATGCAAGGCTATGAAACAAATTAACTTCGTTGTCATTTTTGTCATTGCCCTGGCCCTGGTGTTGTTTGGCATTGAAAACACCGAACCCGTGCTGATTCACATTGCCAAGGGGCTGGATGTGGAGGCCCCCCTCTGCGTAGAACTGATGATGGCCATGGGCATTGGGGCGGTACTGGCCTGGGTGTTTAGCGTCTGGGCTCAGGTGCAGAGCTATTTTTCCGTGGGGCAGCAGGTGAAGCAGCGAGAACTGCGCATCCAAGAGCTGGAGCAGGATGTGGAGCGCTACCGGGTGGAACTGGAGGAACAGAGCCTGCTATTGCCCGCCTCGGAAGCCAAAGCGGAAGGGCAGAGCTAAGATAGGCCCAGTCTTTACCGGGGTTACCTAGGATCAGGACATCGCCCCAGCCTATCAATTGCGCTGGTTCTGACCGTCTGCCCCATTTCCATCGGTATGGCGACCTTCCTCCATCGGTAACCCTATGGCTTCCTCCTCCCTAGCCCAAACCGCCATCGCTTTCCTCATCGACTTGGCCGAGCGGGGCGAAATCGACCCCTGGGATGTGAAGGTAATCGACGTGATGGATCGCTTCCTCACCAGCCTGCACGACCAGGCCGAATCCCTGGCCCAGCAGGGCCGCACCCCCTACGAAGCCAACCTCTCCGAATCGGGCCAAGCCTTCCTCTATGCCTCCATGCTGGTGCTGTTAAAGGCCGATTCTATGGTGCGCAGCGAAGCCGAGGAGGCTGAAGAGGTCGAGGAGGATGGCTTCTGGCCGGAGGACGAACTCGCCACCGTGCCCCTGCCCCGCAACCTAGAGCGTCATCTCCATCGACGGGCAGTGGCGGTGCCCCCCAAACGGCGGCGAGTCACCCTCAACGAACTGATCCAACAGCTCGAAGCTATGGCCGAGGTGATGGCCGAACACCATCCCCGCAGCCGGATGCGCCGCGCCAAACCTCAGGCCAAACGACAGGCGGTGCGCGCCATTGCCCAACTGGCCCACCAGGAAAACCTCTCGGAAATTGCCGCCGCCCTAGAGCAGTTTCTCGATGCCTACTGGGACACCCTGGAGGACGACCATCCCTGCTGGCTAGATTTTGAACGATTGATCCAAGCGTGGCCCGACTTTCAGCCCAAGGAACTGAAAACCGCCCATCACTTTGCCACCGCCGCCGAAGCCGATACCCACGAGCGGGTGGGTGTGTTTTGGGGCCTGCTGTTTCTCTCGGCCCAGTCGAAGGTGGAGCTTTCCCAGCAGGTGTTTTACCGCGACCTCAGAGTACGCAACCTGAATCGGTCTCCCCTCAACACCGAAGAAGCAGGGCTGGAGCCCTTTATCCTGCCGGATTAGTCCCCAAGGGGATAGTGCGACGCGTTAGGCAGCGGGTAGGCCGCAGGGGACGTATGTGCTTTATCCCTTTATGAGAACTTTCTGAAGTTAGCGAGGTTATTCGGAAAGCTATTTTTCCTTGTTGATAGCATAGGTAGACGCTTGAGGTAACTTTTCTGACGGTTCAGGAGGGCGGTTGCGGATTTACTCAGGCCATAGCCGCCCTCTAGACTAAATGACTTCAGAAGGTATCGTCCTAAGGGCTCTGTTCCTGTCAATCGTTTCGCCGTAAAGTTTCGCTGTAAAGTTTAAGGACTGTAATTTTTATGAAAGCGATGATTCTGGCGGCTGGGAAAGGGACTCGGGTGCGTCCCATCACCTACACCATTCCCAAGCCGATGATTCCAATTATGCAAAAGCCAGTGATGGAGTTTTTGCTAGAACTCTTACGGCAGCATGGGTTTAACCAGGTTATGGTCAACGTCAGCCACCTGGCCAACGAAATTGAAGGCTACTTCCGGGATGGCCAACGGTTTGGGGTAGAAATCGCCTATTCCTTTGAGGGCCGCATTGAGGAAGACGGCCAACTGGTCGGTGATGCCATTGGTTCGGCGGGCGGGATGCGCAAAATTCAAGACTTCTCCCCCTTCTTCGACGACACCTTTGTGGTGCTCTGCGGTGATGCCCTGATTGACCTCGACCTCACCGAAGCCGTGCGCCGCCACCGGGAGAAAGGATCCATTGCCACCATCATCACCAAAACCGTGCCCCTGAAGCAGGTACCCAGCTATGGGGTGGTGGTTACCGACGAAACGGGCCGAATCAAATCCTTCCAGGAAAAGCCCTCCGTGGAAGAAGCCCTCAGCACCGAAATCAACACCGGGATCTACATCTTCGAGCCAGCGGTGTTCGACTATATCCCCTCCGGCGTGCCCTTCGACATTGGCGGCGATCTCATGCCCCGCCTAGTGGACAACAACGCCCCCTTCTACGGCATTCCCATGGAATTTGAATGGGTAGACATTGGGAAAGTCCCCGACTATTGGCGCGCCATCCAAGACGTGCTTACCGGGGTAGTCAACCTGGTAGACATCCCAGGGCAAGAAATTCGCCCCGGCGTCTATGTGGGCCTAAATGTGAAGGCCAACTGGGATAACATCCATGTCGAAGGCCCCGTCTACATCGGCGGCATGACCCACATTGAAGACGGAGCCACCATCATTGGCCCCAGCGCCATCGGCAACAACTGCGAAATTTGCAGCGGATCCATCGTGGACAAGAGCGTGATCTTTGAATATTCCCGCATTGGCCCCGGTGTGCGTCTGGTGGATAAGCTGGTGTTTGGCCGCTACTGCGTCGATAAAACCGGAGCCTCCATCGATATGAAAGCCGCCGCCCTCGACTGGTTGATCACCGACACCCGCCAAGATGCCCCCGCCGATCTCCCCGCCGAGCATCGCACCATTGTGGAGCTCCTAGAGCAACACATCTAGGACAGGGCATTCATTACCTAGATAGAACCGCCGATTTTCTCTACCGCTCGTCCAGGCAAGGGGCTTAAGCCCCTTGCTCCATCGATACAGCCACAGCACAAGATTGATTAAAATACGGAAGCGGTGGGATTTGAACCCACGAGGGAAGGTTTACTCCCCTACCTCCTTAGCAGGGAGGCGCTTTCGACCACTCAGCCACGCTTCCAAGGAATAGTCTTTGGCTAGTGTAGCAGAGACCGCCCTAGCCGACTACTGTTTTGATGGAGAAAACGGAATTTCCTAGGCTCCCTCCGCCTGAACCCACGGAGTTTTGGTAGGATAAGTTCAACCCATCGGGGAATTAGCTCAGTTGGTAGAGCGCTGCGATCGCACCGCAGAGGTCAGGAGTTCGAGTCTCCTATTCTCCATGATTCTCAAACCATCTGTACGTTCGCACGCTAAATGTCGCATTTCGCAGATTAGCGTCGTTTTTCGCACATTCATGTCGTTTTAGCTTGAATAAGAGATTTACACAGGTGATTATGCTGTTTGCAAATTAGATGTCGTAAATACTCAATTCTGAGTTTCCTTTGCTGGTGCAATCGCAGCGCTCCTTTCAACCCTCCCAAATGCTCTTGGATTTAGGATCCAACTAGCCGACCATCTTCCTTCAACCCACCCATCGCTGGGCGGACTGGTGTCACCTCAACGTAGAATCCGCCATTCTGCATGACCTCTTTCCTATCAACCCACCCATCGCTGGGAGGGTTAGTGAAACAGAATGCTCTGCAATCTCCCGGTCTGCCGCATTGCTATCAACCCACCCATCGCTGGGAGGGTTAGTGAGACCCCCAAGCGCTGCACACGGCAACGGCATCGACCATGAACGCTATCAACCCACCCATCGCTGGGAGGGTTAGTGAGACCATGTGCTGCGACACGACGATGACGATCCTTACCTGATCTTTCAACCCACCCATCACTGGGAGGGTTAGTGAGACCCCGGAATCGCCGCAAATCAATTCAATCTGGCACTTCTTTCAACCCACCCATCGCTGGGAGGGTTAGTGAGACTGGGCCCAGGTCTTCGGCCACATCGTCTACTAGTTCACTTTCAACCCACCCATCGCTGGGAGGGTTAGTGAGACCCTTGGCCCGAATCTGTGCGGCAAGCTCAGGGCTACTTTCAACCCACCCATCGCTGGGAGGGTTAGTGAGACATCGTCGCACCGCTGGCAACGGTCGTAACCTGTGCCTTTCAACCCACCCATCGCTGGGAGGGTTAGTGAGACTAGATTGCAAAGACCTTCGGAAAAAAGGCTATTAACCTTTCAACCCACCCATCGCTGGGAGGGTTAGTGAGACACCAGGCCATATCAGCCCCCTATCCCAGCACTCCCCCTTTCAACCCACCCATCGCTGGGAGGGTTAGTGAGACGGTATTCGACCTAGAGGCTTTGGCCCCTTGGGTAGACTTTCAACCCACCCATCGCTGGGAGGGTTAGTGAGACTACGGGACACCCTCAACGGGCTACAGCCCCAAGAGGCGGCTTTCAACCCACCCATCGCTGGGAGGGTTAGTGAGACTCGTACATGATGACATCCCAGAAATGGGCCAAAATCCCTTTCAACCCACCCATCGCTGGGAGGGTTAGTGAGACTGTTCCCTGAATTTGCGCCGCCCCAGGTAGATATTCACTTTCAACCCACCCATCGCTGGGAGGGTTAGTGAGACGAACCCTTGAGAGGGATCCTGGACAGGGTTACTCCCCTTTCAACCCACCCATCGCTGGGAGGGTTAGTGAGACTGAACGGTGCGCGGGGCTACGCCAAGTTCATTTGCCTTTCAACCCACCCATCGCTGGGAGGGTTAGTGAGACAATGGAGTGGCTCATTAATAAAGTTGGCCCCTCATTACTTTCAACCCACCCATCGCTGGGACAGCAATTCTCAATATGGCAATTCAGCTGGTATTTGGCGGAATTTCTAGCTCT
>JBBAWV010000054.1:0-28309 GCA_040396995.1 Nodosilinea sp. | reverse complement strand
CGGATTCCCCTACACCGCTTGTTTTTTGTTCATCTAGGCGCATCTAATCCAGCCCAGATCTTCGCAGCGGCCAGGGAAGATGCCAGAATGACAGCGTTCCTTCCCAGACCTTGCCCATGTCCCAGGCCATCACCATCAATCTTGCTGATGGATCTATCCAGTTCAGCTTTTCCGCCGCCGCCGCCCAAGCCCTCAAGGCCGATCTGGACGCCCTAATCAGCCAAATGAAATCTGCCACCGCCGCCGGATCGCCCCGCCGTGCTCCCCTACCCCCCACAGAGCATCGCCACAGCGGTGACGTGTTCCTAGAAATCTTCTGCAACCCCAACCTCTGGGCCAGCCCCTTCGCCGCCAGAGTTCTCCTCACCCTGCGCGACGACCGTCTGCGGATCACCACCGAAACCGGACTCTCCCAACTCTATGATGACCTCACTATCTACCTCGACCAAGCCACCTAGTCGCCCCCTGAACGGCCCCGTCAATCACTAACGTTCAGGCTAAAATCAGGGCATTCCCGGCCTGGGTGTCCACCGAGAACCCTATCGCACTGGCTTAGTCTGCTATCTTTACGCCCACCTTCTCCACTCGCCAGCCCGATTTTTCCCTTACGATTTCTGTCAATCAAGCCCCATAGCAAGGACTGCACCATGACCCCCGATACTGTGACCACCACCATCCAAAAGGGCTTCCGCGTTACCCTAGGCGCAACGGCCACCCTGCTGGAGGCTATTCAAGATCCCCAGTCCTCCGGTGAGCGGTTCTCGGCCCTTGGCAGCGATGTTAGCCGCCTAGCAGAGACCCTAGAGAGCAAGGGCGAAGTCACCGAGCGGGAAGCCCGCCAGTTTGTCGATAGTTTGTTTGGCCAAATGCCCAGCCCCTTCTCCCATGTGGACAGTTCTTCGCCCACTGTGGACGCCGTTGCCACCCCCGTCGCCGACCCTACGGTGCAGAGCGACCTAGCGGCCCTTACCCAAGAACTGGCCGACGTTCGCCAAGCCATCGAAACCCTCAAGGCCAACCAGTCCTAACCCTGGTGAGCCTAGCTTAGGAACAGGGCTTCGACAGACGTACATCGAGTAGTTTTGCGACGCCCCAACCTCAAGCCAAACGCCAAAAATTTAAGAGGGACGCTCTGATTTCCTCAGAGGTAGTCATAACGCCCCACCATAGTCTATAATCATAGACCGTGCACATTCGCAGGCTCTATGAACGCAGAGGAAATCATCCGCTCAATTGAAGCGGAGCAGCTAAAAACAGACCTGCCTGAGATCTATGTCGGCGACACCGTCCGCGTCGGCGTTCGTATCCAGGAAGGCGGCAAAGAGCGGATTCAGCCCTACGAGGGTACCGTGATTGCTATGCGGAACGGTGGCATTAACCGCTCCATTACGGTTCGCAAGGTTTTTCAAGGGGTTGGGGTAGAGCGGGTGTTCTTGCTCCATGCTCCCAAGCTGGCCGATATTAAAGTCTTGCGTCGTGGTAAGGCCCGTCGTGCTAAGCTGTACTATCTGCGTGACCGCGTCGGTAAAGCGACCCGACTCAAGCAGCGGTTTGACCGCCCAATCAAGTAAGCTGGGTATAGAGCGGCCATCCAGCCATAGGCCAGCGATTGGCGGCCCCATGCGTCCTTAGTTCAGTTGGTAGAACGCGGGTCTCCAAAACCCGATGTCGGGGGTTCGAGTCCTCCAGGGCGCGCTGAGTAACCCAGATAGCAAGTGTCCAATGGTATTGTTGCCAGAGCATTCTGGGACAATGCCACGGGCACTGCTACTGATTTAACTCTGTGCCGTTAATTGATTTGGCTCATTGCACCGGATGGTATCCCAGTTCTGGCCAGATATCCAGAAGGAGCTAGCACCAGTGGCAAAAAAAGACGCGGCAGTCGAATCAAAGCGCAAAGGATCGGTGGTCACCGAAGCTGAGGGTAGCTTCAGCGTGGCTGATTTCTTTAAGGGAACAAAAGAAGAACTGAGCAAGGTGGTATGGCCCAGCCGTCAGCAGTTGATCAGCGAGTCGGCAGCGGTCATCCTCATGGTTAGCCTTTCAGCCACCCTCATTTATTTGGTCGATCAACTCTTTCGATGGGTTTCACAGCAGGTGTTTTAATGGCGTTGACCTCAGACGACTTTAACGACGAGAGGTCCTCCTTCGATGGGGACGAAGATGCCGATCTCCCTCGTGGTGTAGACGCCGAGGCCGCCGATGATGAGTCTGCGGGTGCGTCTCGCCACCATGCTCGATGGTATGCCGTTCAGGTGGCATCGGGCTGTGAGAAAAAGGTGAAGACGAACCTGGAGCAGCGTCGTCAAACCCTGGATGGAGCGGATCACATCCTCAAGATTGAGATTCCTCAAACCCCCATTCGCAAGCTCAAAAAAGACGGTAGTCACCAGAGTGCCGAAGAAAAGGTATTTCCTGGCTACGTACTGCTGCAAATTCGACAAAAGTGGGACGATCTGATCAAAGAATGGAAAGTACCAGAAGATGCTTGGTTGGTGGTTAAAAACACCCCCCATGTCATCAACTTCGTTGGTGCTGAGCAGCGTCGAGCCTACGGGCGAGGCCGGGGACACGTAAAGCCAATGCCCCTCAGCGAAGGCGAAGTGAAGCGCATCTTCAAGCGCACTGAGGAGCAAAAGCCCGTTATCAAGATCGACATGGCTCCTGGGGACAAAATTACCGTCCTCTCCGGCCCCTTCAAGGATTTTGAGGGTGAGGTGGTGGAAGTCAGCCCAGAACGGAGCAAGCTGAAAGCCTTGCTGTCTATTTTTGGGCGCGATACTCCGGTGGAACTGGAGTTTAATCAAGTGGAAAAAGAGAGTTAATCGATGGCCAAAAAAGTTGTTGCGTTGATTAAGCTAGCCATTCCGGCTGGCAAGGCTAACCCTGCTCCCCCGATTGGCCCAGCTCTGGGTCAGCACGGGGTGAACATCATGGCGTTCTGCAAAGAGTACAACGCCAGAACCCAGGATAAAGTGGGGCTTGTGGTGCCCGTAGAAATCTCGGTCTTTGAAGATCGGAGCTTTACCTTTATCCTCAAAACCCCTCCCGCTTCGGTTTTGATTAAGAAAGCGGCTGGGATTGAGCGTGGTTCCGGTGAACCTCGTACCAAGAAAGTGGGCTCCATTAGCCGTGCCCAACTGCGAGAAATCGCTGAAACCAAACTGCCCGACCTCAACGCTAACGACGTTGAAGCAGCGATGAGAATTGTGGAAGGCACCGCCCGTAACATGGGTGTCACCGTGGCGGATTAGGACAATCCTAGCCACCGTTAAGCCCATGGGTCTTTGTCATCTTGTCTTTGTCATCTATTACGGGGGAGAAGTCACCCTTCGCCAGCACCCCAAGGAGTAAATCATGTCTACCAAAATGTCTAAGCGTCTGAAAGACGCCCGCGCCAAAGTTGAAGATCGGCTGTACGAGCCCCTAGAAGCATTGGAACTGCTGAAGGAAACCGCTACGGCCAAGTTTACGGAGTCTGTAGAAGCCCATATCCGTCTAGGGATCGATCCGAAGTACACCGACCAACAACTGCGGACGACGGTGATTCTGCCTAAGGGCACGGGGCAAACCATTCGCGTGGCCGTCATTGCCAAGGGCGAAAAAGTGGCCGAGGCCACCGCTGCTGGAGCCGATATCGTTGGATCTGAAGACCTGATCGAGGATATCCAAAAGGGCATGATGGACTTTGACGTTCTGATTGCGACCCCCGACGTAATGCCCCAGGTCGCCAAGCTCGGTCGTCAGCTCGGCCCCCGTGGTTTGATGCCGTCTCCCAAGGGCGGTACCGTTACCTTTGACCTGCCCCAGGCCATCACCGAATTTAAAGCAGGTAAACTAGAGTTCCGGGCCGACAAAACGGGTATTGTCCATGTTATGTTTGGAAAGGCCGATTTTAGTGCTGAGGATCTGCTGGTCAACCTGAAGGCGCTCCAGGAGTGCGTTGACCGTAATCGTCCTTCCGGTGCTAAGGGTCGGTACTGGCGCACGGTGGCAATTGCCTCCACCATGGGGCCGTCCATCCGTCTGGATGTGAACGCTCTGCGAGACTATAAGCTGCCTGAAGCCGCTTAGATTCTGCCAGCGTCCAAGTTTCAAGTTTTCACGAAGGAGCCGCGATTGCCCTAGTCCCTCACAACTGCATAAACGACCGTAGACAGCAGGTGCATTTTTCCTGCATAAATCCTGCCGAGGTTGACGTTGCGATGTAGGTTTCCAGTTCTAATCTGGAGGCTGGCAAGCGTGAGTCTGCCCCGGCTAATTGGTCGGGGCTTTGTTTTGGGAAGAGTTGGCAAATAACGAACGATGGTCATCCGTCCGTGAGCATCGAGTTTTCTATCCCCGCTATAAAGGAGGTGAGATTGATATGGGGAGAACCCTAGCGAATAAGAAGGAGATTGTGGGTGAAATTCAGGACTTACTGAAGGAAGCTCAACTCGCCTTTGTGATTGACTACAAAGGTCTTAGCGTTGCTGAAATTACCAACCTGCGGAACCGCTTGCGGCCCAAGGGTGCGGTGTGCAAAATCACCAAAAATACCCTGATGCGGATTGCCGTAGAGGGAGACAGCAACTGGGAAGCCATGACCGAATTCCTCAGTGATTCGTCAGCCTTTGTGCTGGTGAAGGAGGATTTTGGCGGCGCGATCAAGGAATATCAAGCTTTCCAAAAGGAATCCAAGAAAACCATCCTCCGGGGTGGGGTTATGGAGGGTCAGGCGCTCACCGAAGATCAGGTCAAAGCGATCACGGAAATGCCGACGAAGGAACAACTGATGGCCCGTTTGGCAGGTGCCATCAAGGCGATGCCGACCCGTGTGGCCGTGGGCGTCAAAGCGGTGCCGACCAAGCTGGCCGTGGGTATCAACGAAGTTCCGTCTTCGCTGTCTCGCGCCATCAAGGCGGTCTCCGAGCAGGGCCAAGATGCGGCTTAAGAGCCGTCGTCCAAATTTGTTCAATGCTCAAGTTTGTTTGTTGTACACAGGAGTTAAGTCTTAACGATGTCTGCTAAAACCGACGAAATTCTCGAACAGCTAAAGTCTCTTTCCCTGCTGGAAGCTTCTGAGCTGGTCAAGCAAATTGAAGAAGCCTTTGGCGTGGATGCCTCCCCCTCTGTAGGCGGCGGCATGATGATGATGGCTCCCGGCATGATGGCTGGTGGTGGCGGTGCTGCTGCTGCTGAACCCGAAGAAGAAAAGACCGAATTTGACGTGATTCTCGAAGGTGTGCCCGCCGACAAGAAGATCGCCATTCTGAAGGTGGTGCGTGGTCTGACTGGTCTGGGTCTGAAGGAAGCTAAGGAACTGGTGGAAGCCGCTCCTAAGGCTGTGAAGGAAGGCGTGGCTAAGGACGACGCTGAAGCCGCCAAGAAAGATCTTGAAGAAGCTGGCGCTAAGGTGATCGTCAAGTAGTAGGTTGCCATCAGCCTACCGACCCTTTCAGGGTTGAGAAGCCTCCCATGATCTTGTGGGAGGCTTTTTTGTGCTGTGGCGTGCTCATGGGGCTACCCGGCAACCATGCCTTGACGAACTTGGCTCGACTCGTTAACGTGGAGGTCATACAAAATCGGAAATAAAAACCCTCGATGCTAGCCTGACAAACCGTAGGGGGCAGGTCTCCTCGACCGCTAGTACCGGGGGTAAACAAACCGAATCTAGTATCAGCCATCCCTGTAGGAGTTGAATTACACCAGAGGAGGACGCCATGGCGCAACAGTTGAAGCGATGGGAATCCCCCCGTCGCTCCGGTCGTAACGATAAGGGGCGAGGTGGCAGTGCCCGCCAACGACAGCTCCGAAAACGTAGCCAGGGGTTGCGCAATCGCCTACGGAGAGAACCCTCAACCGACAACCCGCCCAATTCTAATCATTCACACTTCCGGGAGAGCCAAGGCTCTCCTTTTTTATGGTTTCCAGAACGCTACGATTCGGATCTTTTTCCTAGCGAGACGGTCTGAGGACAGAGACGAATCGGAACTCGGTTGCTACCATAGGCGTCAACGGGGGCTAGGCTAGGGCCATCTGCTCTGGCCTATTTACACAGCCTACTTACGCAGCCTATTGACGCAATGGTTACACAATAGTTACGCCATGGCCCATTCGCGTTACTTTCTAAGTGTTATTTCCTAGGGTGATCCCCCTAAGAACGACCCCGAACCTGATCAGCCTAGGGAAATTCTGTTCCGTTGTGTCGCCGTTCTGAATCCGCTACCCTTGAACCTCATCCCTATGGTTAATCCCTCTGCCCTTGGTGTTGCGTTCCTGGTTTTGCTGGCAACCACGACGATGGTGGACTCTTCCTCGTCGCAGCGGCAACCGTTTCAGATTTCCCACCCAGCCCTTGGGGCTTTGCTGTCTGATCATTCCATCAAGACCGTCGTGGGATCCTATCAGCCTCAAACGAACCTGATTAGTCTCCATCCGGAGGCACTGGCGAGGCCGCAGCGGTTGTCGGTACAGGTGCCAGAGGGCGTAACCTTTCGCGGTACCCTGGCGATTAATGGCGTGGTGGAACAACGATTTGCATCGGAGGGCATCGCCTTAGATCTCAGAGAGGTTTTAGCTGCGGGACAAACGGAGGTGACGCTGGAGGGTAGCTATACTCCGTCCCAGACTGGAATTATCGTTGCCTTTGATAACCCAGATACTACGGTGCGGCAACAGGTGGGACAACAGGGTCGCGTTCACTATCAAATCAAGTTTCAGGTGGATTAGGCCATGGCCCCAGGAATAGCGCGGCGTAGGATGAGTAGGGTGGGCCTAGGGATGGCTTGGCGATGGCCGCGAGGGATATGGTTTGGCGGCGTGCTGGGGGGAGTGCTCGTCCTAACGACGGGCCCTAGTTTTGCCCAGGTATCTCTGCCTCTGGATCTGCCCTTGGATGCGCCCCTGGATGCGCCCCTGGATGCGCCCCTAGATACCCCTAGGGATGTGCCCCGGTCGCCCCAGGGGGAAGATAATGGCAATACTCAGGGGGGAGATACTGGCGATACTACCGATGCCCCCCCTGCCCCCAGCGTTCCGTTGCGGCCTAGTGCGGTTGAACCTGTCCGGCCTATTACCCCTCGCCCCGATGACTTTCCTGCCCTGGCGGAGCCCGCTTTCGACCTCTATCGTTTAGGGCCTGGGGATAGCATTTTTGTGGGGGTACAGCGGTTCCCCGACCTGAGTTTTCAGGCCACCCTAGATATCCAGGGCAATATTGTTCTACCCTTGGCGGGCACCCTAAATCTCACGGGGCTCACCCTCGACCAAGCCCAGGAACAAATTCGGCAGCAGTACGACCAGTATGTGGTGAATCCCGAGGTTTCCCTGACCCTGGTGACCCAAAGAGCCGTAGAAGTAACCATCGTGGGCGAGGTGCCACGACCGGGATTTTACCCACTACCAGCCCCCCAACTCTCGGTAGCCCTGGTGACGGCGGGGGGAGCCTCTGCCCTAGCCGATCTCCGTACCATTGAGGTGCAGCGCACCCTGGCCGATGGACGGGTGCTGACCCGAACCGTGGACTTGTTTACGCCCCTGCGTCTGGGACAGCCCATTCCCGATCTTCAACTGCAAAGTGGCGATGTGGTGTCTGTAGCCCGCCTCGATCCTAGTCGCCTTGACGAGTACGACCGGGATCTGGTGGCTAATTCGACGTTTGCTAAGCCGGAGATGGTTGTGCGCATTCTCAACCGGGCCTCTGGGGCACGGGGTACGGAGGCTCGGTTTGGGGCCATTACCCTGCGCAACGGTAGCCGATTCTTAGATGCCCTGGCCCAAGCTGGGGTAAACCCTGATGTGGCCGCCTATCATCGTATTGCGGTCCTGCGCTTTAACCCCGAAAAGGGATCCGCTGATACCCTGATGGTGGATGCTAGGGCTGCTGTGGGGGGAGATCTCAGCCAGAATATCCCCCTCCAGGAAAATGATGTGATTGTGGTTGATCGTAATTTGTTAGCGAGTGTTACCTATGCGCTCAACACCTTTACCCAACCCTTTCGAGATGTGTTAGGCTTCCTGCTCTTCTTTGATTCCCTCACCAATGCCGCCGACTCTCTGTTTCGACCCTAGTACCCCGACCCCAGCGGTCTGCTAGTGACCGACCATTCGACTGACCCGTTGTCTGACAGTGCCCCGTTTCTCAATTCCTGTTTCTGATTTGCGTCAATGCCCTCTTCTTTGATCCGCCGCTACCTGCTTGCCCTGGATCGTTACAAATGGCCAGCCCTAGCCAGTTGGTTGGGGGTGATTGGCCTGTCAACGGTGGTCGCCCTGCAACCGCCGCCGCCGCCCAGTTACCGCTCTGAGGGAATATTAGTGATTAATGCGCCTGTGGTGGCGCTGACAACCACTGGCCCGGAGGTGCAACAACGGGGGCAGGGCATTATCTCTCAGGAATTTCTGTTAGCCGATGTGCTGCTAGAGCAAGTGTCCCAGGAATTGGCCAATCGGAATATGCCGCTTTCTCCTGAGGCCATTCGCAAGGCTACCACCATTCGGTTGGACGGTGAGGACGACACGGTGCAGCAGGTGGCTGTGGTGTTTCAGGGACCAACGGCGGATCAGACCCAGACCGTTTTGGAACTGCTGCTGGAAGGCATGGTGGAGCTAAGTCGTGTGACGAACCGATCTCGCCTGAGGGCCATTATTGCTGCCCTTGATGATCGGTTGCCAGCGGTGGAGGCTGACCTGAGAACTGCCGAGCAAGCCCTGGAGACCTATGACCGTCAGGAAGGTCCTGCGATTCAGGCCGCCCTGGATGGCAGTTTGCTAGGGGCCATTTCCGGCGGGCAACAACAACAGCGTCAAAACCAGCTCACCCTAGCGGGTCTAGAGTCCCAAATTCAGAGCCTTCAGCAGCAGTTAGGGTTGAACCCCGGCGAGGCCCTCACCGCCTCCGCCCTCAGTGCCGACCCGATTATTGCCCAACTGCGGACTCAGATTCTCCAGACCGAGACCCAAATGCAACTATTGGCTCCCACCCTGCGGGAAGCTCACCCCACCATGCAAGAGTTGCGGACTAACCTCGCGGCCTACAATCGGCTGCTGGCCGAACGCGCCTCCGAGGTGATCGGGGGAGAAGACCTTGCTGCCTTACCCAACGTCAGTGAGGTGCGCCAACGCAGTTCCCTAGACCCGGCTCGATCTGCCCTAGCTAACCAGTTGGTGCTCTTATCCAACGAGCGAGAAGCCCTGCTACGGCAGCAACAGATTTTGGCCCAGGCCGATGGCCAACTGCGGCAACAATACTCCAGTTTGCCCAATAAGCAGCTAGAGCGCGAACGCTTGGCCCAGCAAGTGGCCCGCACCCAGTCCCTCTACGACCAAATTCAGATCCGACGCATTGACGCCGAAGCCGCCGAGGCCGAAACCGTCAGCAGTTTGACCATCGCCCAGCCCCCGGCAACGGCCCTTCAGCCCCAGGACGCCACTAGCCCCGTGGTGGTGCTGGTGCTGGGAGTCGTGATGGGGACGCTGGTGGCCGGAGCGGTGGTGTTTTTGCTGGATTTACTTGATGGCACCGTGCGCACCGCTGATGATCTGGAGTCCATCTTCCGCGATCAAGATATTCCCGTGCTGGGGGTAATTCCGCCCCTGCCTAAAGCGTCCCACCAGCGCCACCCCGTCTTGACCTTAGCGGCCCAGTCTTCCCACCTCGCTAGCTACGAAGATCTACGCACCAACCTGCGTCGTAGCCCTAATCGCCCAGACAGCAGCCAGCCCATCAAGGTCGTGCTGGTGACCAGTAGCCGCGACCAAGAGGGCAAGACCACGACGGTGATGAACCTAGGCATTGCAGCGGCACGGGCAGGCCGACGGGTACTGATTGTCGAATGCGATCTCCTGTATCCCTCCAACAGTAGGGCCCTGGGGGTCAAGCCGCCCCCGGAGGCGGTGTCTTCTCCCCGTCGCTACTACGCGGGCTACCCCAGTGACCCCGTGCAAATGGTGCCCCAGGTGGAAAATCTGTACATGGCCCCGGCCCCCGGCCCCCAGTCCCAGGCAGCGGCGATCTTAGAATCCAGCGAAATGCATCAGTTTTTAACCTCTGCCCGTGCCCGCTTTGACTTGGTGTTGCTGGATGCACCGCCCCTCAGTCGCAACAACAATGCCCTAACCCTGGCCACCGAAGCCGATGGTCTGGTACTCGTCAGCCGGACAGACTACACAGAAAAGGTGGTCTTGGAAGCCATCCTAGAGGAACTGTTGGAGATGGAGGACATCGTGGTGCTGGGGGCTGTGGTGAATGCAGCTCGAGAAAGCACCCCCATTCCAGTTGAAGTTAGCCCCCCTCCGGCCTATCCAACCGATTTAGGAACCGCCGCCGCAATGCCAGAACCCGCTCGCCCCCCCTCCATCGACTTCTTTTAAGCATTTTTTGGCCCTAGCTTTGCGATAGGATCGAGGGCGAATACTGTACTGCATTGTAGGGAGCGATTGGATTGCCTACCCTAGGAGTCAACATTGACCATGTGGCCACGGTGCGCCAAGCCCGCCGTACCGTAGAGCCCGATCCGGTGGCAGCGGCGGTACTTGTAGAACTGGCCGGAGCCGATGGCATTACCGTCCACCTGCGGGAGGATCGCCGCCACATGCAGGATCGGGATGTGCGGCTGTTGCGCCAAACGGTACGCACCCACCTCAACCTTGAGATGGCCGCTACCGATGAGATGGTTGCCATTGCCCTCGACGTGAAGCCAGACTACGTGACCCTGGTGCCCGAACGGCGGGAGGAAGTCACCACCGAGGGCGGTTTGGATGTGGCGGGTCAACTTGACCGGATGGCCCAGGTGGTAGACACGCTTCAGTCGGCTAACATCCCCGTCAGTTTGTTTATTGATGCCGATGCCGCCCAAATTAACGCCTCGGCCCAGGTAAAGGCCAAGTTTATCGAGCTCCACACTGGCCCCTACGCCGAAGCCCACGGGGCAACCGATCAGGCCAAACAACTGGCTATCCTCCAGCAAGGCACCGCCCAAGCCCTCGATCTGGGCCTGCGGGTGAATGCGGGCCATGGCCTCACCTACTGGAACACCTACCCCGTGGCCTGCATCCCCGGCATGGAGGAACTCAACATCGGCCACAGCATTATCAGTCGGGCCGTTTTGGTGGGCCTAGAACGGGCGGTGCGAGAGATGAAACAGGTGATCTACGGAGTCCCGCTCAGCCTCTAGGCCTGACCATTCCCCTTGCTTCGTGACCTCACCTATCGTTTTTCTCTTGTTGGGGGCAAGGCTAGGGCTAAAATGTGATGATGCTAGGGGAATTTTTCCCCCTGGGCCAACCACGGTGCCCACGAATTTTCAGGATTGATTGCAGGATTGATCGATGGTGATCGATTCAGAATCGATCCCATCCTTCTCATCCCTGTAACGCTAGACCCACGGTTAGAGATCGTTTAGGAGAACCCGATGACAACCTACTACTACGCTGTTGCCAGTGAAAAGTTTTTGCTCGAGGAAGAGCCCTTCGAGGAAGTGCTGAAGGAGCGTCGCCGCTACTACCAAGAACAGGAGCAGGCCCTTGATTTTTGGCTGGTCAAAGCTCCAGCGTTCCTCGACGCCCCTGAATTGGCCTCGGTGAAAGCAAGCTGTCCTCAGCCCGCCGTGGCGGTGATTTCCACCAATAAGACCTTCATCACCTGGCTGAAGCTGCGTCTAGAGTACATTGCCACCGGGGAATTTGAGGCTCCCTCTGCCTCCATCCCCGATCCCCTGGCCTCCGCCGAAGCGATTTCGGCCTAGACCTCCCAAAGGGGTCGTCCGCCGTTTTCCGCCTGTCCTGGCTCTTTGCGTTGCGGTCTCAGCAATCTACGGTTGAAAATGCCCAGTTTGGGCTAGAATCGCTGGCAGATTGTAGTAGACCCACAGCGCTCCTAGCAGCGCATTTCTAGCAAGGCAGACACAACGGCAATGAGTAACTGGTTTGGGTTATCCACAACAGCGGCTCCCCATCGTTCCCTAGGGCGACGAGGATGGCGGACGTTCACGCTGGCAACGCTAGGGGCACTGATGACTCCCTGGATCAGTGTTGCCGCCTCGGCTCAGGTGGCCTTTCCCGCCTGTCCCCCGCCCCAAACCAACGAGTATCTGCTGCTGGTGCGGGGCAACACCGAGGCTGAGCGCAATCGCGTTCAAGACCTGTTGCCCTCTAGCAGCACGGTGATGGTGTGCAACTACCTCAGTGATACGGTGGTGCGGGCTGGGGGGTTCACCAGTCTTGAAAATGCCAATGCCTGGGCGCAGTACATGACCGAGGTCGAGGGACTACAAGCCTTTGTGGCCCGCCCCGCCGCCACAACTGCCACCAATCCCCCGCCAACGACTACCCCTCCGGCGACCTCCCCAACTCCGGGCACCAATCCGGCGGTTCCACCGACCAGTCCCTCTGCGCCTAATCCATCTACGGCTGGCCCTTCAACGCCTTCAACAACGCCCTCAACGCCTTCCACCACATCCACGCCCAGAGCCACAACCCCCATTGCCTATGCGCCACAGCCCCTAGACATGGGGTTTGCGGTACTGGTGGATTATCAATACCAACCAGAGACCGCTCGAACTGTGCAGCGCCAAATCGGCCAAGCGGTGGGGTTGGCGGTTTATCGCCAACGGCCCTATTTGCTGATTGCCTATAGTCCTAACCTAGAGGGAGCCGCCACCACGCTCCAAGTTCTGGGAGGCTACGGCATCTCTGGCTTTATTGTGGATAGCCGCGAGGTGGTGATGCTCACTCCGGCAGTAGCGCTGTCGAATTAGGAGATCGGCCCAGGAATCAAGGGTGCCGAATGGGTGCATTGCTTCGCGAATGGCACCCTACGTTGAGCGTGGTGGTACGTCCCTAATCAAATCTAGAAGCCGTAGGCAGGGGCCGCAAGCCAGGAAATGAACACGCCTAAAATCGATCCGGCAATCACCTGGAAGGGGGTGTGGCCTAGGAGTTCCTTGAGTCGATCTTCGTTGAATTCGGGCTTTTCTTGGAAGAGTTCGTCGATGATTTGGTTCAAGACACGAGCCTGTTTGCCAGCGGCTTGGCGCACCCCGGCGGCATCGTACATGACGATAATGGCAAAGACGCAGGTGGCGGCAAAGAAAGGGCTGGCCCAGCCGAGGGTTTGGCCGACGCCACAGGCCAGGGCAGTGACCAGGGCCGAGTGGGCGCTGGGCATTCCCCCGGTTTCCACCATCACCTTGAGGTTGAGCTTACGGTGGCGCACCAGTTCGATGATGGCCTTGAGAATTTGAGCCGTGACGCAGGCCACCAAAGCTACCAGGAGAACGTAGTTATTGAGGATGTCGCTAAAATTTTCCATCGTCGGCATGGCTAATCCCTAGTAGGTGCGGGCAACAATATAGTCGGCGATGGCCCGGAGGGGCTGGCTGGTCGTCCCAAAGTTGTCTAAGGCCGCCTTGGCCTCATCAATGAGTTTATCGGCCTGTCGCCGGGATTCCTCCAGACCCCACAGGCTGGGATAGGTGGCTTTTTGGGCCGCCACATCCTTACCGATGGACTTGCCTAGGGTTTCGGCGGTGGAGGTAATGTCTAGGATATCGTCCACAATTTGGAAGGCGAGGCCGATGCGCTGGGCGTAGTCCCGCAGATGTTGGATCTGATCGTCGGTGGCCCCGGCCAGGATGGCCCCGGAGGTGACGGAAATTTCCAGCAGGGCGGCGGTTTTGTGATTGTGGATGTAGTTGAGGGTTTCTAGGGTGGTGTCGGGGTTACCTTCGCTGGCTAGGTCAACAATTTGCCCCCCCACCAGACCTTCGCCGCCGACGGCCTTGCCCAGCCCCGCAATCACCCGCAGCACCCGATCCGCTGGCACCCCCTGGGTAGCGGTGGCCACATGCTCAAAGGCGTAGGTGAGCAGGGCATCTCCGGCCAAAATCGCCACATCGTCGCCGTAGACCTTGTGGTTGGTCAGTCGTCCGCGCCGATAGTCGTCGTTGTCCATGGCGGGGAGATCGTCGTGGATCAGCGACATGGTGTGGATCATCTCCAGGGCGCAGGCGGTGGGCATGGCCACCTCAGGAGTACCACCCACCAGCTCGCAGGCAGCCAAGCAGAGAATGGGCCGCAGCCGCTTCCCCCCCGCCAGCAGTGAATAGCGCATAGATTCGTAGAGGGTTTCGGGGTACTGCACGGGCACCGCCGCATCTAGGGCCGCCTCCACCTGGGGACGACGCTCCTCCAAATAGGCCGACAGGTCAAATTCAGTCAAATTCGGGTCGAGGGAGTTTGCGGACACCATAGCGGCAAAACGGGTCTGAACAGAATGAAGGACAGGAAGATGAACCAGGGTGATGGGATTGCTGAGATGACGGGGCCTCGGGTTAGGACGGCCTGGGGGCGTCGGGAAACCCTCAAATTTGAAGGCGTTGACGGTAGCTGGTGACGGTATTTTCCAGCAGCATGGCCACGGTCATGGGGCCAATGCCACCGGGCACCGGAGTAATGGCGCTGGCGCTGGGGGCCACGGCGTCATAGTCCACATCCCCCACCAGACGGGCCTTGCCATCGGGGCTTTCCACCCGGTTAATGCCCACATCGATCACCACGGCACCGGGTTTCACCCAGTCAGCGGTGATCATGTTGGGGCGACCCACCGCCGCCACTAGAATATCAGCTTGGCGGGTCAGGGCTGGCAAATCGACCGTGCGGGCATGAGCCACGGTGACGGTGGCGTTGGCCTCCAGCAGCATGATGGCCATGGGTTTGCCCACCAAAATACTGCGCCCCACCACCACCGCCCGCTGACCCGTGGGGTCAATATTATGGGCCGCCATCAGCCGCATTACGCCATAGGGGGTGCAGCTTCTTAGGCCCTGTTCCCCTCGCAGCAGGCGACCTAGGTTAATGGGGTGCAGCCCGTCCACGTCTTTATCGGGGTCGATGGTGTTGAGCAGGGCCACCGCATCGAGGCCATCGGGCAGGGGCAACTGCACCAAAATGCCGTCCACATTGGCATCTTGGTTGAGGTGCTGAATCAGTGCCATCACCTCGGTTTGGGGCACCGTGGCGGGTAGATGATGCACCTGGGAGGCAATGCCCACCTTGCCGGAGGCCCGTTCCTTGTTGCGCACGTAGGCGGCACTTGCAGGATTGTCGCCCACCATAATCACCGCCAAACCGGGGGGACGATGGCCCTGGGCGGTGAGCGACTGCACCTGCTGCGCGAGTTCGTCCTGCACCTGGGCTGCTAGGGCTTTACCATCGAGAATCTGAGTCATGGCACAGACGGCTAAACAAAGGAGGGGAGATGGGGGAGGCCGCGAATGCTGGGTTCCCCAGGGAATTGGGGTATGGCTGATCGCCCCGGTGATTCTGCCGGAATGGCAGAACCCTGTTCCAAGCCTAGGCCTCAAGGCTAGGATAGGACAGACTGGCCTTGAGCCTTCCCCAGTGTCTCAGATTTTGCCCGTTTCGCGGCAGGAGGCATCTAGGTCAGCGCGGTCAACGCCCCTTGTGTCCCATCGTTGCTTTCCCCCCTGGCCATGGTCAAACGGTTTGCCTACCCCGGTCTCGTCGGGCTAATGTTCATTTCTCTTGCCATTGGGGGCGCTAGGGCTAATCCCGGCCTGGGCTTTGTGCTGCGGGAACAATTGGGCAGTCTGCCTGGGATGGGCTGGCTGAGCCCTGCCACCCCCATTGCCGACCTGGGCCAGCACCGGGGCGGCACCGCCTCCTTTGAGGGCCAGGTGACTCGACAGTTGCCCCTGCTGGAGGGCGCTCTGTACCAAGTCACCGATCCCTCCGGAGCCATTTGGGTACAGACGAGTGCCGCCCCCCCCGAACTGGGTCAGCAAGTGGCGGTGCAGGCCACCATTCGCCACGAGTCGATTTTGATGCGGGGGCAGGACATTGGCGAAGCCTACGCCGAAGAACTAGAGCGCACGGTGAAAAACTAGTCTTCTGCGTCTAGGGGCATGGGTTACCAGAACGTCGTTTGGACATTTTCCGAGCGAAATCCCTGACGGAATCCCTAACTAAACCCAGGCCGCCCTAAGGGCGATGGAAAATGGTAGTCTCTTAGAAACGCTGTGTAGTTCTTAATTGTGTAGGAGAGGAAAAGGGGATATGAAACGACTGGTTGGCCTGCTGATTGCAATTGGAGTGCTGGTTGGTTGGTTCGGTGGGTTTGGCATGGCGCAACCGGCCCTGGCCGCAAATGGGTCTAGTGCCTTCGCCCTGCTGGCCGAACGTCCGCTGGTCAACGCTGTGGATGCCAAGCTAAGAACTGAGTATGGCGCTAAGCTCGACCTCAACAACACCAACGTTCAGAGCTTCCGCAAGTACCCCGGCCTCTATCCCACCCTGGCAGGCAAAATTGTCCAGAATGCCCCCTTCGATGCCGTGGAAGACGTGTTGGATATGCCTGGTCTGTCCGAGAAGCAGATCGAAATTTTGGAAGCCAACTTAGACAACTTCACGGTCACCGTGCCCGACCCGGCGCTGGTTGAAGGGGCCGACCGCTTTAACAACGGCGTCTACAGATAGGTTAAGGTAAATCGGTCAAGGTGAACGCGCTGAGGCAATTTCCTCGCTCACTCAACCCTTGATGGATTCAAAAAGACGGTTTTAGAACAGAGACTAAGCCCTTGTCGGTAGCCACTCTAGCGGTGGATGTGTTGACAGGGGCTTTCTCACATCTACTGTCCAGGATGACGACTATCCAGGATTACCGTATCCAGGATGTCCACCGCCCAGGCTTTCTCCGTATAACGTTTAGCATCCACAGGAGTACCCTTTGGCCCAGCCTATCCCTTCTCCGGCCACGGCGACCCCGCCCTGGGATTTTGATGTCCTGGTTGTGGGGGGTGGAGCCGCAGGGCTGTATGCTACCCTCTCCATTCCTGAACAGTGGCGGGTGGGGCTGATTACCAAGGACAACCTTTCTCTCTCGGCCAGCGATTGGGCGCAGGGGGGCATTGCCGCCGCCCTAGGGCCAGACGATTCCGCCAATCTCCATGTGGCCGATACCCTGCGGGCCGGGGCCGGACTATGTGAACTCGATGCGGTGGAACACTTAGTCACCCATGCCGCTACCTGCATCCATCGCCTGGTGGATTTGGGCGTCGCCTTTGACCGCAGCGGCCCCGATTTGGCCATGACCCTAGAGGCGGCTCATTCCCGCAATCGGGTGCTCCACGCCGCCGACACCACCGGACGGGCCATTGTCTCTATCCTGGCGGAGACCGTACTGAAACGGCCCAACATCACCGTTTACGAGTCGGCCTTTGCCCTGGATCTCTGGCTGACCGAGGGCCAATGCCGGGGGATCTCCCTGGTGCAGGGCCACACCCTACGTTGGCTGTCGGCCCAGGCCACGGTGCTGGCCACGGGGGGCGGCGGTCAGGTCTATGCCCAAACCACTAACCCAGCCGCTAGTACGGGGGACGGCGTGGCCATGGTATGGCGGGCCGGGGGGCAACTGCGGGATTTAGAATTTTTCCAATTCCATCCCACATCCCTCTCCCAGCCCGGAGCACCGCCCTTTTTGATTAGCGAAGCCGTGCGTGGCGAGGGGGCACACTTGGTGGATCGCGAAGGCCGACGGTTCGCCTTTGACTATCACCCCGATGGCGAACTGGCCCCCCGCGATGTGGTCAGTCGGGCGATTTTCCACCATCTGCAAAAAACCGGGGATCGGCAGGTGTGGCTAGATATGCGGCCCATTCCCGCCGACCGTTTGAATTACCGCTTCCCAAATATCATCCGAGTGTGCCGTACCTGGGGCTGCGATCCCCTCACCCAGCCCGTGCCCGTGGCCCCCGCCGCCCACTACTGGATGGGGGGTATTCCCACCGACTGCCACAGCCAAACCCAGATTCCCGGCCTCTATGCCGTGGGCGAAAATTCCAGCACGGGCGTCCATGGGGCCAACCGTCTGGCCAGCAACTCCCTACTAGAATGCTTGGTCTATGGGGCAGAATTGGCGCACCTCCCCCTGCAAGCGGGCTTGGTGAAATCAGACATTCCCGCCCCGCTGCCCCCCGAATCTCCAGAAGTTGAGGCCAGTCATGATCCCCGTCTTGCGGTTCTCGAACAACAGCGGCAGCAATTGACCCAACTGATGTGGGACTACGCCGCCATCAGCCGTCATCAAACTGGGCTAGAAACTGCCATTGCCACCCTGGCAGACTGGCGTAAGGAAGCCGAGCAATCTGCGCTCAATCAAACGCTACAGAGCCTCACGCCCGACGACCAACCGCAGGATTTACCCGACCAGATCCGCCTGCCGGTGCTGCGGGCCTGGGGTGAACTGCGCAACCTGTACGACGTAGCCTGGTTGGTGCTCAACAGCGCCCTCTTCCGCACCGAAAGCCGAGGGGGCCACTACCGCAGCGATCATCCCCATACCGACCCCGTCTGGCAGGCCCATACCCTGGTGCAGGGCAACCAATGGCAGCGGTCGGCTCCGGTGTCGTCCCAGATTTCGCCAGAGTAACGCTCAGAGTCGTCATCTCAGAGGCATGGCCCAACGACGATTTTCTCTAGGCAAAGCTAAATCTAGTCATTGGGCCTTGGGCTTGCTAGGCTAAACGCAATGTCAGATGTGACCCTGCCCATGGCGACCTCCTCCCGACCCCTGTTTGATCAGTTTTTGATGCCCATCTTCGAGCGGCTGATTGACCGTGAGGCCATTCTTCGCCTGCGCCAGCGCATCGACTGGGACACCGAACTGCCTCGCTTCACCAATCCCCAGGTGGTCTACCCCGACTACTACACGACCCACAACTTCCATGGGGTGAAAAACGGCTACCTCAACATCGACGCCGCCATCACCTACGACCCCATCACTCAGTACGTACTGCCACCGGGCGAAACCTGGGTGCGGGAGAGCCTGGTGAATGCCATTCAGGGCCAACCGCGCCGCATTTTGGATCTAGGCTGCGGCACGGGCAGCACCACCTTGATGCTGAAGCGTCGCTTTCCCCAGGCGGAGGTAATCGGGCTGGATCTGTCGCCGCAAATGCTGGTGATGGCCGACGACAAGGCTAAAGCCGCCCAGCTTGAGATCCCCTTCCGCCACGGCAACGCCGCTGAGACTGGCTTGCCAGAGGCGTCCTTTGACGTGGTGTGTATGACCCTGCTGTTCCACGAAACGCCCCCCGCCGTGGCCAAGGCGATTTTGCAGGAGAGTTTTCGGCTGCTGAGTCCCGGTGGTCAGGTGCTTATTCTGGATGGCAACCAGCGCACCCTGCGGGCCACCGACTGGCTCAATCAAATTTTTGAAGAACCCTTCATTCGCGACTACGCCCAGGGCAATGTGGAGGCATGGCTGGGCTGGGCCGGGTTTGAAACGGTGCGCTCCGAGGACGTGTTTTGGCTGAACCAGCTTAGCTATGGCCGCAAACCCTTGCCCGTCAGCGATACCACAACGACCCACAGAACCCGTGCCGCCGACCAGGAGAATTCCTCATCGACGGCATGGAACGGTGGCTTTACACCCCAGCCCGCCTAGGGACAGGGAATTGACGTGACATTGCTGCCCTGGCCGTAGGTGCCCGTGCGGGCCACCCAGCCCGTTCCCCCACTGCTGAGGGTGATGGCCAACCAAACCCGGCCATAGTCGGGGGCGACATTGGGAGAGGTTTGTTGGGTGGGCGGATTGGTGGTGGCCACCAGGGTACTGCCAGCCGGGAAGGCGGTGATCAGGGCGGCATTGGAAGAGGCCGCAGCTCGCACATTCAAGGCGATATTGGCGCGGAAACAGGCCTTAGTCGCGGGAGGCGGGGGCGTACTGCCGCAGTTGGTCAGCGCCGAGGCCGTAATCCAACCCACGGGCTGCACCGAGGACAGGTTTTGGCCTTGTAGATAGATTTGCGCCCGACCACTGGCCAGCACCCCCGTCAGCCGAACTTGAGTGCCGGCATTTAAGGTACCAATGCGGTTGGCGGAGGGGCCGAGGTTCGTGTTGTCAAAAACCTCTACCCCACGGTTGAGCTGGCGACAGCTTCGGATGTAGCTCGGATTTTCGGATAGGCCCCCCACTACGGTTTGGGAGGTTTGTCCCCAGGCAGCAGTCATCGATAGCGTGCCGAGGGAGAGCGTTGTTGCAATCCCTAGGGCCACAGAGCGTAGGCGGTTGGAGCGCATAGCAGTCCTCAAAGAAATGAGTGAGCGGATATAGATCGACAGTCAGGGAGAGACAATCAGGGAAAGACCGTCGGGCAAGGATGACACACCAAGCACCCAGGATAAAAACCGTCAGAAAGTAGCTCTGCATGGCGAGAGGCATTGAAAAGGCGGTAGAAATCCTAATTTTTTGGGTAACTTGGGCCTAGAACCCCACCCATGCAGACTGGCCGTTATCCTACCATTCGCCC
Organism: Nodosilinea sp.; assembly: GCA_040396995.1. Classification (GTDB taxonomy): domain Bacteria; phylum Cyanobacteriota; class Cyanobacteriia; order Phormidesmidales; family Phormidesmidaceae; genus Nodosilinea. The sequence continues at coordinate 8,000 of JBBAWV010000054.1, read as the reverse complement.
CTCATTCCCTGATCCAGCCTGTCACATTGCGTAGCGAACACTTACCCCAATCCCCCCCAACAACCAACAACCAGTAACCAATACCCCCCCAACAACCAACAACCAACAACCAATAACCAATAACCAATACCCCCCCCCAACAACCAATAACAAATAACCAATAACCCCACCATGCCCACCCCCCTTCCCTTCAACCACGAACAACAGCAGGTCATCCAACACCTCCAAGGCAGTTTGTTGGTGTTGGCCCGGTGGGGACGGGCAAAACCTCGGTGCTGTCGGCGCGGGTGGCGCGGGTCTTGGCCCAGGGGGTGGATCCCAGTCGGATACTGTGCCTCACCTTTACCAATCGGGCGGCCAAGGAGATGGGGGATCGCCTCCAGGCGGAGCGCCAGGTCACGATTAAAACCTTCCATGGATTATGTGTGCGAATTCTGCGGATGGGGGCCGAAGCCCTGGGACTGCCGTCGGATTTTGTCATCTACGACGCCGAGGACAGCGCCGATATTCTGAGGGGCTTTATGCGGCAGAAAGAGAAGGATCGTCTGGAGGATCGGGTGAAGGAGGTGAAAACGGCGATTAGCCATGCCAAAGCCAAAGCTAGCCCCGATGACCTCACCCTTGACCTTAGCCTCGATGGCTTGTTTGCGGCGTTGGATCCCCAGGATCAGCGGTGGGCCGAGCTGTATCAGGCCGAATTGCAGAAGCGCCAAGCCCTGGATTTTGACGATTTGATTTTCTTGACCCGATCCTTGCTGCGGTTGGTGCCAGTGGTGGCAGACTATTGGGCCAACCGCTACAGCTTTATTCAGGTGGATGAGGTGCAGGATACCCACCTGGGTGAGTATGAAGTGGTGCGGCATTTGGCCCAACATAGCGGCAACTTGGCGATGATTGGCGACCTGGATCAGACCATCTACGCCTGGAGAGGGTCGGAGCCGGAGGTGGTTCTGGATCAATTTCGGGCAGAGTTTGCCCCCACGGAGTACAGCCTATCGGAGAACTATCGGGCTACCCGCACCCTGCTCCAAACCGCTGACGCCTTTGCCAACGCCTTTACCGACCGCTACACCCGCATCGCCATTCCCGTCACCAGCGCCCCTGGGACTCCGGTGGTTGTGCACCTAGCCGCCGATGAGGATCAAGAAGCAACCTGGATTGCCCAGCGCATCCAAGCCCTTGCAGGGCGTCAGCCCACCTTTGCCTACAACCGGGTGGCGGTGCTCACTCGCACCAATCCACGGGCCGAAACCATTGCTAAAGGGTTGAAAAGTCGAGGGGTACCCTGCGTCACTGTGGAGCGCTACCAGTTTTTTATGCGTCAGGAAATTAAAGATGCCCTCGCCTATCTTCGATTTTTGGTGAATCCCTTTGATACGGGGGCCTTTAAGCGTCTGCTGACGGTTCCCAAGCGTAGCATTGGCCTAGAAACCCTGCGCCAGATCTATGGTGAGGGCAAGGGCTGTGGGCTGTGGCTGACGGATATGGCCCAGCCCCAGCCCTTTGTCAATGACGATCCCATCGGTGCGGTGATAGACGCCTATCGCCACGGCACCCTGGTCGTGTTTGATGTGGAGACCACGGGTGTTGCCATCGAGGATGAGGTGGTGGAAATCGCCGCCCAAAAACTGGTCAATGGTCAGATTACTGCGACCTTCCAGGCCTACATTAGTGATGCTGGCGACGTGGGTGACTCCGAAGCGATCCACGGCTACAGCAACGAGTTTCTACGCCAGCACGGTCAGCCCAGTCGTCGGGTGCTAGAGCAGTTTTTTCAATTTGCGGGACATGCCCTGATTGTGGGGCATAACGTAGGATTTGATATTGGCATGGTAACCACCCAGGCCCAGCGGCTGGGTTTGCCCGTTCCCCAGTGGGTTTGGGCGGATACCCTCAACCTGGCCCGTCGTTTTGTGGAGGCCGAAAACTATCGCCTAGGACACCTCGCCCAGGTGTTGCACCTGCCCACCACGCCCACCCACCGCGCCATGGACGATGTGGCTACCACCGTCCATCTCTTGGCTCACCTGATCCCCAAACTAGAGGCCACCGCTGCCGACCGCACCGCCCTGTATTACCGCTATGGCGAGGCCTTTGAACCCCTAGCTGAGGCCATCGCCCAATGGAAAGCCCTCAGCCATCGCCTGCGCCCCGCCGAGTTGCTCCGTCAGGTGTTGCAAACCTCTGGCCTTCTTCACCACTACCGCCAAGATTCCCAGCGTGTCCAAAACCTGGAGCAAATGGTGACGATATTTGCTAGCCAAGACGATCCTGTCCTGCCGCCCAATGTAGCCCTCAGAACCCTGCTAGAGTTTACGGCCCTGGCCAAAAATCTCGACCACCTCTCGGCCCAGGATAACCAAGTGCTGGTGATCACCGCCCATCAGTCTAAGGGTTTGGAATTTGACCATGTTTTTATCGCTGGCTTGGTGGAGGGCGAATTTCCCGACTTCCGCAGCCTTGGCCCTGGGGATCTGGAGCAGGAAAAGCACTTGTTTTATGTGGCCCTTACCCGTACCAAACAATCCCTCTATCTCTCCAGTTTTCAGGAAGATAGCTATGGCCGATCCAAGGATCCCAGCCAGTTTCTCGAGGTGTTATCCAGAACGATTGCGATGGATAACTTCTAGACTCACAACCTGGCATCAGCATCATGAAATCACCTATAGAACAGTCATCTTGGCCGTCTCCTTAGTAGGCCCAGTAGCTATACTTCTATTATCTTTATACACTGCTACAGTTATAGTTGTTTCGCATAAAATTGAGGCAATTTCGCCCCTGAAAGCCTTGCTTCAAAGACGTTCAGGCGTCGCAAGCTAAATTGGAATGACTATACCTTATTACTGGAGACTTTGATCATGGGGAACCAGCCCCATCTGGATGGCCAAAATGGCAGCTTGGGTGCGATCACGCACCTCTAGTTTTTGCAAAATAGTATGTATATGCACTCGCACTGTTCCAGGTGCAATGTAGAGTTCATCGGCAATTTCCTGATTACTTTTACCGCTGGCAACTAAGGCCAAAATTTCCTGTTCTCGTTTGGTTAAGGGATTGGCGGAGTCGGATAATGTGGTCATCATCGAGGGGGACGATGTGTGTTGAAAGGCTGTCTGAATTTCCTGGGAGGCAATCGCATCCCACCAGGAAGCCCCCACCGCCACTGATCGAATGGCTAGAATGAGGGTTTCTGCGGCCACCCCTTTGACGCAATACCCTTGGGCTTGGGCTTCAATCAGACAGTTAATCAACGCAGGTTGAGAGTGGGACGTAAGAATTAAAATTGGTAGTTTTGGGTAAAGTTGTTTAATTTGGCGACAGGTTTCAATACCACCAATCCCAGGCAATCCCACGTCTAAGATCACCACATCAAAAACCTGTTGTTTGATATAGGCTATCGCGGTTTCTCCATCTTCGGCCTCGGCAGTAACTTCTAGGTCAGCTTCTTGGGCTAGTCGAGTCACTAGCCCAAGTCGAAAGAGTTCATCATCTTCAACGAGGAGAATCCGAATCGGGGAGGATGGCATAAATTACGTTCATTAACTGTTAAACGATCAAGGTGAATTAGAGAGGTAAGGAATTCAAGGTTCTATGGGCAAACAAAAGGCAAAGATAGCTCCTTGGGGTGATCGCTGTTCTGCCCATATTTTACCGCTATGGGCTGCGATAATCTGACGGCTAAGGTAAAGCCCTAAGCCTGTGCCTTTAGCTTGGCGACCGCTATACCCTTGATAAAACCGCTCAAAGAGATAGGGGAGTTCATGATTAGGAATTCCCTGGCCTTCATCTAGAATTTTCACCTGGCAAAAATCATGTTTAAGGGTGATATAGATTTCGACTTTATGCCCCCTTAAAGAATGATTAATTGCATTAGTAATTAAGTTATTAAAAACCCTTTGTAGTTGAAAGGCATCCGCATTGACCCAATAGGCTTGCCGAAAATCAGAGTCGCCTTGACGAAGGCATAAATGGATTTGCCGCGATGTTGCCAGGGGAGTCAGTTGCACGATCACCTCTTCCGCAATACTGGTTAGATCTATAAGCTCTCGGTTAAGGGTTAGACCTTCCATATCGTTGCGATAAACATCCATCAAGGTTTCGACCAATTGTAAGGTCATGCGATGGCTGCGAATTATGATAGCAATGGCCCGTTGTTGAGCATGATTAATTGTACCAAACTGACCTTTTTCAAAGGCATTGAGAGTTTCAATTGCCCCCAGCAGTGGGGTCTTGAGGTCATGGGTTAGGGTAGAAACAAAGTCTTCACGCACCTTCACCAGTTGAGCCTGAGTGGCTAGTTGTACCTGTTGTTGCAGCATGACAACCTCGTATTGTTGGATGCGATCACTCAACCAAGCCGTCACTATCAACGCTAACACTGTAATGGTGCGATTTGCCACGGTAATCGGCGTAATTGACTCAACTCCTGGAACCCACAAATTTAGCAAAGTTAGGCCCACAGCAATGCCTGTCACCCAGAGGGTTGCCCGGTGTCCCAGTCGAACACTAGCCAGCAATACTGCCCCAATGTAAAGGTAGCCAAACACATAGGGGGGTGGAGTGCTATATTCCAAGCCAATAACTACTAGAAAAAGAAGTACTAAAAACCAGTGGGTACGAGTCCAGGTATGCATTGTTAAGGTGATGAATGATTTGATGGAGATTGCTGAGAGACTTCAAAAACCATGAAGTCTTTGCAGCTATGTCAAGAAAAAAGATGGATATCTGTGCCTAGCTAGATCTATATCACTTGGTATAGATAGAGGCTAAATGTTCTAAACATCTCTAAGCAATTTGCTTAGAACGCGCTTTATAAATTATCACCAAACCCTTTTCTATATCTTGTATAAAATTATTGATTGAGGCAAACTTGCCCTAGGGATTTAGGCCTGAATGATGAATGGCAAAGTTTTACTTTTTAGATGATTAACTCTTTCCATTATCCTACGCTCGGTATTGCTTTGAGGGGATAGATTGACATGGTGCAAGGTTTAGTTCAGATTGCACTAATTTTAGCCATACTGGTGGTAAGTGCACCCCTGCTAGGGCGCTATATGGCGCGGGTCTTTCTGGGGCAGTCTACCTGGCTAGATGTGATCACCCGTCCCGTTGAACGCCTGATCTTTACAGGAGCGGGAATTTCGGTAAATCGTTCTATGATGGGCACTCAATACATCAGGGCTGTGCTGACGAGTAACCTGGTGATGGGGATACTAGTGTTTCTCATCTTGATGGCCCAGGGAAGCTTGACCCTGAATCCCACCGGGTTATCGGCCCCCTCCTGGGACTTAGCTTTGCATACAGCTATTTCCTTTGTGACGAATACAAACCAGCAACACTACGCTGGCGAAACCACCTATACCTACTTCAGTCAGGTGGGGGCATTGGGATTTCTGATGTTCACCTCGGCAGCGACGGGAATTGCTGTGTCAATCGCCTTTATTCGGGGCTTAAGTGGACAGCCCATTGGCAATTTTTATCGAGATTTAGTATTGTCGATAACGCGCATTCTTTTGCCTCTTTCGGTGGTAGGTGCAATCGCTCTCCTAATGGCTGGAGTGCCCGAAACTCTGGCTGGCCCTGCCCAAGCTACTACCCTGGAAGGAGTAACCCAATGGATTGCCCGTGGCCCCGTAGCTCACTTTGAAATCATTAAACAATTAGGTGAAAACGGCGGTGGTTTCTTTGGTATTAACTCTGCCCATCCCTTTGAAAATCCTAACAACTTTACCAATCTGTTAGAAACTGTGATCATGCTCGTGATTCCTGCTGGTTTGATCATCACCTATGGCATTTTGGCGGAGAATCCCAAGCAAGGATGGCTGATCTTTTGGATGGTCTTTGGTCTGTATATCATCCTGATTGGCATCACAGCGGTTGGTGAGTTTCAGGGCAATCCCTTAATTAACTCGGTTCTGGGAGAAGTACAACCCAATTTAGAGGGAAAAGAGGTGCGATTTGGCTGGGCCTTAACGGCTCTGTGGGCTGTATCTACAACCGGAACTATGTGTGGTGCCGTCAATGGAATGCATGATTCTCTGATGCCCCCTGGTGGTTTTGCTACGTTGTCCAATCTGTTTCTGCAAATTATTTGGGGGGGACAAGGGACAGGCACTGCCTATCTATTTGTGTTTCTCATCCTGACAGTCTTTTTGACGGGCCTGATGGTGGGGCGAACGCCAGAATTTTTAGGACGCAAAATTGAAAAGCAAGAAATTGTTTTAGCCAGCTTGATTTTGCTAATTCATCCCATCGCCATTCTGATTCCCTCCGCCATCACTCTGGCCTTTTCTGAAACCCTGGCTGGCATTAGCAATCCTGGCTTTCATGGCATTTCTCAGGTGGCCTACGAATATGCTTCTGCTGCCGCCAACAATGGTTCTGGTTTTGAAGGATTAGGCGACAATACCCTCTGGTGGAATTTGAGTACCAGTTTCTCCCTTATGGCAGGTCGCTATGTGACCATGATTGCCCTGATTTTGTTGGCCGATGGTATGGCTCGGAAGCAGCCCGTCCCCGAAACGAGCGGTACTCTATGCACCGACACAATGTTGTTCACGGGAGTCACTGCTGGGGCAATTATTATCCTCGGTGCCCTTACTTTTCTGCCCATTCTGGTGCTTGGCCCGGTGGCTGAGGCGTTCAATTTGGGCTAAGCCTCCCTAGGCTGAAAGATTTCTTGTTCTTTTTTTTACGACCTTGCAAGTTCATCCCTTTTAACTATGAACTCCACTATACGACAACCGGGTGGCCCTCGCCAGCAACGGCGACATACCCCCAAAGCGAACCTTTCTGACCTGCATCAACGGGCCATGAAAGAAGCCTTTGTGAAGCTCAATCCCAAAAATATGATCAAGAATCCGGTCATGTTTTTGGTGTGGGTGGGTACGCTGATTACCGCTGTGTTAACCCTAAATCCTAATGTATTTGGGGTAACTGAAACCTCGGCAGGATTTAACGGGTTGGTAACCGTAATCTTGTTATTTACGGTGCTGTTTGCTAACTTTGCCGAGGCGGTGGCAGAGGGACGCGGCAAAGCCCAAGCCGACGCCCTGCGATCAACCCAAACGAAAACCTACGCCCAGCGAATTTTGGCGGATGGATCGACGGAAAGAGTCAGTTCTACGGAGTTACGCCGGGGTGATCGCATTACTGTTTCTGCCGGTGACATGATCCCCGCCGATGGGGAAGTGCTGGAGGGTGTTGCCTCCGTGGATGAGTCTGCTATTACCGGGGAATCTGCTCCGGTGCTGAAGGAACCCGGTTCCGATGTGGCCAGCTCTGTCACGGGGGGAACCCGGATCATTTCTGATGCGCTCGTCATCCAGGTGACTGCCGATCCGGGCAAGGGCTTTATCGACCGCATGATTGCCCTGGTAGAAGGGGCTGAACGCAGCAAAACCCCCAACGAAATAGCCCTGACAGTGCTGCTAGCCGTGCTGACTCTGGTGTTCTTGATTGTGGTGGCCACCCTGCCGCCTGCCGCCAACTACATCAAAAGTCCGGTGAGTATCACCCTGCTCATTGCCTTGCTGGTGGCGCTGATTCCCACCACCATTGGCGGTTTGTTAAGTGCGATCGGCATTGCGGGGATGGATCGGGTAGCGCAGTTCAACGTGGTCGCTACCTCTGGGCGCGCCGTAGAAGCCTGTGGCGACATCAATACCCTGGTGCTGGACAAAACCGGAACCATTACCCTGGGCAACCGCTTGGCGGAGGAATTTATCCCGGTGAATGGTCATACGGTGGAGGAAGTGGCGGCGATTGCCCTAGCTGCCAGCATTTTTGACACCACCCCCGAAGGTAAATCCATCGTGCGCCTCGCCGAAAAGATGGGAGCCAGCCTGGGCTTCGATTCCCAAGCCGCCGAGGGCATCGAGTTCTCTGCCCGCACCCGCATGAGTGGCACCGATCTGCCCGATGGCGGCGAAGTACGCAAGGGAGCCGTGGAGGCTCTCCCTGAGTTCGTGTGATAATTGTGTAAGGTTCTACAACCCGTGAGG